>NZ_CP108996.1:7991366-8298726 GCF_036226565.1 Kribbella sp. NBC_00709
CCCGACGAAGGTCAGCGTCTGGACCGATGCCTGGTCCAGCCATTGCGCGTCGTCGATGACGCACAGCAGCGGCTGCCGATCGGATGCCGCCGAGAGCAGGCTCAACGCGGCCGCGCCGATCAGGAAGCGGTCCGGCGGGCCGCCTGCGCTCAGTCCGAACGCGACCTCCAGAGCCGCGCGCTGCGGGCCGGGCAGACGGTCGCTGCGATCGAGCAACGGCAGGCACAGCTGGTGGAGACCGGCGAACGGCAGCTCCATCTCGGACTCGACCCCGGAGGCGCGGACGACCCGGCAGCCCTCGGCGCGGCCGACGAGGTACTCGAGCAGGGCAGATTTCCCGATCCCGGCCTCGCCGCGGACGATCAGCACCTGGCCCGTGCCGGAGCGCACACCGGCCACGACCTGGTCCAGGCGCGCACACTCCGCCCGCCGACCACGCAGTCCCGGCGCAAGGTTGTCGAACCCGTCGCTCGCCATCGCTCACCCCCTCAACAGAGGCTAAGGGTGAACGGCGTGAAGGGTATAGGACTCTCAGGTGCCGAAACTCCGGATCAGACCGCTTCCTGGGCCAGATCGGCGAGCCGATCGCGGGCCCGTTTGACCAGCTGCCGGGCGTTCGGCGCCCCGATCCGAAGCGTCTCGGCGATCTGCCGGTACGGGTAGTCGAAGCCTTCCCGCAGTACGTACGTCGCGCGCTCGGCCGGCGACAACCGCTCCTTCAGCAGCTGTACGGCGACCGCGAACGCCTCCTGGTTCTCGGCGTACAGATGCGGATCGACTCCACTCGCGATCCGCTCGTCCGGGAGCCACGAGCCGATCGCCGTCTCGTGCCGTCGTCGCGCCGACTGCACCACGTTGATCGCGAGCCGGGACACCGTGGTCGCCAGGAACGCCTGCGGGTCCGCGACCACCGTGCGGTCCGTCCGCTGCCAGCGCACCCAGACGTCCTGGACGAGCTCCTCCGCCTCGTGCGGATTGCCGACGATCCGGCACGCGATCCGGAACAGCCGTGGCCTTGCCTGGAGGAACTCGTCCAATCCCGCCGTACTCATGATCCGGACTCCTTGCGCTGGGGGCTGTCTCAGCGTCGCCGCCGGCAACCCCTCATCGCGCCCTGGAACCTCGTAGTCGAGTCCGTAGTTCGTAGCCTCAAGCGCCCAGTGCGTCGAGGATCGTGGCCGTCACCGCCTCGGGCTGGGACACGCTCAGGGCATGCGACGCACCGGCGATCTCCCGGGTGTCCTTCGCGCCGGCTCGCTCGGCCATGAAGCGGTGCAGAGCCACCGGGATGTTCAGGTCCTGGTCGCTGAACACGAACCAGGACGGGATGGACTGCCACGCCGGGGTGGCAGTGCGCAGACCACCGGTCAGCGCGGCCTCTGTCGCCGGGCGCTGCGTCGCGGCCATCAGCGCGGCCTGCTCCGCCGGTACGTCGGCGCAGAACTGCTGATGGAACACGTCTGGCCGGATCGCCAGCTCGTTGCCGCCGGTGCTGACCGGATATGCGTTCAGCGCGTCGCCGAGCGTGCTGCCGGGGAACTTGGCGGACAACGCGAAGGCGCTCTCGTCCTGGTCGGGCGCGAACGCGCAGACGTACACCAGCGCCTTGACCGCGTCGTTGTCGGCCGCGGCCTCGGTGATCACCATGCCGCCGTACGAGTGGGCGACCAGCACGACCGGCTTCCCGATGCCGGCGATCACGTCGCGGACGTACTGTGCGTCGCCGTCCAGGCTGCGCAGCTGGTTCGGCGCCGCGACGACCTCGATCGACCGCGCCTGCAGCCGCTCGACGACGCCGTTCCAGCTGGCCGACTCGGCGAACGCGCCGTGCACCAGGACGACGACCGGATTCTCGCTCATGGGGCTTCCTTTCGCTGGGGACTTCCCTCGGGACTTCTCCCGCTACTTCTCTCGGGCTACCTGGAGAGACCGAACAGACAGCGTTGTTGTGACCGGCGAGACAGTCACAGATCGGCACTCTGCGTTGTCCTGATGGGTGAGAGCACCGAACGCGAAGGAGAACCGATGAGCATCACCGAACAGCAGATCGCCACGTCCGTCCTGGTGATCGGAACGGGTGGTGCCGGCCTCCGCGCCGCGATCGAGCTGGCCGAGCAGGGCGTCGAGGTCCTTGCCCTCGGGAAACGCCCGCGGTCCGACGCGCACACCTCGCTGGCCGCCGGCGGCATCAACGCGGCGCTGGCCACGATGGATCCTCAGGACACGTGGCAGCAGCACGCCGCCGACACGCTGCAGGAGAGTTACCTGCTCGCGAATCCGATCACGGTCCAGATCGTCGCCGAGGGCGCCGCCCGCGGCATCGAAGACCTGGAGCGCTGGGGCATGCCGTTCGCCCGCGAGGCCGACGGCCGGATCTCGCAACGGTTCTTCGGCGCGCACACCTACCGCCGGACCGCGTTCGCCGGTGACTACACCGGTCTGGAGATCCAGCGCACGTTGATCAACCGCGCGGTCCAGCTCGGCGTACCGATCCTGGACACGGTCTACGTGACGCGGATCCTGGTGAAGGACAACACCGTCTTCGGCGCGTACGGGTTCGACCTGACCACCGGGCGGCGGTATGTCATCCACGCCGACGCGGTGATCCTGGCCGCGGGCGGCCACACCCGGATCTGGCGCCGTACCTCGTCCCGCCGCGACGAGAACACGGGCGACGCGTTCCGCCTCGCCGTGCTGGCGGGCGGGAAGCTCCGCGATCCCGAGCTCGTCCAGTTCCACCCGTCCGGGCTGATCGAGCCGGAGAACGCCGCCGGCACGCTCGTCTCCGAGGCGGCCCGCGGCGAGGGCGGTCAGCTGCGCAACGCGCTCGGTGAGCGGTTCATGGCCCGGTACGACGCCGAGCGGATGGAGCTGTCCACGCGGGACCGGGTCGCGCTCGCGGAGTACACCGAGATCAAGGAAGGCCGCGGCACCCCGAACGGCGGCGTCTGGCTGGACGTGTCGCACCTGCCCCGGGAGACGATCATGCGCCGGCTCCCGCGCGTCTACCAGACGCTGCTCGAGTTGCAGATGCTCGACATCACCAAGCAGCCGATCGAGATCGCCCCGACCGCGCACTACTCGATGGGCGGGGTCTGGGTCCGGCCCGAGGACCACGGCACCGGCGTCGACGGGCTGTGGGCGATCGGCGAGGCCGCCAGCGGGCTGCACGGCGCGAACCGGCTCGGCGGCAACTCGCTGATCGAGCTGCTGGTGTTCGGCCGGATCGTGGCCGAGGAAGCCGCGAAGTACTCGATCGACCGGCAGGCGCAGCTGCGTTCGGCCGACGCGGTGGCGGAAGCGCGGGCCGAGATCGACCACCTGCTGACGAACGACGGGCCGGAGAACGTCCGCGCCCTGCAACGCGCCCTGCGCGACACGATGACCACCCGCGCCGGCGTGGTGCGCGACGAGGACGGTCTCAACGCCGGGCTGTCGGAGCTGGCCGAGCTCGAGGGGCGGATGACGCAGGTGGGAGTCCATCCGGACATCGCCGGCTTCCAGGACCTGGCCCATGCCTTCGACCTGAAGGCGTCGGCGATGGCCGCCCGGGCGACACTCGACGCAGCCTTGGTGCGACGCGAAACCCGCGGCTGCCACAACCGCTCGGACTACCCCGACCTCGACGAATCGTTCCAGGTGAACTTCGTCTGGTCCGGCCCGGGCGACATCAAACCCGAGCAGATCCCACCGATCCCAGCCGAGTTCCGCCGCCTGATGCGCCACGTCTCCACCGACGGCAAACTGGTCGAGTGAGGCGACAGCGCACCGAGCCTCAACGCGTACGCCGTGCCAGCAGATTGAGGACGAGGGACAGTGGGGGCCAGGCGGTGCGGCCTCGGCGGGTGAGGGTGTAGGCGCGCATGCGGGGGTCCGGGTCACGGAGGCGGCGTACGGAGATGCCTGTGGTCTTGGGGTAGGCGGCGGGCATAAGGGCGACGCCCAGACCGGCGACGATCATCTCCTGGACGAGCTGGAGGGTGTCGGCGCGCTGGGTGATGCGGGGTTCGAAGCCGGACAGGGCCGCCAGGGTGCGGATCACGTGTTCGTCGGCGGTGTGGCGGGAGTTCACGATCCAGTCGCTGTCGGCGAAGGCGGCCAGGACATCGGCCGTCGGACCGGTTGTGCGGCGGGACCGTGACGGTACGGCGAGGGCCCAGGTCGACTCCCACAGCGGCGAGGATTCGAGCGCCGGGTCGACGGCGGCGGGCGCGAGGTTGTAGTCGTAGCTGAGGACGAGGTCGACCTGGTCGCGCTCCAGCAGGGCGAGCGCCTCGGGCGGCTCCTGTTCCTGGATCTCCAGCCGTACGGCGGGATGGTCGGCGGCGAGCTGATGTACGACGGGCAGCAGGGTGTCCCGGATCACCGTATGGAACGCGGCCACGCGAACCGTCCCGGCCGGCTCGGCCGACGGATCGAGGTCGGCGCGCGCGGCCTCGTGGGCAGCCAGGATGTCCACTGCGTGCCCGGCCAGCCGCCGGCCCGCCGGGGTGAGCCGCACGCGGCGGCCGTCGGGCTCGAGCAGCGGCATCCCGACTTCCTTGGCCAGCGCGGCGATCTGTTGCGAGACGGTCGACGTGGTGACGCCGAGCGCCTGGGAGACCGCATGCATCGATCCCTGCCGGGACAGGGCGAGGAGGAGTTCGAGACGGCGTACTTCCATTCACTCATCATGAACGACTTGTGCAGGATTAACACGTGGACGCGAATGAAATCGCGAGCTTCACTGGAAGGCATGCACAGACATGACAGCCGGACCGGCGTAGCCTTCGCGGTCCTGTCGATGACGATGGTCCAGCTCGGGCTGGCCGCCTCCGTCGGGCTCTTCGACCGGGTCGGTCCGGAGGGTGCGGCGTGGCTGCGACTGAGCTGTGCCGGCTTGATCGTGCTCGTGCTGTTCCGGCCGCGCCGCAGTTCGTTCGACCGCAACTCGTTCCTGGCCGCGGTCGGGCTCGGCATCGCGACCGCCGGTGTGACATTGCTGTTCATGGCCGCCGCCGCCCGGCTGCCCCTCGGCACGGCGAGCGCGCTGGAGTTCCTCGGCCCGCTGACGGTCGCGGTACTGCGGAGCCGTGGGCGGCTGATCTGGCCGGGGCTGGCGTTCGCCGGCGTGATGTTGCTGACGCAGCCGTGGCACGGTTCGGTCGACGGTCTGGGCGTGCTGTTCGCGCTGGGCGCGGCCGCTTGCTGGGCGGCGTACATCGTCCTCACTCAGCACGTCGGCGGGAGCGTCACCGGCCTGCAGGGCATGGGCGTCTCGCTGCCGGTGGCCGCCGTGGTCGCCACCGCGGTCGCCGGACCGAGTACGATCCCGGTCATGACCTGGCAGCTGGTGATCATCGGGTTCGGGCTGGCGCTGCTCCTGCCGGTGATCCCGTTCAGCCTCGAGTACCTGGCTCTCCGCCGCCTCGACGCGGGTGTGTTCGGCACGCTGATGAGCCTCGAGCCCGCGCTCGCACTCCTGGTCGGCTGGATCTTCCTCAGCCAGGCACCTGGTGTCGTCCAGGCCGTCGGCATCGCCTGCGTCGTCGCCGCCGGCGTCGGCGCCGAACGCGGCGCACGCCGCCCTACCGCGGAGCCACTTCCCGTAGCTGCATGACTCTTGAGCACCCGCCAACCATCTCCGTCGCGGATTCCTGGTTGGCGGGTGAGTTCAGGCGGCGCGGGCTTCGGCGACGAGTTGGCCGCGGGGGGTGTCGGGGAAGCGGTCGAGGAGGGTGCGGACCTCGTCGGCGGTGACGTTGGCTCCGAACATCTCGGTGTGCGGTTCCAGCCGTACGCCGTCGGACAGCGGACCGGCGACGACCGGGTCGAAGCCGAGGGCGTCGACGATCCTCGCGACCTCGGCGGCGTCGGCGGGCTCGCCCGCGATCGCGATCGCCTTGCGGCCGGGCGAACCGGCCGGGCGGGCGCCTTCGTCGAGGTCGTGGTAACCCATGTGGTTGAAGGCCTTCGCGACCCGCGACCCGGGCAGGAACTCCTGGACGAGCTCCGACGACGACGTCCGCGGGTCGGTGAGATCGTCGCGGATGCCGTCGACCTCCCACCAGTAGTTCATCGCGTCGATGACGAGCTTGCCGCGGAGCGCCTCGACCGGGATCGTCCGGTACTTGCCGAGCGGTAGCGCCAGGATCACCACGTCGGCCTCCGCGGCCACCTCGGCAGCGGTCGCGGCGATGGCGCCCGGCGTGACGACCTCGACGATCAACGCGATCTTCGAGACCTCACCCGATCCCGCGATCAGCACGCGGTACCCGGCGGCGACTGCGAGCCGCGCCAGGACGGTCCCCACCTTCCCGGCCCCCAGGATCCCGATCGTCGTCACTCCGATCCCTCCGCAAGCATGTCCCGCACCAGCGGGATGACCTTCGTGCCGTACAACTCGACGGCCTTCATCCGTGCACTGACCGGCAGCGGACCACCCGAATAGATCAGGTCGAACCGCGACACCCCCAGCGTCTTCACCGCACCGGCGATCCGGCGGGCCACAGTTTCCGGCGACCCGACGTACATCGATCCGTGCAGTACTTCGGACTCGAACTCCTCGCGCTTCAACGGCGGCCAGCCGCGCAACGCCCCGATCCGGTCCCGCATCACCTTGTACGGCTCGAAGTAGATCTCCTTCGCCAGCTCGTCCGTCTCCGCGACGAACCCCGGCGAGTGCATCCCGACCGGATGCGCGACCGTACCGAACTGCTCGGCCGCCCGCTTGTACAGATCGAGGTACGGCGCGAACCGGACCGGCGCCCCGCCGATGATCGCGAGCATCAACGGCAACCCGTAGTACGCCGTGCGAACGACGGACTGCGGCGAACCACCGACCCCGACCCAGGTCTTCAGCCGGCCGGACTCGGTCTTCGGATAGACGTCGGCGTTGTCGAGCGCGGCCCGGACCGTGCCTTCCCAGGTCACCGGCTTCTCGTCGAGCAGCTGCACGAACAACTGCAGCTTCTCCTCGAACAGCACGTCGTAGTCGGCCAGGTCGTACCCGAACAGCGGGAACGACTCGGTGAACGATCCGCGTCCGAGGATCACCTCGGCCCGCCCGTTCGACAGCGCGTCCACGGTGGAGAACCGCTGGAACACCCGCACCGGGTCGTCCGAGCTCAGCACCGTCACGCCGGATCCGAGCTTGATGTTCGACGTCTGGGTCGCGATGCCGGCCAGCACCGTCTCCGGTGAAGAGATCGAGAACTCCGGCCGGTGGTGCTCGCCGAGGGCGATCGCGTTCACGCCGATCTGGTCGGCCAGCACCGCCTCGGCGACCACCTGCCGGATCGCCGCCGCGTCCGTCACCGGCGCGCCGCTGTCGTCCACGGGGATGTCCCCGAAGGTGTCGAGTCCGAAATCCACCGTGGCCAACTCGGCCGTATCAGGCATGACGCCCACTCTCCTGTCCGCTCACCACAACAAGTCTAGGTTGACACGTCAACACCAGACCAGGGGGCGTTCATTCCCGTGGGGATCACACCCAGTGCCGCAGCTTGTCCGGGTTCAGCACGATCCAGACGGCGGCGACCTTCCCGCCCGTCACCTTCAGGCTCACGACGGCGACGACCCCGTCGGCGCCACGCAGTACCACACCCGGCTGACCGTTGACCGCCTCGACCGTCAACGCCAGGCCAGGGTGTACGTCGAGCAGGTCGCTGACGCACTGCGCAACCTGCGCGACCCCTCGGACCGGACCCGGCGCCGCGAAGACCTGACCACCGCCGTCGCTGACGGCGATCACCTCAGGCGAGAGCAGGCTCCGGATCGCACCGGCGCTGCCGGCCCGGCACGCAGTCGCGAACCGGTGCACGACGGCATGATCGCTCCGCTTGAACACATCTCCTCCAGCTCAAGCGACAGCGGAGAGCTTGGACAGGTTCATCATCCAGAGCACCTCGTCGATACCGTCGGCCGACGCGATGATCGTGCACACGGCGAACAGCACGCCGTCGCGCTTGCACATAGCGGCCAGCTCCCCGTTCACCGCACCGAGCTCGACCTCGACGCCCTCCCAGAACCGGGTGTGGAAGGCGCGGTAGTACTTCGCCACCCGCTCCCGCCCGACCACCGGGAACTTCGACGCCCGGGCAACGCCGCCACCGTCGGAGTAGCTGATCGCGTCCTTGGCCAGCAACTGCTCCAGCTGGCCGAGATCGCCCGACCGCGCCGCCTCGACGAATGCCGAGAGCAACTTCTTCTGCTCGGTCCCGCTGACCTCGGTCCGGCGTTCGGCGCGGATCCGCTTGCGCGCCCGGCTGACGAGCTGCCGCACGGCCGGCAGCGTCGTCTGCAGCATCGTGGCGAGCTCGTCGTACGGGTAGTCGAACGCCTCCCGCAGGATGTACGCCGCCCGCTCGGTCGGCGACAGCCGCTCGAGCACGAGGAGGACGGCGAAACTCAGCGCCTCCCCGCGCTCGGCACCGAGGTACGGGTCGGCGCTGGTATCGACCGGCTCCGGCAACCAGGGACCGATGTAGGTCTCCCGCCGGGCGCGCGCGGACTGGCTCGCGTTGATCGCGAGCCTGGTCACCGCGGTCGACAGGTACGCCACCGGGCTCTGGACCGTACTGCGATCCGCTGCCTGCCAGCGCATCCACACCTCCTGGACCAGGTCCTCAGCCTCGGCATGGCTGCCCAGCATCCGGTAGGCGATGCCCATCAGCCGCGGCCGCACCTCGTTGAAGACCGCGACCGCATCGTCGAGCTCCATCGACACCCTTCTGTCAGTTCTCCGCTGGAGGATACGGCTGATCCTCGCCTTCCAAGACTTCGATGGCGGCCTTCAGGCTGTTGAGATCGGCCGTTTCGGCTTGTGCCTCATACGGATCGAGCACCCAGTCGGCATCGTCCTCGGGTGGTGTGCCCGCGGCGTTCAGCCGGATGTCGGCGTCGACCTCCACCTCGAGCTCGTGCAGGAACTGCTCGTCGTTGCTCATCGTCATCGACCGGCCTGAGCGGCGTACCACTCGTCGTAGTGCAGCTCGCCGAGGGTGGCAGGGCCGACCGGGACCAGGCTGCGCTCCTTCAGCTCGGCGCCGAAGTACAGGGCGTGCGGGTCGGAGACGACCTCACGGGTGTCGCCGCGCTGCGCCAGCGCCTTCCGGAAGAACTCGTCCATGCGGTACTCGTCCGGGCCGGCGATGTCGATCCGCGCGTTCAGCGGCTCGCCGACCGCGACCTTCGCGAGGTTCTTCGCGACGTCCTCGCCGGCGATCGGTGCCCAGGCGACCGGCGCGATGTGCACCTTGCCGTCGTCGCCGGTGCCCGAGTCCGCGGTCGGCCCGACGAACTCGAAGAACTGCGTCGCGTGCACCAGCGAGTACGGCAGACCGGAGCCCTTGATCAGCTCCTCCTGGGCGATCTTCGCGGCGAAGTAGGCGTTCTCCGGCATCCGCTCGGTGCCGACGATCGAGATCCCGACGTGGTGCCGGACGCCGGCCGCGTCCTCGGCCTGCAGCAGGTTACCGGTCGAGGTCTTGAAGAACTCCATCACCGGCCCGGCCTCGAACGACGGCGAGTTGGCCACGTCGACGACCACGTCGGCGCCCTTCAGGACAGCGTCCAGCCCCTCGCCGGTGATGGTGTTCACGCCGGTGCTCGGCGCGGCCGGCACCGCCTCGTGTCCGTGCTCGGTGAGCTTCGCCGCCAACTTCGTGCCGATCAGGCCGGTGCCGCCGATCACGACGATCTTCATCGCAGAACCCTTTCGATTGATTTCGAGCTGTCACGAGATAAGACAGGGCACCCACCGGGCTTGTGACAGCCACCGCACAGTCACATCCGCGACCTGTGCGCTGTCTCACTGATTGACGACCGCCGACGAGGGGAGCCGCTGTGCCCGACGCGACCATCCGCATCCGGGTCCGGATGACCGCACGGCCGATCGACGAGCCGCACCGGGTCTCCAGCCAGCTGGAGCTGCTGTTCGACCTGACCTTCGTGGTCGCCGTCGCCGCGGTCACCGAGCAGTTCGCGCACACGATCGCCGACGGCCACGCCGGCGACGGGTTGCTGCCGTTCCTCCAGGTCTTCTTCGCAATCTGGTGGGCGTGGATGAACTTCACCTGGTTCGCCTCGTCGTACGACACCGACGACGTCACGTACCGGATCCTGACCATGGTGCAGATGGCCGGCGTGCTGCTGCTCGCCGCGGGCGTCCCGGCGGCCGCGGACCACGGCGACTATCTGATGCTCACCTCCGGCTACCTGATCATGCGGCTCGGGCTGATCTCGCTGTGGCTGCGCGCGGGCATCGAGGATCCGGACTCACGTCGTACGGCGTTCCGGTATGCGTTCGGCATCGGCGCCTTGCAGGTCGGCTGGTTCGTCCGGCTGTATCTGGCCGACAGCGGCGCGTCCGACGGCGTGCTGCTCGCCGCGTTCATCATCCTGGCGATCCTCGAGTTGTCGGTGCCGTTGTGGGCCGAGCGGCCGCGCGCGACGCACTGGCATCCACACCACATCGCCGAGCGGTACGGGTTGTTCACGATCATCCTGCTGGGTGAAGCGGTCCTGGCCGCGTCCAACGGAGTACGCCGGGCCGTCGAGGAGACCGAGGTCAGTGGAGAACTGATCGCGGTCGCCGGCTGCGGGCTGGTGATCCTGTTCGCCTTGTGGTGGCTGTATTTCCTGCATCCAGCCGGTCCGCGACTCGAGGAGCGCCGGCACCGCTCGTACCGCTGGGGCTACGGGCACTACGGCATCTTCGCGTCGCTCGCCGCTCTCGGCGCCGGCCTGGAGGTCGTCGTCGAGCAGACCAGCCACGAGTTGCACATCTCCCCCACCGCGGCGAGCTACGCCGTCGCCGTCCCGACCGCCTGCTTCGTCGGCCTTTTGTGGGGCGTGCACCGGATCATCTCGGAGCCGTCCCGCGTCCACCTGGGCGCGGCGGCGGCCGGCGTGGCGGTCCTCTTGTTGCTACCGCTCGCGACACCGCAGCTCGGCTCGGTGGCCGACCTCGCGTTGATCGCCGCGACCTGCGTGACGCTGGTCGGCATCGCCTCCTGGCACGAGAGCGTCAAGCCGTCAGACCGGACAGCGTCTTCAGCGTCGCCCGGATGACGTCCACGATCGGCCCGCCGTCCGGGTCGGTGATCCAGCGCTCGTACGAAACCCGGAACACCGCGACCCCGGTCTCGGCCGCCAACGCCGCGACATCGGGGGCGACCCCACGCTCGAGCAGACCCTTGGTGAGCGCCGACGTCAGCGAGGCCATCTTGATCAGCTCGCGCTCCCGGAGCTCGGGCGTCGCGTTGATGACGGCCTGACGACGGCGCGAGTAGGCCCGGCGGATGTCGTCGAAGAACTCGGCCGACGCGAGGACCGCGGCGGCGACCGCGTCCATCGGGGTCGCATCCGCCGGGGCCGCGGCCAGCGCCGCGACCATCTGCTGCTCGAGCTGCTCCGAGCCCGCGAACAGCACCTCGCGCTTGTCCGCGAAGTGCCGGAAGAACGTGCGCGCGGTGACGCCGGCCCGGTCGGCGATGTCGGCGACGGTCGTGCCGTCGTACCCGTGCTCGGCGTACAGCGCCATCGCCGCTTCACGCAGCCGCCCGGCCGCATCCGGTTCCCACCGTCCCATGGGTCGATCTTAGCTGATGTCATTGACTGACATCAGAACGTGTAGCATTGTGATGTCAGTCAATGACATCACTCGAAAGGCACCATCATGCGTGTGTTCATCACCGGAGCGTCCGGACACGTCGGCTCCGCCCTCGTGCCGGAACTCCTGCACAACGGCCACTCGGTTCTCGGTCTGGCCCGCTCCGACGCCTCGGCGAAACGCCTGACGGACTGGGGCGCCGAGGCTGTCCGCGGTGACCTCGACGACCTCGACCGGCTCCAGGCGGCAGCTGCCGCCGCGGACGGAGTTGTGCACCTCGCGTTCCGCCACGACGCCATGCAGGCCGGCGACATGGCGGGCGCGGCCGCGTCCGATCTCGCTGCGCTACAAGCGATCGGCGACACGCTGGCCGGCACGGACAAGCCGTTGGTCAGCACGTCGGGCACCGGCATGCTCGCCGGGATCGTTCACGACCGGACGGGGACCGAGGAGGACTTCGATCCGTCCGGCGGCTACCGCATCGACGCGGAGAACTTCGTCATCGAACTGGCGGCCAAAGGCGTCCGGTCGTCGATCGTCCGGTTGCCGCAGATCACCCACAGCCGGCTCGACCATCACGGCTTCGCGCCCTCGCTGATCGGATTCGCCCGGCAGAACGGCTTCTCGGCGTACGTCGGTGACGGGACGAACCGCTGGCCGTCCGTGCACACCCTCGACGCCGCCCGGCTCTACCGCTTGGCCCTCGAGTCCGCGCCCGCGGGCAGTCGGCTGCACGCCGTCCAGGACGAGGGCATCGAGTTCCGCACCATCGCCGAGACCATCGGCAAGGGCCTCGACCTTCCGGCCCGTTCGGTCACGCTCGACGAGGCACCGCAGTACCTCGGTTACCTCGGCCGGTTCGCCACCATGAACAGCCCGACGTCGTCGGCCCGGACGCGTGAGCTGCTCGGTTGGCAGCCCACGCATCCGGGCCTCCTCGCGGACCTGGCGGAGGGTTTCTACTTCGGCTAGACCTTCAGTACAGGCGCGATCGTCTTCGAGCGCGAGCCTTCGTATGCCGCCAGCAGGATGCCGAGGACGGCGATCCCTTCCTCCTCGGTATGCAGCGGACGTGTCTTGCCGAGCAGGGAGTCGGCGAAGTGGCCGATCTCGGCGATGAAGGTGTCGACCGGTTCGAAGTCGAAGGTCTCGGTCTCGCCGGACCGGAGGCGGTAGGACAACGTCGTACCGTCGCTGGTCAGTGAGCCGAGCTCGCCGACTGCGGAGAAGCGTTCGGTGGAAGCGGCCGGCTGGTAGGCCCAGCTGGTCACGAGCTGACCGACGACCCCGTTGTCGAACTTGATCAGGACCTGCGCGGAGTCCTCGCCCTCCATGAACTTCAACCGGTGCGTGGACAGCATGGCAGTGGCCTCGACCGGCAGCCCGCCGGCGAGGTGCAGCATCAGATAAGTGGGGTGGTACCCGGTGTCAATGAGCTCGCCACCGCCACTGGTCTTGCTGCTCGCCCGCCAGCCCATCGAGCTCGGGTCGAAGTCGTTGTAGAAGCTGTCGGTCGTCCGTACTTCATAGACCGTGCCGATGGTCCCGGCCTCGAGCAGTTCCTTGGCCTTCGCCACCGCCGGCATGAACAGCTGGTTGTGCGCGCACATCAGCGTCACGCCGTTCTTCACGATCGCCTTGCGCACGTCGGCTGCTTCCTCGGCCGACAGACACAGCGGCTTCTCGCACAGGACGTGTTTGCCGGCTTCGGCGGCCGCCACGATCGCGTCCCGGTGGAGGTGGTGCGGCAGACAGATGTCGACCGCGTCCAGTTCCTCGTGCGCGAGCATCTCGCGATAATCCGTGTACGCCGTGGCGCCGAGCTCCTCGCCGCGCTTCTTGGCCGTCTCCTCGACGGCATCCGCGACGGCGGTGACGCCGATCTTGCCGGCGTGCTCCCGGTATCCCTTGATATGGGCCGACGCGATCCCGCCCGCGCCGATGAGTCCAACTTTGATCATGGCTGTCTCCTCGTCCTCAGGCGCTGTAGGCGATGGCGCTACCGGTCTTGGCGGCCTCGTTCGCAGCCACCACCAACCGGGTCAGCTCGATCGCGCGCGCAATGTTGTCGTCAGCCCGGGTCCCGTTGCTGATGTGATCGACCCACTGCGCGAACGCGTCCGTACCGTGCTCCGGCACGTCCACCTGCTCGCCGTTCACCAGCAGAACGTTGCCCGCGTCGGAGTACGTGAGCGTCCCGTCGGTGCCGAAGAGCTCGATCGTGAACGGGTTGTTGCTCGCGAAGCCGGCCTCGATCACGCCGATCTTCTGGTCCGGATATCCGACGACCACGACAGCGTTGTCTTCGAGTCCGCGCTCGGCGATCGAGCGGTACGTCGCACTGACCGTGTCGGGCTGCGCGCCCAGGAACAACTGGGTCAGGTAGACCGGGTGGCAGCCGAGGTCGGTGAGCGCGCCGCCGATCGCGGTCGACGGCTCGAAGAACCGCTGCGGCAACCAGCCCTCGACACCGTCCCGCGGGATGGCGCCGTCGTGCGACAGCCGGACCCGGCCGTAGGTGATCGTGCCCAGCGTGCCGTCGTCGATGACCTCGCTGATCGCCTGCGTGTAGCCGTGGTAGAGCCGCGGCAACGACACCGTCAGCTTCAGACCGGCCGCGTCGGTCGCGGCCACGATCTCCTCGGCCTCGGCGACCGTCGGCGCCAGCACCTTCTCGGTGAAGATGTGCTTGCCTGCCTGGGCCGCCTTGAGCATCACGTCCCGGTGGACGTCGGTCGGCGTCGTGATCACCACGCCGTCCAGGTCCTCGCGCGCAAGCAGCGCATCCAGGTCGGAGGTGAACTCCACTCCGAACTGCTCGGCACCGGCCTTGCCGCGATCCGGGTCGTCGTCCCAGACGGCCACCAGGTCCGTCCCGGGGTGCGCCTGGGCCTGCCTCGAATAGTCGCCGGCGTGCACGTGCCAGAAGCTGAGGGTGGCGATCTTCAGTGGATTGGACACTCTGGTCCTCCTCGTGCGGAAACGTTTCGGATCGACCGTCGGCAGATCACGGTACAACGTTGTCAGGAGGTCTGGACAGGGGTCCGGCGCGCCCTTTCACACGCTGAGATCCGTGCGCAGTCCGAGTGCTTATAGTTATCCAGGAGTCCTGGTTAACGTGAGGAGCGCCATGAGCGAGGAGCCGGTCGGCGGGGACCTCTCGCGGTTGCGCCAGCTCAACGCATCCGCCGTACTGCGAGAGTTGCGGGGCGATCAGCCGCTCACGCTCACCGAGTTGTCGAAGCGGACCGGGCTGTCGCGGGCGTCGACCGAAGATGTTGCACGCGACCTGCTCGGACGCGGCTGGCTGGCCGAGGTTGCGCCGGCGCTGGGGTCGGTCGGGCGGCCGGCGCGACGGTACCGGTTCAACGCCGGCGCGGGGCGGTTGCTCGGGGTGGACATCGGCGGACACAAGGCGCTCGCCCTTGTCACCGATCTCGACGGCGAGGTGCTCAACCAGACGCGCATCGCGGTCGATCCCGAGGCGGGTAGGCGCGAACGGCTGGCGGTGATGGACCGCTGCGTGACGAAGGCGCTGGCCGGGGCGGGCGTCGAGGCGGGCCAGATCTGGTCCACCGGCGTGGCGACGACCGGCCTCGTCGACGGCTCCGGCAAGGTCATGCTCTCCGACTCCCTCCCCGAGTGGACCGGAGTCGATCTCACCGCTCATGTACGACGGTTGGTGCCGGGCCCCGTCCGGGTGGAGAACGACTGCAAACTCGCTGCCCTCGCGGAAACGTGGCGCGGGGTGGCGCGGTACGCGAAGGACGTGGTGTTCCTGCTCGCCGGCCTCCGCACCGGCGCAGGCCTGATCATCGACGGCAAACTCCACCGAGGCTTCGCCAACTGGTCCGGCGAAATAGGCGCCCTCCCAGCAGCAGGCTGGCTAAGAGCCCCCGAACACCTCACCACCTGGCTCGACAACACCGCCCGGTCCGCGGCAGGAGCCGGCTCCTCCTCGCCTGCGACGGCGCCCTCCTCCCCGTCCTCGACCGGGTTCGAGCGCGTGTTCCTCGCCGCTCGAGGTGGGGATCCTCGGGCTGTCGAGGCGGTCCGTGAGTACGTCAGCGATCTGGCCGTGGGTGCCTCGGCTCTGGTGCTCACCTTGGATCCGCAGTTGGTGGTGATTGGGGGTGGGTTCTCGCGGTCGGCCGACGTGATGGTGGAGCCGTTGCGGCGGGAGCTGGACCGGTGGTGTCTGCGGACGCCGGAGATCCGGGTGTCCGCGTTCGCCGACGAAGGGGTCGCGCTCGGCGCGGTCCGGCTGGCGCTCGACGAGGTCGAGTCGACGATCACGACCGGCCTGAGACCTTGACATAATTTTCCTGGACTCCATGATTATTCACATCGCCCGCCCAGCGAGAGGAAGCATCATGCGTCCGTTCCGCCTGCTCGTCGCGCTCCTCACCGGCGCGCTGCTCGCCGCCCTGCTGGTCTCCCCCGCCGAGGCCACGATCAGCGGCACCTCCGCGACCAACACCGCCACCACCGTCACCTACCGCTTCTCCTACACCGGCACACCGCAGTTCCTCCGCGTGTACGTCGACACCGACCGCAACGCGTCGACCGGCTACGCGCAAGCAGGCACCGGCGCCGATTACCTGCTCGAGAACGGCAGCCTCTACCAGCACACCGGCAGCGGCTGGAGCTGGACGCTCGTCCGCACGGTCACGTTCGCCGGCACCGGCGGAGTCGCCCAGTGGACGGTCAACCGCGCCGACCTCGGCGAGACCGCGACTCCGAACGACGCCGACCTCGTCTTCCAGGTGGAAGCACCGCTCGAGACCTCCACGAAGTACACGCAGGTGTACTCCGGCGGCGCGAGCGGCAACGTGACCTACACTCCCTCGTCGGACAACTTCGCCAACCCCGAACGCGGGCTCTACCACCACACCGGTGACTGCGACAAGGCCGACTTCTCCCAGAGCACCCTGGAGAGCTACCGCACCAGCCAGGGCATCTCGCTGGTGATGTGCGTCTTCTACCTGGCCGAGTACAAGAACGGTCCGATCGCACAGGCCGCTCTCGACCAGCTCCAGCAGCAGATCAACACTGTCCGGGCAGCCGGTCTGAAGATGGTTCTCCGGTTCGCGTACACCACCTCGACCGCAGGCGACGACACCACCAAGGACCGGATCCTCGCTCACCTCGACCAGCTGGCGCCGTACCTCAACGGAGGTAAGGATGTCATCGCCGTCGTCCAGGCCGGCCTCATCGGCGCCTGGGGTGAGTGGTATTACACGCAGAACTTCGGCAACGCCGGCACGGTCACCTCGACCGACTGGGCCAACCGCAAGGCCGTCACCGACAAGCTGCTGAGCGTCGTCCCGTCGACCCGGATGATCCAGCTCCGCACCCCGAAGTTCAAGCGCACCATGTACTCGACCGCGGCAGTACAACCGGGCGACGCCTACAACGGCTCGGCGCTGTCCCGGATCGGTCACCACAACGACTGCTTCCTCGCCAGTCCCGACGACTTCGGCACGTACGAGAACACGTCCGTCGAGTACCCGTACCTCCAGGCCGACACGACGTACGTCCCGATGGGCGGCGAGACCTGCGGCTCGAACCCGCCGCGCTCCAGCTGCCCGACCGCGACCAGTGAGCTCGCACAGTTCCACTGGTCGTTCATCAACACCGACTACGAGCCGACCGTCCTCAACTCCTGGAACACCGGAGGCTGCCTCGCCGGCATCACCAAGAACCTCGGCTACCGCTTCCGCCTCGAGTCCGGTACCTATCCCGCGACCGCCTCCCCCGGCGGCAGTCTGCCGGTCTCGTTCACCGTCCACAACGACGGCTACGCCACACCCTTCAACCCCCGCAACCTCGAGCTGGTACTACGGAACACCGCGACCGGCTCGACCTACAAGCTCGCGATGAGCTCGGACCCGCGTCGCTGGACCGCGGGTACGTCGACCACCGTGTCGCAGACGCTCACGGTGCCCACAAGTCTTCCGGCAGGTTCGTACTCCCTGCTGCTGAACCTGCCGGATCCCCTCCTGTCCACCCGCCCCGAGTACTCGATCCGCCTCGCGAACCAGAGCACCTGGGACGCGGCGACCGGGATGAACTCGCTCCTGCACACGCTCACCGTCAGCTAGTCCGAGGAGACACCTGCATGAGACGGCTTGTCGCAAGTTTCGCGGTGGTCGGGTTGCTGCTACCGACCCAAACCGCCATGGCACACAACGCTGCACACCACGCTGACCCCTCCACGACCGTCACCTACACCACCTCCGACGAGGTGATCTCGAACCAGGAGCGTGGTTTCTACCACCACGCTGAGACGCACTACTACGCCGACAACTCCGGTTACGTCCCGCTCGACGTCACCAAGCTGCGCAACTTCCGCACGCAGGAGCACATCACCCAGATCCTCCGGCTCTTCTACCTGGAGAAGTTCTCCAAGCAGGACGTGATCGACAAGCACTACCTCGACCTGATGCAGGCCGACTTCAACACCGCGCGGGCCGCCGGCGTGAAGATGATCGTCCGGTTCGCCTACGCGCTGCCGGGCGACGGCTGGCCACCGCCGACGCCGTACGGCGACGCACCGGTCGCCCGGGTCGTCAAGCAGATCAAGCAGCTGACGCCGATCCTGCGGAAGAACGCCGACATGATCGCGGTCGTCCAGTCGGGCTTCGTCGGCCTCTGGGGCGAGGGTTACTACACGGACTACTTCTCGAATCCGGCCGACCCGAGCCAGGTCTCGGACCAGAACTGGGCCGACCGGAAGGCAGTGATCGACGCACTGCTCCAGGCGTTGCCGAAGGACAAGATGGTCCAGGTGCGGACGCCGTACATGAAGCAACGGATGTACGGCGTTCCGACCGGGACCGCGGGCGGACTCACCGCGAGGCAGGCGTACAACGGCTCGGCGGTGGCGCGGATCGGGCAGCACAACGACTGCTTCCTGGCGAGTCCGGACGACTTCGGGACGTATCTGAGCGACCCGATCCAGCTCGACAAGGATTTCGTTGCCCAGGACACCAACTATGTGCCAGAGGGTGGCGAGACCTGTGGCGTCGACGCGCCGCGGTCGGAGTGGCCGTCGGCGTCGGCCGAGATGGCCGCGCTGCACTTCTCGTTCCTGAACATCGAGTACCACCCGGATGTGCTGGCGAGCTGGGGCGAGAACATCAACATCGCGAAGCAGAAGCTGGGCTACCGGTTCGCTCTGACCCAGTCCACGGTGAGCGAGTCGCACGGCAAGGTCCAGGTCGGCGTGAAGATCCGGAACGACGGGTGGGCGGCGCCGTACAACCCGCGGCAGGTGCAGTTGGTGTTCCAGAACTCCAAGCACACCTACCGCGTCAACGTGCCGGCCGATCCGCGTCGCTGGGGCGCCGGCCAGACCGTGAGCCTGAACTGGAGCGTCAAGCTGCCCAAGGGCAAGTACAAGGTTCTGCTCAACATCGCGGACCCGAAGCTCCAGTCACAGGCCCACTTGCCAGGTTCCACCGAGACCTACAACGCCGTGTATGCGGTGCAGTTGGCCAACAACGGAACCTGGCAGTCGAGCACTGGCTACAACGACCTGGGCCAGACGGTGTCCATCGGATAGCCGCCACGGTCCGTACGGACCCCCAGTTTGGTGGGCACAGCAACCAAACTGGGGGTGCGGCCGGCGGGCGCTAGATCGCGTCGCGGGGGGTCGGCTGGGGTTGGGCGGGGGCGGCGGCAGCGCGGGCCCCGTGGGGGATGCCGGCGGCGGCGTACGCGTCCGCTTCGTCGAGGGTTTCGTGGAGCAGGAGTTGTTCGGCGATGGAGTCGAGGCGGGGGCGGTTGTCGCGGAGGAGGCGGCGGGCCTCGGCGTAGCACTGTTCGATCAGGCGGCGGATCTCCTGGTCGACGGTGTTGAGGAGCTCGTCGGACACGCCCGCCGACCGGGCGTCGCCCTCGGACGGGAGGATGGAGACCGGGCCGATCGCGTCCGACATGCCCCAGCGGCCGATCATCGAGCGGGCGATCCGGGTTGCTGTCTCCAGGTCGCTCTCGGCGCCGGTGGTGACGACCCCGAGGACCTCCTGCTCGGCCGCCATCCCGCCGAGGGCGCCGATGATCCGGCCGCGCAGGTACTCCACGTCGTACCCGTACCGGTCGGAGTCCGGCGTCGACAGCGTCACGCCCAGGGCACGGCCGCGCGGGATGATCGACACCTTGCGGACCGGGTCCGCGCCCTTCTGGATCATGCCGAGCAGCGCGTGCCCGCCTTCGTGGTACGCCGTCCGCCGGCGCTCCTCCTCCGGCATCACCACGTTGCGCGCCGCACCGAGCTGGATCTTCTCCAGCGCGTCGGTCAGGTCGCGCTGGGTGATCTGCGACTCGCCCTGCCGCGCCGCCGCGAGCGCCGCCTCGTTGAGCAGGTTCGCGAGATCGGCGCCGGTCATGCCCGGTGTGGATCTGGACAGCGCGTTCAGGTCGGCGTCCGGGGCGAGCGGTTTGCCGCGCGCGTGCACCTTCAGGATCGCTTCCCGGCCCGGCTGGTCCGGCGCGTTCACCGTGATCGTGCGGTCGAACCGCCCGGGCCGCAGCAGCGCCGGGTCGAGGACGTCGGCGCGGTTGGTGGCCGCGAGCGTGACGACGCCCTCGGTGCCGGAGAAGCCGTCCATCTCGGTGAGGATCTGGTTCAGCGTCTGTTCGCCCTCGTCGTGACCGCCGATCGACCGGGCGCCGCCGCGGGCGCGGCCGATGGTGTCGATCTCGTCGATGAAGATGATCGCCGGCGCCACCTTGCGCGCCTCGCCGAACAGCTCCCGGACCCGGCTCGCGCCGACGCCCACGATCATCTCGATGAACTCCGAGGCGCTCGCGGAGAAGAACGGTACGCCGGCCTCGCCCGCGGTCGCCCGCGCCAGCAAGGTCTTGCCGGTCCCCGGCGCCCCGGACAGCAGCACGCCCTTCGGCGCCCGCGCCCCGAGTCGCCGGTACTTCTCCGGATCCTTCAGATAGTCGACGACCTCCTCGATCTCGGCCTCGACCTCGTCGATCCCGGCGACGTCGGCGAACGTCACCCGCACCGTGCTCGGATCGACCGGCTTCTTCTGCTGGCCACTGCCGCCGAACAGTCCGCCGAGGCCGCCGGCGGCGCGCTGCCGGCGGAGCAGCCACCAGTAGAACGCCGCGATCAGGATGAACGGGCCGAGCGAGATCAGCAGGTTCAGCAGCACGCCGCGCTGCGCGACCACCGGCGTCGCCCGGACCGTGGCGCCGCCCTTCTGCAGGTCGCCGTACAGGTTGTCGTTGGCGAACGTCGGCCGCTCGGTGGTGAACTTCGTGAAGTTCTGGTCGGTCTTGCCCGGCACCGGGGCGGCCGCCTTCAGCCGGCCCTGGATGGTGTCGCCGCGGGCGAAGATCTCGGCGACGTTCTGCTTCTGCACCTGGGCGGTGAAGTCGGTGTAGGCGATGGTCTGCTCGCCGCCGGCGAGCTGGTCCTGCATCGTGGTGAGCAGGAAGAGCACGAGGTACCCGCCGACGATCCAGGCGGCCCACTTCCACCACCGCGGCCGGCGCGGCTTCTCGCCGTCACCGTGCCCGGGCGGCAGCCCCTCGGTCCGCCACGGCTTGTGCGGAGGCCGCTGCGATCCGTCGCCGCGATCCCCCGGCCCCTGGCCGGAGCCCTGACCAGAACCCTGCCCGGTGCCCTGCTCCCGGTCGGCGCGGTCCGCCCGGTCGGCCCGGTCCGCTGCGGCCTGGTCCGGCGGCGGCTGATCCTTGTCGCTCATGAAGCCAACATAGGACCTGAACCCACTGGGAAACAGCAACAACTCCCCCGTCGTACCCTGACGCATGGCCAGACCCCTCATCCTTGACTGCGATCCCGGCCACGACGACGCGATGGCGCTGCTCCTCGCGGTGGCCGATCCGGCCGTCGACCTGCTCGCGGTGACGACCGTGGCCGGCAACCAGACCGTCGACAAGTGCACGGTGAACGCACGCCGCGTGCTGTCACTCGCCGGCGCGTCCGGCATCCCGGTCGCCCGTGGCGCGGATCGGCCGCTGGTACGGCGGTTGCGCATCGCCGACGACGTACACGGGCAGACCGGTCTGGACGGTCCGCTGTTCCCGGACGAGCCGTCGGTGCCGGAGTCGCCGTACTCGGCGCATGAGCTGATGGTCGACGTACTGCGGACGACACCGGCAACGATCGTGGCGACCGGGGCGCTGACGAACGTCGCGCGACTGCTCTCCGACGAGCCGGCCCTGGCCGCGAACATCACCGAGATCGTCTGGATGGGCGGATCCACCGACCGCGGCAACATCGCACCGCTCGCCGAGGCCAACGCGTACGTCGATCCCGAGGCCGCCGACCTGGTCGTACGGTCGGGCGTTCCATTCACGATGTGCGGGCTGAACGTGACGCATCAGGCGCTGGTCACGCACGACGTACTCGGTCGGTTCGAGCGGATCGGTACGCCGTTGGCGCGGGTCTGTATGGAGTGGATGACGTTCTTCGCGTCGACGTACCGGGAGCTGTTCGGGTTCGAGGCGCCGCCGTTGCACGATCCGGTCGCGGTGGCGCGGGTGATCGATCCGGCGATCGTCGGCTGCGTCGAGGCCAACCTCGTGATCGAGACCCAGGGCGAGTGGACCGCCGGAGCGACGGTCGTGGACCTGGACGGGTACACCGGCCGGCCAGCGAACGCCCGGATCGCGGTCGAGCTGGACCGGGAGGCGTTCTGGGATCGGATGGTCGGCGCCGTGAGCTCGTTCGTCTGCTGACAGCGGAAGACCCTTCTGCGGAGGGCCGCGATGTCGCAAGGTGGTGAGGACGAAGCAACCGGAGGAAAAGCATGTACCTGGAGAAGCCCGCCGCAACCTGGCCGCCGGGGCCGGAGATCCCAAGCCCAGCGATCCCGCCAAGGCCTGGGGTGCCGCACCCTGGAGTTCCCCAGCCGCGGGTGGAGCCGCAGCCCATCCTGCCGTCCTGGTACGAGCCGATGTCGATCAATCTCGAGCGGGAGCTGGCGGACCGATTGCTGGCGGAGCGGGTGATTCTGGTCGACGGTCGGCTGGATGACGCGCTGTCCAGTCACGTGGCGGCGCAACTGCTGCTACTTGATGCTCGTAGCAACGACCCGATCACCTTGCATCTGTCGTCGTCGGAGTCCGGGCTCGATGCAGCTCTCTCGGTCGCCGCCGCGATCGACCTGATCACGTCGCCGGTGCATGCCGTTGCCCGCGGCACCCTTCGAGGCCCGGCGATCGCCGTGCTCGCGGCCGCCGAGCAGCGTGAGGCCCACCGCCACACGATGTTCGTCCTGTCGTTGCCGCACTTCACCGCCGAGGGCACCGCCGACCAGCTCGCCACCCTCGCCGACCAGCACGAACGGCAGGTCGCCCGCCTCCGTCAACTCATCAGCCAGGCAACCGGCCGATCAGACGACGAGGTGGCCGCCGACCTGGACCCAGGTCGGGTCCTCACCGCCGAAGAAGCCAAGGAGTACGGCCTGATCACCCATCTGCTGTGATCGTCAGCACGACGCGGCCGGTGGTATCACCGGCCGCCTGACGTTTCCAGGCGGCCGCCACGTCCGCCAGCGTGACGGTCTCGTGAGCCACCGCGATAGCGCCGAACGCCGCATGCTGCAGTACGGCGGTCAGCGCATCCCGCCGCTGGTCCGCCGTCAACGCATTGTTCGTGTACCCGAGCACACTCGCCGACCGGCTCCGCAGTACTGACGACGAGAACACCGCCTCGTCACCGGACGACCCGCCGAGATTCACGAGCCGCCCGCCCGGCGCGAGCACCCGCGCCGCGGCCGTCGCCGCCGTACCGAAGACCGGATCGATCACCACGTCGTACGCCGAATCGCCGGGCGCACCTTCCGGTCCTGCCGACGCCGCGCGCGCCAGCTGTCCCGTCAGCTCGTCCACATCGGTGCTCGCGGCAACCACCTCGTCCGCACCTGCCGCCAGCGCGCGCTCTCGTGAGGCATCCGACCGCGCGACCGCCACCACCCGCGCCGCTCCGAGAACCCGCGCCGCTCCGATCGCCACCTGCCCGACCGCGCCACCACCACCGAGCACGAGAACGCTCGCTCCCGGTTCCATCCGAGCCCGCCAGGTCAGCGCCATCCACCCGGCCACCCCCGACAACCCGATGGCAGCCACCGCGGCGTCGCTCACGCCGGTCGGGTCCAGCACCACCAGATCGCCATCCGGCACGGCGCACAGCTCCGCGAGGCTCCCGTCCCCCGCAGCCATCCCGGCCGAGGTCGCGAAGAACACGCGCGTTCCGGCCGCCACCACCTCGGACTGCTCGACCACGCCGACCCCTTGCACGCCCGGCACGTACGGCAACGCCGGCGGACCGAAGTACGACGTACCGGACGCACACAACAGGTCGAGCGGGACCACCGGAGCGGCCGTGACGCGAACGATCGACACGCCCTGTCCGGCAACGGGATCCGGGTGCTCGATGTGCGTCGGCGCTTCGCCGTGGGTGTGCAGTACTGCGGCTCGCACGGGGCCTCCTCAGGTAGCGATATCCGGATACGGCAACGAATGCTGCAGCAACGCGCGCCCGTACGCCTTCTGGTACTCGAGCGGCCCATGATCCCGCTCGAACATCGCGATGAACAGCGTCAGCGTCAGGAACGGATGAGCCCCCAGCCCGAACAGCGCCACATGATCGTGCTCCCGCAGCGCACGCCGCTCCTCGTCGGTGAAGCTGAGCCACGTCGAGCGCTCTCCCGTTTCACAGTTGAGGATCTGGTTCGCCATCTCCTGCTCCCACCAGGTCACGGTCCCCGCGGCATCCTCGCGGTAGCGCTCGACCAGAGCGGGATCCCGGTCGACGGTGTAGAGGAACTTGTTCAAGAGGTACTTGCTCATGCCGGCACCCCGTTCGGGTACCAGGTGAAGTAGGCCTCCATGGTGTGGAACAGGTCGAGCGAGTCGACGTGATCCGCCTTCGCCCCCGCACCCGCGACGCCCATCATCAGCATGAAGTCCATGAAGCCGTGCGTCGCGTTGCCCGGCTGGTGCAGGCTGTCCAACGTCACCTCGGACAGACAGCCGTCGAGGTCGCCACTCGCGATCCAGTCCACCGCCTTGCGGTCGAACTCCGGATCCGGCCCGTGCGCACCGAACTGCCGCGGCCCACCCAACTCCAGCGACAGGTGCCCGGTGCCGATGATCGCCACCCGCTTGTCGATCGGCCACGACTCGACCAGTTGGCGGATCGTCCGGCCCAGCTCGACGAACCGTCCGGGCCGCGGCAGCGGCGGCGCGAAGATGTTCGTGTAGATCGGCACGATCGGCAGGTCCGCGTCCGGGCGCAGCGTGATGATCGGGCAGGTGATGCTGTGGTCGATCCGCAGTTCGTTGCTGAAGGCAAGATCGAAGCCGGCGTCCAGGCCGTTGCGCAGGATGTGCGACGCCAGTTGCTCGTCCCCGGCCAGTCGCATCCGCGGCAGCCCGAACTCGCGTTCCTCGTTGTACCAGTTCGCGTCGAAGTACGGCGCCTTGCCGACCAGGAACTGCGGCATGTTGTCCAGCCACAACTGGTGGAAGTGATCGCTGCCGACCATCACCAGGATGTCCGGCCGGGCCTTCGTCAGGGTCTCCCGGAAGGCCTCGATCTTCGCCACCCACTCGTCGGCGAACGGCGGCCGGTCGGCGCCGGTGGCGGTGCTCGCGCGGTAGTAGAACGGGTGGTGGGTGGAGGCGATCACCGCGGCGACTGTGGCCATGTGGTGCTCCTTCAGCTTTCCGGATCGACGTAGACGGCGTTGCGATCGACAGTCAGGTAGACGTCCATGCCAATGGGTCGCCGGCGCTCCTCGGCGAGCTGCCCGAGCAGCCCGGCCGCGCGGGCGAGCAGCGCGAACCCCCTCAGCAACTCGACCGGCAGGCCGAGGTCGGCCAGCGCGGCGCCGCACACACCGGCGCCGTTCAACGGGAGCTTGCGACCCAAGACCTGCTCGTGCACGCGACCGATCGCCTGGAAGAGCTTGAGATGCGGGCCTTCGAGGCCTTCCTCGCGGGCGATGCCGATGAGTACCGGAGTCCGCGGATCCTGCACCTTGTGCACCGGATGTCCCAGCCCGGGGATGAACGCACCGTCGGCCCGGGACTGCCGCACGACCTCCAGTCCGAGCTCGTCCCACTCGGCGTCGTCGCCGGGTGCGTCCCGTCCTGCCAACGCCTGGCTCAGGAACATGCCGCAGTCCTCGGTCACGCCGAGGAAGCGCGACCCGCCGCCGAGCAACCCGGCCGCCAACGCGCCTTGCAGAGAATCCGGCGCCGACAGATAAGTGACGCGGGCGGCGATCGCGGTCGGTGTGAAGCCGTGGTCGGCCAGAGCGACCAGGACCGCCTCGAACACCCGCGTCTCGGACGGCGTCGGCCGGCGCAGCGCGACCAGCCAGAACGCCAGCTCGCCGAACCCGACCTTGCCCATCAGGTCCGCGGTCAGGTCCTGGCCGAGCAGCCGGATCTCGTCCGCCGTCGACGTACCGAGCGAGGTCGGGAACGTCGGCGGCGCCACCTGGTCGTCGCTCATGCCTCTCCCTCCAGCCACTTCCGCAGCTCGGCGCCGTGCTCGTCCAATGACGGCGGCGGCAGCCGGTACGACGCGGCGCTGTCCGAGAACGTGATCGGGTTCCGCACACCCGGGATCCCCTCGACCGTCACCACCGGATCGAGCCCGATGTCCTCCGCGAACGCGACCCCGCCGTCGACGGTGTTGATCGGCCCGCACGGCACGCCGGCCGCGATGATGTCCCGGAACCACTCCAGCTTCGTCCGCGTCGTCAACCGCTCGACCAGCAACGGCCGCAGCTCCTCGCGATTCGCGGTCCGCTTCTCGTTGCGGTCGAACCGCGGATCGTCGGCCAGCTCCGGCACGCCGAGAACCTCCACCAGCTTGCGGAACTGCCCGTTGTTCCCGGCCGTGATGATCAGGTCCCCGTCCGCACACGGCAGCGGCTCGTACGGGAACAGGCTCGGATGGCTGTTCCCCATCCGCAGCGGTACGACGCCGCCCGCGACGTACGCGCTGGACTGGTTCACCAGCCCGGACAGCGCCGAGGACAGCAGATTGACCTCGACGTGCTGACCGCGGCCGGTCTCATGCCGCGCGTTCAGCGCGGACAGTACGCCGATCGTGGCATGCAGTCCCGCCATCACGTCGAAGACCGAGATCCCGGCCCGGAACGGCTCGCCGGCCGGATCGCCGGTCAGGCTCATCAGTCCGGAGATCGCCTGCACGATCAGGTCGTACCCGGGCAGCGCTGCCCCCTTGGGCCCGGACCCGAATCCGCTGATCGACGCGTAGATCAGCTTGGGGTTGCCCTCGGCAACGGTCTCGTAGTCGAGCCCGAACCGGGCCAGCCCGCCCGGCCGGAAGTTCTCCACCAGCACGTCCGCGCGGCGCGCCAGCTCCTGTGCCGCCGCGAGGTCGTCGGCGTCCTTGAGGTCGAGCGCGATCGATCGCTTGTTCCGGTTCACCGCGAGGTAGTACGTCGAGATGCCGGCGCGGACCGGTGGTTGCCAGGACCGGGTGTCGTCGCCGCCGGGCGCCTCGACCTTGACCACGTCGGCCCCGAGGTCGGCGAGCAGCATGGTCGCGTACGGGCCGGCCAGGATCCGGGAGAAGTCGGCCACCAGCAGCCCGGACAACGGACCTGTCACGCGACCTCCCGATGTCAGATGCGGACATCTGTCCGCGCTTCAGTCTCGATCCGCTCCGAGTCCGCTGTCAACCGCTCGATCCGAGCCCTTGACACGGTCCGCAGCGGCTCCAATAGTGAGCCTCATCGCCCCACTGACCGTCATACGGACGCATGTCCGGGCAATCCTGGGAGGGGACCTCATGACCACTGCCGAACCACTGGTCGCCGGCCGTCCGGTGCTGCTGCGCGGCGGGACCGTACTGACCATGGACGACCAGCACACGATCGTCGACAACGGCGACGTGCTGGTTGTCGACGATCAGATCGCCGCCGTCGGGCCGGCGCTCGAAGTCCCCGAGAATACCCAGGTCATCGACGCGACCGGCGGCATCGTGATGCCGGGGATGATCGACACCCACCGGCACATGTGGCAGACCGCGATGCGCGCGTACGGCGCCGACTGGACGCTGACGCAGTACTTCGTCTGGTACTACCTCGAGCACGGCAAGACGTTCCGGCCGGAGGACATCCGCGCCGGCAACCTGACGTCGGCCTGGGAGTCGCTCGAGGCCGGTGTCACCACGACCGTCGACTGGTCGCACGGGCTGCAGAGCGTCGACCACGCCGAGGCGGCGGTGGACGCGTTGCGCGCCGTACCCGGGCGGTTTGTTCTTGCCTACGGCAACATTCAGGCCGGCCCGTGGGAGTGGACCGCGGATCCGGCGGTGCGGTCGTTCCTCGAGCGGTTGCGGGACGACTCGCAGCTCGGTCTGCAGCTGGCCTTCGACGTCACCGGCGATCCGGCGTTCCCGGAGCGGGCCGCCTTCGAGGTGGCGCGGGAGCTCGGGCTCGGCGTGACCACGCACGCGGGGGTGTGGGGCGCGACGAACGACAACGGTCTCAAGTTGATGCACGAGAACGGTTTCATGACGCCGCAGAACATCTACGTCCACGCGGCCACCCTGACCACCGACTCGTACCAGCGGATCGCCGCGACCGGCGGTTCGATCTCGGTCTCGACCGAGTCCGAGCAGAGCGCCGGCCAGGGCTACCCGCCGACCTGGCAGGTACGCCGGCACGACATCCCGGTGTCGCTGTCGATGGACACCAGCGTGTGGTGGAGCGGCGACCTGTTCAGCGCGATGCGGTCCACACTCGGCGCCGACCGGGCCCGCGAACACCTCGAGGCGCACATGAAGGGCGCCACCGTGACCCACAGCCACCTACGCGCCGAGCATGTCGTCGACTGGGCGACCCGCGGCGGCGCGAAGGCACTCGGCCGCGACGACCTCGGCAGCCTCGAACCGGGCAAGAAGGCCGACGTCATCCTGATCAAGAACGACGCCTCGCCGGTGTCGTTCCCGCTGATCAACCCGTACGGCCAGGTCGCGTTCCAGGCCCAGCGCGGCGACGTGCACACGGTGATCGTCGACGGCCGGGTGGTGAAGTCCGAGCATCGACTGGTCGGCTGCGACCTCGCCGCCGTACGGCGCGACGTCGAGGCGACCGTCGACTACCTGCGTTCGACCCTCGGCGAGGAGGCCTGGCGGAACGGGATGAACCCGGAGCTGCCCAAGGGCGAGGTGCTCGACAACCCGTACCAGTACACCGACTACAAGTCCGACTCGACCCGCGAGGCGCGCGGGACGATCTTCGGCGAGCCGTAGGCTGACTCCACTCCAGGGAAGGATGTGCTGATGGCAGGGCGTGGCGCGGGTCCGGATTTCGTCGAGTCGCTGGCGCGCGGGCTGGACGTGCTCGCCTGCTTCGACGCCGGCCACCGGACCATGTCACTGAGCGAGGTCGCGACCGCGGCCGGCCTGGCCCGGCCGACCGCACGCCGCCTCCTGCTCACCCTGGAGGAGCTCGGCTTCGTCCGCACCACCGACGGCGCCTTCCAGCTCACCCCGAAGGTCCTGACGCTCGGGATGGCGTACGTCGGTTCGCTCGGACTGTGGGACATCGCCAGACCGCATCTCGAGTCGCTCGTCGCCCGGACCGGCGAATCGTCGTCGATGGCGCAGCTCGACGGCTCGGACATCGTCTACGTTGCCCGGGTGTCGGTGCCGAAGTTGATCGCGCTCCGGGTCGACATCGGCACCCGGTTCCCGGCCGCGCAGACCTCACAAGGCAAGGTGCTGCTCTCGGCCCTCTCCCCCGACGAGCTGGCCGACGTGCTCGCGTTGCCGAGTCGCGCCGGCCTTCCGCCGTACATCGGCCGGACCGCGGAGCAGCTGCGCGACGAGCTCACCGAGATCCGCGCCCGCGGATGGGCACTGGCCGACGAGGAGCTGGCGCCCGGCGTTCGTTCCGTCGCGGCACCGGTCCGCGACGGAACCGGCACGGTCCGGGCCGCTATGAACGTGACCGTCCACGCCGCCGAGACCACGGTCGACACACTGCTGCACGGCCATCTGCCGTTCCTGCTGCGTACTGCGGGCGACGTCAGCGCGGAGTGGGCGCTCTGGCAATCTCGTCCGCACGTCGAGGTCGAGCAACGGCATCAGACGACTGCTTGAATAACTCCATGACCGTTCTCGACTCGCCCATCCCCCGGTTCCATCTCGCGATGCCGGTCGACGACCTCGACGCGGCGCGGCACTTCTACGGCGAGGTCCTCGGCCTCGAGCAGGGCCGCAGCTCGGAGACGTGGATCGACTGGAACCTGCGCGGCCACCAGTTCGTCACCCACCTCGCCCCGGAGCGCCGGCAGCGCATCCACAACCCCGTCGACGGCCACGACGTACCCGTGCCGCACTTCGGTCTGATCCTGACCGTCGAGCAGTTCCGGACCTTCGCCGAGCGGCTGAAGGCGGCCGGCACCGAGTTCGTCATCGAGCCGTACGTACGCTTCCAGGGCCAGACCGGCGAACAGTGGACGATGTTCTTCCTCGACCCGGCCGGGAATGCCCTTGAATTCAAGGCATTCGCCGACGACTCACAGGTGTTCGCCAGCTAACCTCGGCCAACCCAAGTACCGGCGCCTGACACAGCTTCTCGGGGGCTCGAACAAGTAATTCCCTGTTCACACTCACCAGTTCTTGCCCAAGCCCACCAGTTCTTGTTCAAGCGCACCAGTTCTTGTTCAAGCGCACCAATTGCTGGGTCGAACTCCGGACCTGTCCACCCGTCAGGGCGTGATCCACCCGGTGAGGATCGTGGTCCCGGACGTGGTGGTGCAGACCAGACGGTACGGCACGTTCGGCGGCGGGTGGAGGACGAAGAAGCCGAGGTCGTCGATGTCCGTGGTGGACAGCTTGCCGCCGTCGCCGCGGGCGCTGACCGTGCCGGCCTCGGGCGGGTCTAGCTGACCGAGGACGGCGTCGGGGGTCAGCTCGAGCTCGACCGTCCAGCCGTCCGAGGCGAATGTGAGCGACCGCAGGATCGCGCTCTCCGAGCGGATCGCCAGCGCGTCGAGAGAGTCCCAGGCCGAGTCGTAGGTGAGCGCGGCCAGTTCGGCGTCGATGGTCCGCCACGAGAAGGCCGCCTTACCCGCGTCGACGAACGCGGCCGGCACCTCGTCGGAAGACGCCAGCGCGTCCCGCAAGGCATCGATCAACTTCTCGTCGTCGTTCCAGTCCGGATTCATCACGGTTCTCACCTCCTCTTTCGCTAGCCCTCGGGTGCGTCCGCCGCCAGCAACGCCAGCGCCGGGGTCTGCCGCAGACGGGTCAGGCAGCGGGCGCGGTTCGGCCCGATGCTCCCGATCGGCACCTGCAGTTGCCGGCTGATCTCGTCGTACGGCGCCGGCGGGTCCTGGATCAGCAGCGCCAGCAGAAGCTGGCACCGCCGCGACAACTCGGCGAACGCGGTGCGCAGGATCGCCCGGCGTTCGTGCCGCAGTACTTCCTCTTCGGCGATCGCCTGCTCAGGTACGTCGGGCGAGTCGGCCAGGTCGATCGGCTCGACCCGGCTGGTCGACCGGATCAGCCGGAAGCATTCGCGCTGCGTCGTGGTCGCGATCCAGCCCGGCAACGCGGCCGGCTCGCGCAGGCCGGGCAGGTGCTCGACCAGCCGCAGCCAGACGCTCTGTCCGACATCGTCGATATCAGGCTTCGCCAGCCGGTACCGTCGGCACACCGAAAAGACCAGTGGCGCGTAGCGCTCCACCAGTTCGTCCCAGGCGCTTTTGTCGCCGTCCCTGGCCCGGGTGACCAGGTCGACGACTGTCGGATCGTCCCGCATGCCGTCCCCCTCTCTCACCGGACCGCCCTCACTTGTACAGAGTCGGTCCGGACCACTGGTGATACACCTAAGCGCCGAGCGCGACGAACGATCGTGCCGCCGCGATGGTGACCGGATCACCACGTGCCTCGGCCTGTGCACCGGCGAACGCGGTCGCCAGCGACTGACCGGCCTGCAGGTTGTCGTGCAACGCGAGCATCAGCGGCGCGGTCGCCGGATCGTTCACCGGTACGACGCTCGCCAGGATCCCCGCCGCGCCCAGCGGGATCAGACTGCTGCTCAACCCGAGCAGCTCGTCCGCGCCGACCGGCTTCGCCAGCCCCGAGTCGCAACTCGACAACACCATCCGGTACGGCGCTCTGCGCAGCCGCTCGAAGTCGTACACGGTCAGCGGTCCGTCGTCGAGCCGCAACGACGAGAACAGCGGACTGTCCGCGCGGAACGTCCCGTGCGCCGCGATGTGTGCGAGCCACGCCCCGTCGAGCTCCCGCAGTACCTTCTCCGCGGTCGCATCGCCGTCGGCGAGCACGGTGGCGTCCGGGTACTTCTCGGCCAACCGCATGACCTCGGTCCGACCGGCCGACAACCCCGGCCCGAGCACCAGCACCACGCGCCGATCGGCCGGCGGTCGCAACCGCCGCGCCCGCAACCAGGTCGCTGCCGACGGCACCACGTTGACGGCACGCTCGGCCAACGCCGGCACCAGTCCCCACGGCAACGCCTGCAGCCGGCTCGGCGGCACCATCACCACCGCCCGATCCCCCAGCCGCTCCTGCGCGCCTCCGAGAATCGCGTCGCCCAACCGCTGCCCGAGCACCTCGAGCGACGGCCCGCTGTACACCTGCGCCCGGCCCCGCGAACCAGCCGGTGCGCCGCCCTGCGGGCGACCGGGGGGCCGGGCGTGGGAGAGCCAGCGCAGCCTGAAACGTGATCGCTCGACTTCGACGGCTGCGCGTGCCATCGGGCCGACCTCGTGCCGGGTGATCCGCCCGTCCCGCACCACGACCGCATGCAGCGCACCATCGACCTCGATCAGCTCGACGAGGACCGTCTCGCCCAACGCGTCGACCAAGGCATCGACATCGAACCGCGACGCCCCACCACCTGACGCACCACCCTGCGCCCGCAACGCCCGATCCCGAACGGCCTTCTCCAGCCGCCGGCGTTCCTTGTCCAACGAAGGATCAGGCGCCGCATCCAACCGCCGTACGACGTCCCGCAACGCCGCCAGGTCAGCGCCGAGCTGCTCGTCGTCCGACGACCGGACCGGCGGGACACCCAACGCAGTCGCCCGCCACCGCTCGCCCCAGCTCAGCAGCCGGCGCGGATCGTCCCGCCGCAGCGCATCCCGGAGCGCCAGCTCGGCCAGCTCCGCACCCTGACCGGTCGCCAATGCACGGAGCTCGGTCGCCCCCATCGTCAGCCGATGCTCGTCCAACGCGTCCAGCCCCCGACCGCACGCCAGCAACATCCCGCGGACGTCGGCCCGAGCCTCCGCCCGCAGCGCCTTCCCCAGCCAGCCCGCGCTCCGAGCCATCGGCGGCGCGTCCTTGTTGTGCTGGCCGGCGAGCTCCAGCTCACGATCCGCGGTCCGCGCCCGCCCGCCGGCCAACGCGAGCCGACCGGCCAGCAGATGCGCCGCCGACGCTTCGGACGCACCCAACGCGTCCAGCCGACGGGCCACCGCACTCACCCGCCGCAGCAACGGCCCACCACGCTCGCCGGACTGATACCGAGACTCCAACTGCACCATCGACGAACGCACCGACCACCACTCCCGGCGCTGCGCGGAGAACAACCGCCGCGCGCGATCGGCCCGCTCCTGGGCGGCCTGCGGATCCCCCGCCGCCAGCGCGGCCGTCGCCGCCGCGAACCACAGCTCGCCGCGCTTGGTCGCCGTACCGCCCTCTGCTTCCATCTGGGCGATCGCCTGATCCATCTCTGCCAGCGCCTCGGCGCTCAGCCCGGCGGCGAGCAGTACGCCGCAGCGGTCGATCGCGAGGTCCGGCCAGGCGACCCCGACCGCGGCGAAGCGTCGTCCCGCTTCGTCCAGATAGCGCAGGGCCGACGGCAGATCGCCGCGCGAGTACGCGACCAATCCGCGATTCTGTCGCGCTTCGGCGTACTCGAACTCCTGACCGGTCGCCGCGTACAACTTCTCGGCGACCGCGAAATCCGCATCCGCGCGCTTCGTCCCGCCCAACGCGAGCTGGATGAATCCGCGATAGTTGCGCGACCGCGCCTCCCAGACTTGATCGCCGGATCGCCGCAGCCGGGCGATTGCCAGGCGCAAGTCGTCCAGCGCTTCGCGATGCCGACCGAGCACCAGCAGTACGTCGGCTCGCCGGACCAACACGCGCCCGGTGAGGGCGCCACGACTGAGCTCGACCGCACGATCGAGCCGCGCCAGACCTTCGCGACTCCGGCCTGCCCGGCCGAGCGTTGCGCCCAATGTGGCAAGGACATCCGCCTCGCGCTCCGAACGCCCGGACTGCTCCGCGAGCCGCAGCGCGGTCCGCAACTCGCGAACCGCCGAGGTGACGTCGCCGAGCTGCCGCAGACTGATGCCCCAGGCCTGATGCGCGATCGACGCATCGACCGCCAACGGGTCCCTCGCCAGCACAGTGCGCGCGGAAGCGATCGCGTCGTGCGGACGCGACAAAGCGAGCGGCAGCAGATTTTCCACTGCCTCGGCACTCCCCCCGGGCGTCGACACTCTGGAATGATAACGGCGATTTCATTCATTTGAGGGGGGAAGGAAAGAAATGGCGGATCAAACGGGCGACAGAAAATACGTCGCTCAGATCGAACTGATTCTGGCCGCGTACGGGCGCGACGTCGAGGTGGCTCCCGAGGACTGGGAGAAACGGCCCGACGGCGCCGAATATCTGTACCGCACGGGGGTCGTCCTGGTCCGGGACGAGGACCTCACCCGGGTGACCGAGCTGTTCCAGGGAGGGCGCCCGGCCGAGGGTGGGATCGGCGGCGTCACCCGGCTGCTGCTGCCGGACAAGGTTCCGCCGGAGGCGCCGGAGGACCGGTCGCCGACCCAGCGGTTCCTGAAGTACGCCGATCTGCGACTCGGACGCGGCGTGGTCACGCCGGAGCACCTGTTCTATGTGGATCCGAGCGTGAGCCCCTGTCCGGCGACCGAGCCGGAGGAGGTGGCGGCCGGGATCTCACCGGACCCGATGGTGCCGGCGCCGTTCCCGTCCGCGGGCAACGCCGACGGGAGCGGCGTGAAGGTCGTCGTCCTCGACGTCGGCTGGTCGGACGCACCCGCGGCGTACTGGCTCAACGGCGTCACCGGTGACCCGGAGAACGCGTTCGACGGTTCGGGACACATCCGGCCGTACGCCGGGCACGGGACCTTCATCGCCGGGGTCATGCGTGCGATCGCCCGCAACGTGGAGATCGTGGTGAAGAGCTACTTCACCACGGCCGGCGCGATGTGGGAGTTCGATCTCGCCGCGGCACTGGACGAAGTACTCGACCTGGCGCCGGACATCATCAGCCTGTCGGCCGGCACCCGGACCCGGTTCGATCTGCCGCCACTCGGTCTGGATGTGTTCGTCCAGACCCGGCTGAACCGTGTCAACGGCCTCACTCTGGTCGCAGCGGCCGGCAACGAAGCCACCCGGGACTACTTCTGGCCAGCAGCGTTCCCGGAGACCGTCGGCGTCGGCGCGCTCGCGGAGAACGGCCGCGACCGGGCGTCGTTCAGCAACTTCGGCGGCTGGGTCGACGTCTACGCCCCGGGCGAGAACCTGGTGAACGCGTTCCTCACCGGCGACTACGAGTGCACCGAGCCGCCGAACACCGGCCAGTTGCGTTCGTTCGCCGGCATGGCGCGCTGGAGCGGTACGTCGTTCGCGACGCCGCTGGTGGCGGGCCTGATCGCCGGCCGGATGTCGGTCACCGGTGAAAGCGCCAAACAAGCGGCGGATGCGTTGCTCGCCTTCGCGCTGACCCAGCCGGAGCCGGGCGTCGGTCCGGTCCTGCGGGCCGGCGACGCGATCACGTCGATCGGCTAGTGTCCTGAGTGACACTCGGGAAACACACTGACGCGGTGCGGGCCACCGGCCTGACCGCCGGATCCTTCCGCACCGCGTCAGCCTCCCCCTCTGCGCGCCTCCACGCTGCCCTCCCCCCTGCAGCAACCCGAAGGCTTACTCCCCCATTTGTGCGGAGTCACCCTCGGTGCCGATTGATACACCCGGTCATCAGGAAAGTTTTCAACCTGTCGGGGACTGCGGATGCTCACAGAGGAACGGCGCCCGGTTCGCGCCGCCGTGGTAGCTGTACTGCGTGCCGTTGACCTCGAGGATCGTGCGCGTCCCCGGCACCAGCGCCTGGGTGTAGCGCATGTCCGGGTCCGGGCAGCCGAGGCTGCCGTCCGACCAGGTGACCTCCTCCGAACTGACCACGGTCACCTGCGCGGCATCGACGCCGAGCCGCTTGGCCAGATCGGCCTTGGCCTGCTCGACCGGTCCGCCGGCCGGCGTACTGCTGCTGCTCGTGGGGCTGGGTGTCATCGAAGGAGTCGCTCCCGTTCCGGTGCCGGTTCCGGTGTCAGTTCCCGTGTTATTGCCGCAGGCAACCAAAAGGCTCCCCGCCAGCAGTACGACGCTCACTGTCCGCATCATCATCACCTCCCACAGTAGACGCCGGCGTACCTGCATTCGTTGCAGATGTATCGGACGAATGTTGTTCAGGTGCTGTTTGCCGCCCGTGACCCGGCGCCCTGAAGGATCGGGGGGAACTCGGGAACCGCCTTTCTCTAGGAGCAAATGCATGTCTGTCGATCGTCGTTCCGTCCTCCGTGGGGCCGCCGTGGGTGCGGCCGGAGTCGGTTTCACCACCGTCGGCGCCGTACCGACCCTCGCCGAGGCCGCGCCGGCTTCGCGCGACGGCCACTCGCCGTTCCCGCAGCACCGGCCCTTCCCGCCGCTGCTCGACGACCCGAAGGGGCTGCTCGCGCTGCCGGCCGGGTTCAAGTACCGGGTCGTCACGCAGGCCGGCGAGACCAAGCTGAAGAGCGGTCACCCGACGCCGAGCCTGCACGACGGTACGGCGGTCTTCAGCGCCGGCCACGGCCGCTACCAGCTGATCCAGAACCACGAGATCAGCGACGACAACGCGCTCGGCGTACCGCAGATCGAGGGCACCGTGTACGACGCCGGCGTCGGCGCGGCCGGCGGCTGCACGGTCATCGACGTCGACAAGGACGGCAAGAACCTCGGCGAGTGGGTCGGCATCTCCGGCACGCTGACGAACTGCGCCGGCGGTCCGACCCCGTGGGGCACCTGGATGACGTGCGAGGAGACCGAGAGCAAGGCCAACGGCACCACCCGGCTGAAGGACCACGGCTACGTCTTCGAGGTCTGGGGCGACGGCAGGACCGCGCACCCGGTGCCGCTCAAGGCGCTCGGCCGGTACGCGCACGAGGCGCTCGCGATCGACGAGGACCGCACCCACGTCTACCTGTCCGAGGACGCCTCCGGCCCGAACGGCACCTTCTACCGCTGGTCGGCGCCGCGCGGGTACAAGCTCAGCTCGCGCAGCTACAAGGACCTGGCCGACAAGGACTTCGGCACCCTCGAGGCGCTGGCGATCCTCGGTGACGACGGCAAGCCGATCCCGGACGTCGCGTACCTGACGTCGGCCCAGCTGCTCCGGCCGTTCCGCACCGCGTGGGTGCCGGTGCCGGACCGCGACGGGGCGACGACCTCGGTCCGCAAGCAGTTCACCGACGGCCAGATCACCCGTGGCAAGAAGTTCGAGGGCGTCTACGGCACCAAGCAGGGCGTGTACGTCGTGAACTCGTACGCCGAGTCCGGCACCGCCGACCTGCCCGCCGACGCCGTACCGCACGACGGCATGGTCTGGTTCTACAACTACGCCGCCCGGACCATCCAGCTGGTCACGTACTTCCCCGAGAACGCGGCCGCGAACAAGGGCCCCGAGGCGAAGTACGACGACCTGAACTTCGACAGCCCGGACAACGTCACCGTGACGCCCTGGGGTTCGCTGATCCTGGCCGAGGACGGTCAGGCCAGCAGCCACGTGCTGAGCGCGACGCCGGGCGGACCGACCTACGCCATCGCCCGGAACATGCTGAACGACTCGGAGTTCACCGGCCCGTCGTTCTCCGCGGACGGCAAGGTGCTGTTCGTCAACATCCAGACCCCGGGGATCACGCTGGCCATCACCGGTCCGTGGCGCGACTACCTCGGCTGAGCGCTCCTAGCAGACTGAGCGAGCGTTCGTCCGGTCCAACGCGCACCTCGTTCATCAGGTAGGAGTACGCGGTCTCGCGGCTCGGCCAAGCGCCGTGCCGCGAGCCGCCGGCTCCCGGGTGACCGAACGCGTCGGCCGGGCCGTCGCCGGTCTGCAACTCGAAGCCGGCGCCGTAAGCCATCGGACTCCCCCACGTCGGCTCGACCCCACGCCGGAGCTCGCGGCGGCCGAGCTCGACCGTCTCCGGCTCGAGGACGCGGACGCCGTCCACCTCGCCGAGCAGCGACGCGTAGAACCGCGCCATCCCGCGCGCCGTCGCATAACCACCGACAGCCGCCAATCCGGCGCTGCGGTACTCGTCGCTGTTCCAGATCTTCTCCGAGCCCGGCACCCAGAGAGGATTCGGCCGGTTCAACTCCGTCCAGGGCCCGTCGACGAGCACGCCCTCCGGCGCGACCATCGTCGCCGCCCGCCAGTGCAGCTCCTCAGGCAGCCCGATCCACACCTCGAGCCCCAGCGGTACGGCGAACTCGTCCGCGAAGAACTGCCTCACGGTGCGGCCGTCGACCCGCCGTACCAGCTCGTCGAGCAGCCAGCCCCAAGTCACCGCGTGGTACATGAACCCGGCGCGCGGATCGGACGCCGGCGCCTGCGCGGCCAGATGCGCCGCCATCACGTCATGGTCGAGCAGGTCGGCGTACCCCGCGTCAACCCAGGGCAGGCGGGCCTGGTGGGACAACACCTCGGCGATCGTGACCCGATCCTTGCCCTCGGCACCGAATTCGGGCCAGTAGCGGCTCAATGGGTCGTCCAGCGACAGCTGACCGCGCTGCACCAGCAACAGGACGCACGCACTGGTGAGGCCCTTGGTCCCGGAGAACATGAGATGGATCGTGTCGCCGTCCCACGCCCGGCCCGTCTCCGGGTTGGCGGTCCCGCCCCACAGGTCGATCACCAGCCTGCCCTGGTGGTACGCCGCGAACGCCGCACCCAGCTCGCCCCGCTCGGTGAAGTTCCGCTCGAAGGCCTCGGCCACGTCCTCGAATCCTGCCGCTGTCCACATGAGCCTGATAGTACCGATCATTCTCATCTAGATCCAGATAACACCGATCGGTATTCTGGACCCGGAGGTGGTGACACGATGCCGGTCAAGGCGGGACAGCGGTTGGATCCGGAGGCGACGAAGGCCCGGATCCTGAAGGCGGCGGCGGACGTGTTCGGCCGGCGCGGGATCCATGCGACCGGGATCAACGAGGTGGTCGAGGCCGCGGGTGCGTCGAAGCTGACGATCTACAAGAACTTCGGGTCGAAGGAGGGCCTGGTCGAGGCCGTGCTGACCGACCGCACGCAGCGGGTCCGCGCCTGGCACGACGAGGCGGTCGAACAGGCACCGCCCGGCCGGGAGCAGATCCTGGCCGTCTTCGACCTGGTCGCCACCTGGTACGCCGAGGCCGGGTTCCGCGGCTGCGCGATGATGAACGCGGCCACCGAGGATCGCGGTCAGGACGGCGCGCCACGACGGCTCGCGCGCGACCATCTCACCTTCTACCGCGAGCTCTTCGAGCGGCTGCTGACCAAGGCCGGCGCCCGGGATCCGCGGACCACGGCGCGGCAGTTGGTCGTCGTCCTTGAAGGCGCGACGCTGATCAGCGCGGTCGACCAGGATCCTGGACTCGGCGCGGAGGCTCGGGCGATCGTTGAGACACTGCTCGCCGCGGCGCTCTGAGCGCGACCACGACACACGCGATCCCGACCACGGCCGCCACCAGGAAGGCTTGCCGATATCCGGCCCGTTCGGCGATCAGACCGCCGAGCGGACCGGCGGCCATCACGCCGAGATCCCAGAACGACGTCATCACGCCCATCGAGACGCCCGCCCGGAGCCCACGCACCCGATCCAGCGTCATCGAGATGCAGGCCGGATAGACCAGCGCCAATCCCAGTCCGGCCAGCGCCGTACACAGGACGGCGGTGACCGGGCCGTCGGCCAGCGCGAGGCCTACCAACGCGACGATCGCGATCGGGACGGTCGACGCCGCCACCACGCGGCCGCCGTACCGATCGACCAAGGGGCTGCCGGCGAACCGCGCGATCAGGAACGCCGCGGCGAACACCGCCAGCGCAATGTTGTCCACGCCGATGTCGTCGGCGCGCAGCCGCAGTACCAGCAAGGCGGCCACGGTCCCGTAGCAGTAGGCGGCCAGGCCAATAGTTGCTCCAGGCAACGGTACGCCGGCGGGCACCAGATCGCGGGGACGGCGGATCCGCACCAGCGGCTCGCGCCGGGCTGGATCGGAACGGGTTGTCAGCACGAACGCGGCCGACACCAGAGCCAATCCGACGACCACCCACCACACCCGGTCGCCGACGATCGTGGCGATCACCGGACCGCCGGCCAGCCCACCCCACATCGACAACCCGAACCAGCCGGCCAGTCGCCCGCGCTGCGCCGGCTGCGCACCGGACAGCACCCACGGCAGCGCTCCGGAGAACAGCGCTGCCTCGCCGGCGCCCATCACCAGCCGCGCGATCAGCAACAGGAACAGACTCGGCGCAAGAATTTGCCCAAAGCCCCCAACCGCCGCCAGCACTCCCCCGGTCACCACGACCGGCCGGGACCAGCCCGCATCCGCGAGCCACCCGGCGAACGGCCGCCCGCACGCCGTCGCCAGGAACGCGATCCCGACCGCGGTCCCACTCGCGAGCGCCCCGCCGCCGAACTTCTCCGGCACGTACGACGGCAGCGCCTGCAACGTGGCCCCGAACGCGAGGTACCCCGCCAGGACCGCCACCCACAACCGCCGCACCGGAACGTTCATGGATGGGATAGTACCGCTTGTTACTATGTCTGTCGCGGACGGTCCAGCAGAACGACCTCACACGCGTAGTGCTGCGAGGCCGTCATGTCGCCGCGGAACCAGAGCAGCGGGACGCGAGCGGGATCGCCAGGCGCGACGATCGGCCGGAGGTTGTCGACGGCGGAGTTCTCGGTCACCGGCGTCCAGGTCGCCCCGCCGTCCGTCATCCGGGCATGGAAAATCTCGTGATGCTTCAGCGCGGCGCCGTCGCGCGGGTCGATCGGCGTCGAGACGTACAGCGAATCGAGGGCGTACGGGTCGATCGCGACCAGACCGGTGTAGTCGTTCTCATGCACCAGCAGCCCATGGCCGGCCTTGGCCAGCTGCCGCACCTGCCACGTGCCCCCGGGCGCGAGGCGTGCGTAGAAGAAACGATGATCCGGCACCGGATGCTGTCGCGCGAACGCATCCTCCGGCTTCTCCGGTACGTCGTGGCGCGCCAGCAGAACCGCGGCGAGCGAGCCGTCGTCGCCGCGGCGGATGTCGACGGTCCAGCAGTGGGTCATCGGCTCGCCGTCCCAGACCGAGTCGGCGGCGAGGACTGTGGTCAGTTCCACCTGCGAGGGCGCGTCCGCACCGAGCGCGGTGGGGTCCACAACGGTCCCGTCGGTCCGATGGAGAGCACCGCCCTCGAGATAGCCGTGGTAGATCGAGTTGTTGTAGTCGCGCGGGTGGTGGTCCGTCGTGATCAGGTCGACGCGCTCGGGCGTCGAGACGTAACGCGTGTAGCCGTTGACGTATCCGACCTTCGGGCGAGTGAAGAGCTTGCCGGCGTACTCCCAGGTGTCACCCTCGTCGTCGGACACCAGCGCACACGGGTCGTCGTTCACCGCGCGGGCGAAGCAGTAGAGGCGGCCGTCGAGCTCATGCAGGTTCGAGTACGTGACGCCGCGGCCGCCGGTGAACTCACTCCAGTCGAACGTCCGCTCCGGTCCCCACGTCCGCGGATCGCCAGGCTCGCTCACCCGCCAACGGGTCAGGTCGTCGGTCTTGTGCTTCGTGTACACCGCCAGCCAGCGACCGTCTCGTCGCCGCCACAGCGCCGGTACGTCGTGGTCGTCCGCTTCGAACCGCTCATGCAGTACGACGATCTCGGCCGAGCCGGACCGCAGATCGACCACTGTCAGCTCGACGTTGCCGGCCCGCGCGTCACCGCCGGGACCCTCCGGCGCGGCGATCGAACCGGCGACCAGCACGCCGCCGTCCGGATCCACCAACGCCCGCTCATCCTGGAACCAGCACCAAGCACCGTTGTCATTGATCACTCGAGGCGCATCCATGGTCGCCCAGTGTTCCAGAGTTTCGCGAGCATGGGTAAGCGCTTGCCAGCATCTGGTCAGTAGTGTCCGGTGTCCGTGCGAGGATCGGGGTATGCCGATCGACCAGCACCTACTGCTCGCCTTTCTGCTGACGACGATCATCGCGATGATCACGCCCGGGCCGGACATGTTGTTCATCCTCGGCTGCGGTATGCGCAGCGGGCCGCGCGCCGGTCTGCTCGCGACCGCCGGGGTTGCGACGAGTGAGGCTGTGCATGTCGCGGTCGCGGCGGCCGGGCTGGCCGCCTTGTTCGCGGCGGTCCCGGTGGCGTTCACCGCAGTGCGGATCGTCGGTGCGGCGTACCTGATCTATCTCGGGGTGCAGATGATCCGGCACCGCAACGACGCGGTCGGCGACGATGCGCCGGCCGGGGCCGTGATGTCGGGGCGGCGGGCATACCTCACCGGACTCAGCACGAACCTGCTGAACCCGAAGATGGTGACGTTCACGATCGCGTTCCTGCCGCAGTTCGTGGTGCCGGAGCACGGTCGGGTCTGGCTGCAGTTCGCGGTGCTCGGCGCGATCCTGATCGTGCTGGAGTTCCTCGTCGACGGCACGGTCGGGCTGCTGTCCGGGCGGATCGGCAGCTGGCTGCGTGCCCGCCGTACCGCCCGCCGCCGGATCGACACGGCGACGGGCGGGATCTTCATCGGCCTCGGCGTCCGCCTCGCCTTGCTGCGCTAGAACCTTGCTGCGTCAGAAGACGACCGTCCAACCCGAGCGCGCGGCTTGCTCTCCCGTGTAGGCGACCCCGTGGATCTTCAGGCCCACGCTGTTGAGAAGAGTGATCTCGCCACCCTTGTTACCGAGCTGGACCGTCGGCGGCAGGTGGACCAGGACAGTCGCGCCCGGATCGAGGACGACGGCCGGCAGCGGGCCGACGTGCAGCGCGCGATCGACCACGTGCCAGCCGGTCAGGTCGACCGCATCGGGTGAAGCGTTCAGCAACGTGATCGTCTCGGCTTCCGGCGCGGGGCCTTCCGGATTGACGAGGGCGGCGACGATCCGGACCGGTTCGGCACCGAAGTCCTCGATCGGCGCGTCGGCCAGGGTGTGCCCGGTCTTGTCGTCGGTGTGCCAGGACTGACTCTGGAAGGCAAGGAAGATGCCGACCCAGCGCTGCTGATCCGGCAACGCGATGATCAGCGCCCCGTCCTGCCAGACACCGTCGTCCTTGCGGAACGTCCCGACATTGCCTTGATTCATGTGAATGTCGTGCACCCCGTTGCCCGGCCCGAACCCGAAGATCTTGTCCGGTACGCCGTTCTCCGGTCCCCATCGCTCCCCGAAGGCGTAGACAACCGCGGCCGGTTCCCGGATCGCGCGCTGGATCTGATCGTCGAGCAGGTCGCTGAGGTCGTTGCCAGGTCCGGCCACGTCGCCGGGCAGCGGACGCAACAGGGTCCGGTCGAACAGCGTCTGCCGGACGTAGTCCAGGTTCACCCCGGCCGGTCCGTCGTCGAGCAGATGCCACCCGGAAACGAGACCGGTGAGCTGCGCGGCGACCGGGTGCCGGAAGTCGTCGTCGACGCGATACAGCAACTCGGACGGATACTCCTGCGACCGCACGTTCACCGCGATCCGGTAGCTCACGCCATCCGCGTCCACCAACCGGATCTGGTAGTGCGGTGCGTCCGTTCCACCCTCTCGGCGTGCATCGACCGCCCGGCCGACAAGTACGCCGTACGACGTCAAAGGCATGGCGCCTCCTCTCCCCTGTCCTGCGGAGGCGCCGTGCCGCTGAACTGATACAGGCTGTACGACTTCCGGTCAGACCAGGCCGAAACCGCCGGTCCAGGCGACCTTCTCGCCGATCGCGAGAGTGAGCTGGAGGAACCCGTCGGCCTCGAGCTCGCGGGCACGCTTCAGCGACCCCGCGTCGACCGCCTTCAGACCGCCTGCGGAGACGATCGCGGCGACCTGCTCCTTGGCGTCGGCGTCGTCGCCGGCGATCAGGACCGTGGTCGGAACTTCACCCGCCTGACCCGACGCAACCGTCGCCGCGAACGTGGTGTTGAAGGCCTTCAGAACCTTGGCCTCCGGCAGCTTCTCGGCCAGCTCGGCCGCCGCCGAACCGTCCGCCGCGACGGTGAGCGAGTCGAAGGTCTCGAAGTTCAGCGGGTTGGTGATGTCGACGACGACCTTGCCGTTCAACTGGTCGGCGCGGTCGGCGAGGACCTGGTCGATCGCCGGGTACGGCACCGCGAGGATCACGACGTCGCCGGTGACCGGCTTGTCCTTGTCGGTGGAGTCGAACAACTCGACGGTGTTGCCGCCCTTCGCGACGACCGACGAGATCGCCTGTCCCATGTTGCCGCGACCGATGATGCTGACATGCGTCATGCCCAAGCTCCTTTTAGTTGTGCGTTCAACCATCACGGTAGCGCAGTAAGGTTGTAGCTACAACCTTTTGCTGCCAGAATGTTCCGATGAGCACTCGATGGCTGGACGACACGGAGATGACCGCATGGGTGCGGCTGGCCGCCGTGCTCGAGTTACTGCCCGGTGTCCTCGACTCCCAGCTGCGGCGCGACGCGGAGCTGACGCACTACGAGTACTACGTGATGGCGATGCTGTCCGAGGCGCCGAAGCGGACGCTGCGGATGACCGCGCTGGCACAGCAGACGAACGCGACCCTCCCCCGGCTGTCCCACGTCGTGAAGCGGCTGGAGGATCGCGGACTGATCGAGCGCTTCCCCTGCCCGCAGGACGCACGGGCGACGAACGCCCGCCTGACCGCGGACGGCTGGAAGAAGATCCGCGCGACGGCGCCCGGCCATGTCGCAACAGTCCGCCGGCATGTGATCGACGTACTCACTCCAGAGCAGGTCTCCCAACTGGCCGGCATCACCGAGGCAATCCTCAAGTCGGTCGATCCGGACGGCAAGCTCAGTGAGGTGTACGGCCGCTGAGGTGCCGACCGGTCTCGGTGTCGTGGACCTGCAGGCATGCACAACCCCGCTCCGGCGGGCGTGACGCGCGGGATTGTGCCACTTATGCATGCGTGCACGGTCACAGGACGTGCCGCAGATACTGTTGGATGCCGGTATGGATTCGCGAAGCGATGCAGAGGTGGCGGTTGCGGCGGCCGAGGTGGGGGCCGCGGTGATCCGCGAGCGGTTCGGCGGGCAGTTGGAGCGGTACGCGAAGGTGGGGACCGACTTCGCCACCGAGGCCGACCTGGAATCCGAGCGCGCGATCATGGCCGTCATCCAGGGCGCCCGCCCGGACGACGCGGTCGTCGGCGAGGAGTACGGCGCCAGCGGCGAGTCGGATCGCACCTGGCTGGTCGACCCACTCTGCGGGACGCTCAACTTCGCTGCGCAGAATCCGCTGTTCTCCGTGAACGTCGCGCTGCGCAGCCCGGGTGGCGATGTCGCGGCGGTAGCCCAGCCGTTGACCGGGGAGATCTTCTGGACCGACGGCACCGCGGTCTTCATCCGCCACGACGGAGCCGACCGTCCCGCCGTGCCGTCGGCCGCCTCCCGGCTCGTGGACATCGACATCGACGCACCCGCCACCGGACCGTTCCTGGGTGCCCAACTCCTGACCGACGAGAAGCTGCGCGCGGCGTTCGCGCTGCGCGTCTCGTCCACCACTCTCGCCCTGGCCTGGGTGGCGGTGGGCCGTCAAGCCGCGTACATCGCCGACAACGTCAGCCCGACCAGCGTCCACTTCACCGCCGGCACCATCCTCTGCCAGGCCGCCCAGATCCCCGTCACCGACTTCCGCGGCAACCCCGTCCACACCACTCCCGGCCTCCTCGCCACCGCCTCCCCCGACATCAACACCTCCCTGCTCGACTTCCTCGCCCCGCATCTGACCTGACTGGATGTATCGCAGCGGTCCGTCAGTGCCTCCGTCCGATTAAGGGGGAGGAACTGTCATGAGCCACACAGTCGAACCACGTCGGAAGCGGACCAGGACGGTACGGCGGTCTCACCGTCGTACGGTCGTCGCGGTCAACATCGCCGAGGCCGTCATCACGTTGCCGTGTCTCGTGGCGGCGTACGGTCTGGCGGAACACCTCGTCGCAGCTCAGGAGGCCGCCGGGGCGCACCACGTCGCGAGCCGCTCGGTCGGCTGGTCGCCTGTGCAGGTCGCGATCACGCTGAACATGAGTCTGCTGATCGTCGGCGCCGCGGCCGGTGCTGTCGGCAGCGTCATCCGGCAGAGCATGATGTTCGCGCGCACGTCCGCCCCGAATCACCAGGTCTCGTGGTACATCATGCGCCCGCTGTGGTCCGCGCTCCTCGCCTCCGTGTCGGTCATCGCCGTCAACACCGGCTTGATCAGCATCGGCGACGAGACCACATCCAGCGCAGGAGTAGCAGTCTTGGTTCTGACGGGAGCCCTGACCGGCCTCTTCACCGACCAGGCCCTGAACCGTCTTCGCCGACTCCTCAACCGGCCGGCACGCGGCACTGGTACGTGACGAGTTGCTTGTCCACGAGGAAGCCGTACCGCAGGTAGAGGTGCTGAGCGCCTGTCGGGCTCTCTCCATCGACCGTGAGGGTGAGCGGTCCCGAATGGAGCTCTCGACAGCGCATCAGCACCGACGCCAGCAACGCCGAGGACACACCACGCCCACGCCACGACGGGACGGTGCCGATCGGACCTAGTTCGACACCGCCCCCGTCCTGGTGGAACCCGAGAACAAAGCCGGCCACTCGACCGTCAGGAGTGGTCGCCAGGGCGGCAAGGTCGGTCGCAAAGTCGTTGCTGCTGGCAAGTTGTTCCCAGGTTGCCGCGGTGTGTGGTTCGACCACCCGCTGGTCCTGGTAAGCCTGCTCGTAGGCGGTCTGGAACTCGCTCGGCTGCACCTCGGACCATCGACTGATGCGCAGCGGCGGAGGTAGCTCCGATTGTTGCTGCGGCCAGGTAGTGCCGTCGTGGACCATCGTCCACAGCGGGTACGCACGGTCGAATCCCAGGGGACCGGATTCCTCAGCAGGTAAAGAGATCTGCAGGGTCTCCACGCCGTGAGTCAAGGCCAGCCGCACCATCCGGCGTACGACGTCGTCGAATTGGGCGGAGCCATGGCGTTGCCACCATGCGCCGTGCCCTCTGCTGTGACCGCTCGCCGGCGGAAGGACTGCGACCGCGCTGTCTGGGGCGATCTCCACCCGCCAGGTTTTTAGGAAGGCCGAGGCCTGTTCGGCAGTGAAGTCAGAACCCGACACCTCGCTGGCCAGCTCGGCAAGCAGCGCAGCGTCCTCGGCGGTCGCGGTACGCCATTCGCCGTCGTTCACCGCCGTCGGACCCGAAGGACGGCGGTCCGCATCGGAAGCGTGAACTCGCCGCGCGCGGTCTCTGGTCGACTCGCCAGGTACGCGCGGATCCGGCCGAGCGTGGCCTCTCGCTCCTCGTCCGGCATGACCAACATCCCCGCCCGGGTGCCGAGGGTCGCGACGAGAGAGTCCGCAGTACGGCGCTGCCCGTGCGGGAACTCGGCCTGCTCCGGCGAACTGAACCGGGCGGCACCAGTCTTTGGAAGATGCATGCCGGCCGTCTCGGCACGCCAACTAGCCGGCGTGTCACGCGGACCGATGGCCGCACTCCCACTGACCTCTGCCAGCCCTTCCACCCATTCGACCCCGTCGTCCATCACATTCCACAGCCCCGCCAAGACGCCGTTGGGCGCAAGAACCCTGGCAATCTCAGACCCAGCAACAGCCATATCGAACCAGTGCATCGCATTCCCAGCCACCACCACATCAACCGCCCCATCCCCCAGCGGTATCTCCTCAGCACTCCCCGACAACACCCGAACACCCTGCAGCGCACCGATGCCCGTCAGCGCACGACGCAGCTCAGACGACATCGCCGGATCAGGCTCAACCGCGACGACATCGACTCCCAACGCAACCAACGTCGCAGTCAACTTGCCCGTACCCGCACCAAGATCAAGCACCCGCACCCCAGGCGCCCCCTCAAGCGCCCACCGCACCGCCCGCTGCGCATAATCCGGCCGATGCTCCGCATAAGCAACCGCCGCAGCACCAAACGAAGAAGCATGAACCAACCGCTCACCCTCATCCACACCAAGAACCTACCGACCCTCCCCCGCTTCAACCACCGCCCCCGGCGGCCCGTTCGCCGAGTCGTAGATTTCGGCTGCTGATGACAGCACCGATCCACGACTCGTGTTCTTGGGCGCCGACCATTCGCCACGACTCGGCGACAGGAGGACCCACCGAACCGGTTCAAGGTCATCGGCGAAGCCGGGGAGCATCAACAGCCGACAACAGCTACTGCGAAGCGGTGACCTATCCGCCAGCCACAGCCAGCAGTTGTCCCCGCCGAGTCCGTTGCCCGCGGCAACACTCGCCACGCCGCCGAAGGCGGCCAATAACTGAGCCGCCGCGCGGCGGTGTCCTCTTCGCGTGGGGTTTCCGACTCGCGGGGCGGTGCGGCGGTCGGGGGTTAGCGGAAGTCTCGGGATTTGGTTCGGGCGGCTAGGGGGAGGCGTTGGAGGTGTTCGGCGGAGAGGTTGGTTACTTCGCCGGCGCGTTCTACCCGGCCGCGGATGATGAGGGCGGCGGCGTTGCGGGCTACGGCGGCGTGGTGGTGCCAGCAGCCGACGGTGATGACGATGTTGGCCATCCCGGTTTCGTCTTCGAGGTTCATGAAGGTGACGCCGGAGGCGGTGGCGGGGCGCTGGCGGTGGGTGACGACGCCGGCCACCCGGACGCGGGCGCCGTTGGGGGCTTCGCGGAGCTGGGCGGCGGACAGGATACCTTCGGCGCGGAGCCGGTCGCGGACGCGTTCCATCGGGTGGCTGGACGTGGTGATCGAGGTGGACCACAGGTCGGCCATGTCGGCCTCGATATCGCTCATCCCGGGCAGTGTCGGCGGCGGGCCGGCCGCTGTGATTCCGGCCAGTTGGCCTGGGCGTTCCTCGGCGGCTCGGCCGGCCTCCCACAACGCCTGGCGCCGGTCGAGTCCGAAGCAGTCGAACGCCCCGGCCGTCGCGAGCGCCTCGACCTGGGCCGCGGTGATCCCGGTACGCCGGACCAGGTCGGCCATCTCGGTGAACGGACCGCCCCGCTCCCGCTCCTCGACGATCAGCTTCGCGCCCTTCTCCCCTACCGTGCGCACCTCGGCCAACCCGAGCCGGACCGCGAACACGCCGTCCCGGCGATGCGCCACGTTGTCGAACGGCACCTTCGGATCGAACGGACCCACCAACGGCTGCGGGTCCGCCAGACAGTCCGGCGACCCGGTCGGCCCGATGCGCTCCTGCCCGTCGACCAGGAGCTCGAGCCCCGCGTCGACACCCGAGAGATGCAGGTGCGGACGACGCACTTCGACGCCGTGACGGCGGGCGTCGGCCACCAGGGACTGCGGTGAGTAGAACCCCATCGGTTGTGCGCGCAGCAGCGAGGCCAGGAACGCAGCCGGATAGTGCAGCCGCAGCCATGTGCTGGAGTAGACGAGCAGGGCGAAGCTGATCGAGTGCGACTCGGCGAATCCGAAGTTCGCGAACGCTTCGATCTTATCGTAGATCTCGTCGGCCAGGTCTCCGGTGATCCCGTTGCCGGCCATCCCGGCGTACAGCTTGTCCTTCAGCGACGAGATCTTCTCGATGCCGCGTTTGGACCCCATCGCGCGGCGGAGCAGGTCGGCCTCGTCGCCGTCGATCTCGCCGACCGCCATCGCCATCTGCATCAGCTGCTCCTGGAACAGCGGCACACCCATGGTCCGCTCCAGCACCGGCCGCAGCTTCGGGTGCAGGTAGGTGACCGGCTCCTCACCGGTCCGGCGGCGGATGTACGGATGGACGGCGCCGCCCTGGATCGGGCCTGGCCGGATCAGCGCGATCTCGGTGACCAGGTCGTAGAACTTCCGTGGTTTCAGCCGCGGCAGCGTCGCCATCTGCGCGCGGGACTCGACCTGGAACACCCCCACCGAATCCGCCCGGCAGAGCTGGTCGTAGACCCCGGCCTCCTCCCGCGGGATCGTGTGCAGCTCCCAGGACTCGCCGATCTGCTCGCGGACCATGTCCAGGCAGTACTGCAGCGCGGCCAGCATGCCGAGCCCGAGCAGGTCGAACTTCACCAGCCCCATCCAGGCGCAGTCGTCCTTGTCCCACTGCAGGACTGTCCGTTTCTCCATCCGGGCGTGCTCGATCGGCACCACCTCGCCGACCGGACGCTCGGTCAGCACCATCCCGCCGGAATGGATCCCGAGATGCCGCGGGAACTTCAGCAGCTCGGTCGCCATCCCCACCACCTGCGGCGGGATGTCGTGCTCGGTCGAGGTGATCTCCGGGCTCCAGCCGTCGACCTGCTTCGACCACGCGTCCTGCTGACCGACGGAATACCCCAGTGCTTTCGCCATGTCGCGGACGGCGGACTTCGGGCGGTAGGAGATCACGTTCGCCACCTGGGCGGCGTTGTGCCGGCCGTACTTCTCGTAGACGTGCTGGATCACCTCCTCGCGGCGGCCGGAGTCGAAGTCGACGTCGATGTCCGGCTCCTCGGCCCGGGTGGTGGCCAGGAACCGCTCGAACGGCAGGTTGTAGAGGATGCTGTCGACCGCGGTGATCCCGAGCGCGTAGCAGACCGCCGAGTTGGCCGCCGAGCCGCGGCCCTGGCAGAGGATCCCGTTGTCGTGGGCGAACCGGACGATGTCCTCGACGATCAGGAAGTACCCCGGGAAGCCCTTCTCCTCGATGACGTCGAGCTCCCGCTCCAGCCGCTCGTAGGCATCCGGCCGCTGCTCACGCGTCCCGTACCGCCGGGTGGCGCCGGCGAAGGTCAGCTCCCGCAGCCAGGACATCGGGTCGTGGCCGTCGGGCACATCGCGCAGCGGCAGCCTCGGCTTCGCCCGGGCCAGGTCGAACCCGAGCTGGTCGGCCAGCGTCACCGAGCGCGCCACGGCCCCGTCGTACCGCCGGAAGCGGGCTGTCATCTCGGCGCCGGAGCGCAGGAACGCCATCCCGCTCGGTGGCAGCCAGCCGTCCATCGAGTCCAGGTCGCGGCGAGCCCGGACGGCGGCCAGCGCGGCGGCCAGCTTGTGCTGGGCCGGGGTCGCGTAGTGAACGTTGTTTGTGGCAACTACCGGGAGGCCGCGGTCGGCGGCCAGGCCGGCCAGGATCCGGTTCCGGGTGGTGTCCGCGGGCAGGTGATGGTCGATCAGCTCGACGACCACGCGGTCCTTGCCGAACAAGGCGGTCAGCCGGTCCAGCTCGCGCCCCGCGGCGGCCGGACCGTCGGCGTGCCCGCCGAGCTCCAGTGCCTGCCGGACCAGGCCCTTCCGGCAGCCGGTCAGGATCATCCAGTGGTCGCGACCAACAGCAGCCAACTCTTCCAGCACATAGACCGGCTTGCCCTTCTCACCACCGGCCAGCTGCGCCTCGGTGATCGCGCCGGCCAGTTTGTGATACCCGTCCTGGCCCTCCGCCAGCACCAGCAGGTGACTGCCTTCGGGATCGGCCACGCCGTTCTGCGGGCCGGTCAGCCCCAGTGACAGCTCCGCCCCGAACACGGTGGGCAACGAGTACGCCGCTGCGGCCTCGGCGAACCGGGCCGCGCCGTAGAACCCGTCGTGATCGGTCAGCGCCAGCGCGTGGAGCCCCTGGCGGACCGCGGCCTCGACCAGGTCCTCCGGCTGGGAGGCGCCGTCCAGGAAGGAGAAGTTCGAATGGGCGTGGAGCTCGGCATAGGGCACCGCGTGGTCCGGGCGAACGGCCGGAGCAGGCACATACGGCCCGCGGTGCTGTGACCATGCCGGGCTGTCACCGCCGTCGCCCGTCACCGGTCGGCCGCCGTGGCTGCCCGGGCGGGAGCGGTCCGACAGCTTGCGCTCCAGCTCCGACCACTTGATCGGCGGATTGTTGTAGCCCATCGCACACACCTCCCGTCGGGATCAAGAATAGAACACCTGTTCGAGAGTGACAAAATCGGTGGCCGTCGCCGGGCCGGATTGATACCGTGCCGTGGTCCGTGACATCACACCTGGAGGTGAGACCCATGACCGCTGTAGCGCAGTGGGCGCTCCCCTTCCCGTGGTCACGGGCGGGCGACTGACATAGGTGTCGCCGGGAGCGCTTCGAGAAGCACTCCCGAGAGGAAACACCTATGAACCCTTCGCATCACGATGCGGGCCTCGGCGCCCGCGCGGTGACGATCTCCCGCGTCGCCGACAATCAGTGGCACGCGATCGAGAACGACCTGGTCGTCGGCCGCAGTCACGCTTCACGCCGGCTCGACGGCCGGACCTTCGTCAGCATCGACACCTGGCGCGACGACGTCTTCGACCGACTGGCCGCCGCAATGCAGGCCGACCAGGCGGCACCGCAGTACACAGTGGTCGACGAGACCGACCACGACCTCACAGCCAGTTGGGTACGGGCGGGATTCGCGACCTGGCGCCGCGAATCGGAGTTCGTCGTACCCACGGAGCTCGCCCCGGGAACCGTGCCTTCAGGGGTGGTCATCGCGACCGCCGACGAGGAGCCGTTGCGAGAGCTCGACCAGGCGATCCGCGCCGAGGTCGAGTCCACCGTCGGCTGGGCGACGATGCCCGCGGAGGTGCTGCCCTGGCAAGGCGGGACGAGGCCGATCGACCCGTCGAAGTACACCATCGCACAGCGCGACGACCGGTACGTCGGGCTGGTCCGTCTCGCCACGATGACCCGGCGCCCGCGCATCGGACTGGTCGCAGTCCTGGCCACCGAGCAACGGCACGGTATCGCCCGGGCGTTGCTGACCCAGGCGCTGCACGGCCTGCATCGCGACGGATTCGACGCAGCCACGGCGGAGATCGACGAGACCAACACGGCCGCGACGGCGCTGTTCCAGGGGCTCGGCGCGCGCCGCACGGGCGGCAGCCTGGAACTGGTCCGCCGGCAGGGAAAGGACTGACCATGCCCAGATCAGCAGGCGGCATCGAAGTCGAGGGCACCGTCGTCGAGTGCCTCCGCAACGCGAACTTCCGGGTCGAACTCACCAACGGCCACAAGGTGCTGGCCCACATCAGCGGCAAGATCCGCAAGAACTACATCAAGATCGTCCTCGAGGACCGCGTCCTGGTGGAGCTCAGCCCCTACGACCTGGACCGGGGCCGGATCATCTTCCGCTACCGGAACTGATCCATCTCACACACCTCCCGTCGGGATCAAGACTAGAACATATGTTCGACGAAGCGCTAATCTGAAAACATGCTTGGTCGGTTCACGGTTCGCCCGTCCGACGACGGATCCAACAGGTTCGGCGTCTGGGACGGTGCGGTCAACGGGTGGCGTGCAACGGGTATCGACGACGAGGAGAAGGCCTACGAGTTAGCTTCCGATCTGGACGTGCAGTACGACGCGCACGGGCCCCGCCCGGCCGACGCGGTCCGCCACATCGAGCCTGCCCAGGACGTCCAGCAGGCCAGTTGGTCGACCGGCAAGCTCGACGTGTGGATCCGCGACAACGGCGAGTGGCTGGGGCGGGTCCGGGACAAGAACGGTCACGTCACCTGGGTCCCCGGCGGAAACCTCCGCCCGCTCTGACGCCGATCGGCTACTTCACGTAGCTGATCGGCGTCACCGCCGGCGCTTGCGGCAGCGGCTCGGACAGGTAGTGCCCGCGGATGCCGTTGATGTAGTGCCGGCTCCGGTTCGTCAGACCGTCCGGTGTCTGCATCCGTCCCTTGGTCACCAGGATGCCGAGGTCGGCGCCCTTGAACCGGTAGTCGCCCGGCCCGTAGACACGCAGGTAGAACGCCTCGTCCTCGTGCGTGACGTCGTGCCAGTCGTTGGCCGCTCCCGCGAACACCAGGGCGCCGTCCTCGGTCAGGTGCCACGTGCCGGTGCGGGGCGCCTCGATGATCCGCTCGATCCGGTCGGCCGGTTCCTTCATGATCAGCTGCGCCCAGACGTCCACCGCGGCCAGGTCCCGCCAGCGTTCGTTGATCTCCGCGACGTCGACCTCGTAGTCGGCGTCCATGAACTCGAGCAGGTGGAACAGGAACAGCGGCACGTCGGCGTACGCGCCGGCGGTCACGTTCGTCATCGACGACGCGCCGGAGATCCGCGGGTTCAGCTCACCCAGGTACACCTCGTCGGTGGCCAGGTCGACCAGCACGTCGATCTCCAGGAACCCCAGGTACCCCTCCTGTGCGAGCCGGTCCCCGAGCCGCTGCACGTGCTCGATCGCGAGCGCCCGCTGCTCCACCGTGAGCGCCTCGGGGAACAGGTCGTTCCCGCACCAGCCGCCCTTGTACGGCGTCAGCTCCGGGTAGCCGGTCAGATCCGTCATGAACGGTCCGACGATCGTGCCGTGCCGGGTGATGCAGGCCTCGACCGCGGCCGCCTTGTTGTCGATCCGCTTCATCACCTTGAGCTCTTCGCCGATGATGTCGCCGGCGTACTTCTCCCAGTCCTTCTTCCTGGCCAGGAAGAAGGTGGTCTTGCCGGAGTCGCCGTACGGCGTCTGCACGACGAGGTCCCGGCCGAGCCCGGCCGACGCGGCGAGTTCCTTCAACGATTTCCACGACGAGGCGGTGCCGATCACGTTCGGCACCGACGGCGCGCCGGCCTCGTTGCCGAGCTGGGTGGTGACGATCTTCGAGTCGAGCCGCCGCCGCAGTTCGTCCGGCGGCATGATCAGCCGGTACCCGAGCTCGCGGCAGATCTCCTCGGTCTCGGAGTCGAAGAAGACCATCGCGATCATCGGCCTCCCGCCGCGCTTGCGCAGGTGCGCCCGCACCTCCGGATCGCGGAGCAGGTAGTTGTTGATCTGCTCGCTGGACTCGAACTCGACGTACGGCCGGTCCGTCGGCGCGAACACCCGCGGGTGCGTGCCGTCCCAGGAGTCGTAGTAGACGACGTACTGGAAGTTCCGCACCCAGCGGTCGATGCCGAGCAGGTTGAACGCGGTCGGCCCGAAGAAGTAGATCGGCTGGGTGTTGGTCCGGAAGAACGTGCGGATCTCGGCGATACCGTTCAGCTTCTGGTTCATCGCCCCTCACCTCTCCTGGGTCACTTCACAGTAGGACGGCGGCGGCATGCTGTCATCGCGTCAGATGATCGAGCTCCGCGGCCGGGGCGCGATCGCGTCGAACGCGCGCAAGGTGTCCTGCAGGTACGCCGGATGCTGGGCGTCCGGCCAGCTCGAGAGCTTCACGCAGACCGTGCGGGTCCGGCGCCCGACGTACAGCAGCTGACCGTGGATCCCCAAGCAGAGCAGGACATTGCCGGACGGACCGGCGCGGAACCAGAACTGGTTGCGGTACCAGCCGCCGGGGAACGAGGCCGCGGCCGGTGACGCCAGGAAGTCGGTCCGTGCAGCCGCGTCCACTGCCCACGCGCGGCGTGACCACGTCGGCGCGTCCAGCAGCAGCAACCCGAAGCGCACCAGATCGAGGGCAGTCGCCGCGAGACCGCCGTCGTGGATCGCGGTGCCCTGGACATCGGTCAGGAACTCCGCATCGTGCTCGGCACCCATCGGCGCCCACACCAGCGCCGACACCAGCTCGGCCATCGGCGCGCCGCCCGCACGCTCACACATCCAGCCGAGTACGTCGGTCTCCGACGACCGGTACAGGAACCGGCTGCCGTGCGGCGCCTCCGCCTCGAGACCGGTGAGGAAGTCGTAGAGGTGATGCTTGTCCGCCAGCCACCGATCGAGCCGCCGCACATCGGATGACGGGTCGCTGTAGTCCTCCACGAACCGTACGCCGCTGCGCATGTCGAGCACGTGCCGCACGGTCGCACCGGCGTACCCGCTGTCCCTGAGCTCCGCGACGTACGAACTGACCGGAGCGTCGAGCTCCAGCTGACCGCGTTCGACCAGGATCGCCGCCACGCAACCGACCACCGACTTGGTGATCGAGAAGAGCGCCTGCGGCTGGTCCAGTACGCCGCCCGAGGCGACGACGGCTCCGTCATGCACGATCACGAACGCATCGGTATACGTGTCCGCGAGCACTGGTAGCCCGTCGGCCGGTCGAAACGGAAGCGCGCGCACCGCACCGTCCCCGCGGGAGACACGCTGGGTCGGCGGTGTGCCCGGCCAGAGCATGGTGCGATCGTAGTCGCATGGCGACCACCGACGACCGGATGACGGGCTTCCCGCCGTCGGACGAGTCACTCGTCGACCTGTCCGGCTGGCAGGACCCGCCCAACGTCCGCTGGGCGTTCCGGCACATGCGCGAGCTGACGCCGACGCACGTGATCCCCGGCGACCCGAAGTACGTCCGTCCGCTCCCCAGCGCGATCGACCCGTCCGTCTGTGCGACACCCGTCGACCGGCTCGACGGCAGCACCGCGACCGTGGACGAGGTGTGGGCGGACACCTGGACCGACGCGCTCCTCGTGCTGCACAACGGGACGATCGTCGACGAGCAGTACCTGGCCGGCATGACTCCACACACGCCGCACCTGCTGATGTCGGTGAGTAAGTCGATCGTCGGCTGTGTCGCGGGCATCCTCGTGCAGCGCGGTGTCCTCGACCCGGCGGCTCCGGTCACGAAGTACGTACCCGATGTGGCGAGCAGCGGGTACGCCGGCGCGACTGTCCGGCATCTGCTGGACATGCGGACCGGAGTGGCCTTCCGGGAGACGTACCAGGCGGCCGACGCGGAAGTGCGCGTGATGGAGCGGTCGATGGGCTGGCGTCCACCACAGGACGGCGATCCGGTCGGCACGTACAACTACCTGACCACTCTGGGTACGGCGTCCGCGCACGGCGGTGCGTTCACGTACCGGTCGGCCGACACCGACCTGCTCGGCTGGGTGTGCGAGCGTGCTTCCGGCACGCGGATGGCCGAGCTGATCTCACGACTCGTCTGGATCCCCATGGGCGCCGAACAAGCCGCGGACATCACCTGCGACCCAGTCGGCACCGCGGTCCACGACGGCGGGATCTCCGCGGTCGCGCGGGACGTGGCCCGCTTCGGTCAGCTGCTGCTCCAAGGACAGATCGTCCCGGCCGGCTGGCTCAACGATGCCTGGCAGCCGCCCGCCGCTGTGCGGGACGCCTTCGCGGGCACCGACAACGAGCCCGTCCTGCCCGGCGGCTGGTACCGCAACCAGTTCTGGTTCGTGCCGAACCATCGCGGCACAGCCCTTGTCTGCTTGGGGATTCACGGTCAGATGGTCTACGTCCACCGGGAGACAGGGATGGTCGGCGTGAAGCTGTCGAGCTGGCCGGACCCGCAGAACGCGTCGTACCTGATCGACACCTTGCGGGCCTTCGCCGCGATCGGCGCGACCCTGGACGCTTGAGGGCCGGGGTGCCAGACTCCGAAGATGAGCCGCTACGGCCAGCAGTTCGGCCCGGATTTCACCTTTCTCGGCGTTCCGGTCTGCGATCTCGACGACCCGGCGTCGTACGCGGATGCTCAGGTCGTCATCCTCGGGGCACCCTTCGACGGCGGTACGTCGCACCGGCCGGGGGCACGCTTCGGCCCGATGGCGATCCGGATGCGTGACTACCTCGGCCATGACGGCTCCCGGCCGAGCCTGGCGCTGCGGACCGACGGCCTGGTGGACCTGAACGTCGTCGACGCCGGCGACGTGGAGATGTACTCCGGTGACATCGAGGTCGCGCTGCCCGCGCTCGAGGCGGCGGTGGAGAAGGTGACCCGCTCGGGCGCGATCCCGATCGTGCTCGGCGGCGATCACTCGATCGCGTTCCCGGACGCGAAAGGTGTCGCGAACGTCCTCGGCCACGGCCGGGTGTCGATGCTGCACTTCGACGCGCACGCGGACACCGGCGACATCGAGTTCGGCTCGTTGTGGGGCCACGGGCAACCGATGCGCCGGCTGATCGAGTCCGGCGCGTTGCGCGGCGACCGGTTCCTGCAGATCGGGCTGCGCGGTTACTGGCCGCCACCGGACACGCTCGACTGGATGGCCCAGCAAAACATGCGGTCCTACGAGATGACCGAGATCGTGCACCGCGGCCTGGACGAGTGCCTGACCGAGGCGTTCGTGATCGCCACCGACGAGTGCGACGCGGTGTTCCTGTCCGTCGACATCGACGTCTGCGACCCCGGCCACGCTCCCGGCACCGGCACCCCCGAGCCCGGCGGTCTGACCGCGCGTCAGCTGCTCGACGCGGTACGCCGGATCTGCCTCGAACTGCCCGTCGCCGGGATGGACGTGGTCGAGGTGAGCCCGCCGTACGACCACGCCGACATCACTGCTGCACTGGCCAATCGCGTCGTCCTGGAGGCGGTGTCGGCGATCGCCCGCAAGCGCCAGGACGAACGGGACGGGACCCACTGGGATCCCGCCCAGCCTTTGTTAGGCAACCGCCCCAGGTCGAGCTGACCTGTTCCCAGCACCGGCGGCCGGTGCCACACTCCGAAGAGGATGGGGGGTGGCGGGGACGGGCGGGCACCTCCATCGAGGGGAGGCACCATGGCGATGACCGTGCAGCAACTGTTCCGCCGCAAGCCGGTTCCGGAGATGTCGCAGGAGAGCGGTACCGACACCGGCCAGAGCGAACTGGTCCGCTCGATCGGACTGTTCCAGCTCTCCATGTTCGGCATCGGAGCCACCATCGGCACCGGTATCTTCTTCGTCCTGGCGCAGGCCGTGCCGGTCGCCGGCCCGGCGGTGATCTGGTCGTTCGTGATCGCTGGTGTGGTCGCCGGACTGACCGCGATCTGCTACGCCGAGCTCGCCAGCGCGGTCCCGGTGTCGGGTTCGTCGTACTCGTACGCCTACGCGACGCTCGGCGAGCTGCCCGCGATCGGCGTGGCCGCGTGCCTGCTGCTGGAGTACGGCGTGTCCGCGGCGGCGGTCGCGGTCGGCTGGTCGCAGTACCTGAACGAGTTGTTCGACAACATCTTCGGGTTCACGCTGCCGGACAAGTTGTCCCAGGCACCCGAACAGGGTGGGGTGTTCAACCTTCCCGCGGTGATCCTGGTGGCCCTCTGCACCCTGCTGCTGATCCGCGGCGCGAGTGAGTCGGCCAAGACCAACGCGGTGATGGTGTGCCTGAAGATCGGCGTGCTGATCCTGTTCGTGATCCTGGGGCTCAAGGGCTGGAACTCCGACAACCTGTCCAACTTCGCGCCGTTCGGCCTGACCGGGATCACCTCCGCGGCCGGCATCATCTTCTTCTCCTACATCGGTCTGGACGCAGTCTCGACCGCCGGTGAGGAAGTCAAGAACCCGCGCCGGACGATGCCACTGGCGATCCTGATCTCACTCGTCACGGTCACCGCCCTGTACATCCTGGTCACCATCGTCGCGGTCGCGGCCCAGCCGTCGGGCGAGTTCAAGGACCAGGAGGCCGGGCTGTCCGCGATCCTGGAGAAGGTGACCGGGTCGTCCTGGCCGGCCACGGTGCTCGCCGCGGGCGCGGTGATCTCGATCTTCAGCGTCACGCTGATCGTCATCTACGGGCAGACCCGGATCCTGTTCGCGATGGCCCGCGACGGGATGATCCCGGAGCTGTTCCACCGGGTGAACCCGCGCACCCACACCCCGGTGCCGAACACCGTCATCGTCGCCGTGCTGATCGCGCTGCTGGCCGGGCTGATCCCGATCAACTTCCTCGCCGAGATGACCAGCATCGGCACGCTGGTCGCGTTCCTGGTGGTCTCGATCGGCGTGATCGTGCTGCGCCGAACCCATCCCGAACTGCCGCGCGGCTTCCGGGTCCCGGGGTATCCGGTGACACCGATCCTGTCGATCGCGGGCTGTATCTGGATCATCAAGGACCTGCGGGCGGTCACGATCTACGTGTTCCTGATCTGGCTCGCCGTGGCCCTGGCCTGGTACTTCTTCTACGGCTTCAAGCACTCGCACCTCGGCCGGCACGAGCATGTCGGACTGGCCCCGGACGAGGACGGACCGCAGCCATGACGATGATCGTCGGCTACGCCTCCGACGAGCGCGGGAAGGCGGCGCTGCACCTGGCGGGCATGCTGGCCAGGTCCGCGGGTGACAGCCTGATCGTCTGCACCGTCGTACCCGCGCCCTGGATGCCCGGGATGGCCCGGGTGGACGCGGAGTACCAGGACTTCCTTGCGCAGGGCGCCGATCAGGCGCTCGAGCGTGCCCGGAAGTATCTGCCGAACGACGTTCCGGCGACGTACGTGCGGCACAGTGCCCGGTCGGCGCCGGCCGGGCTGCTCGAGGTGGCCGAGCAGAACGACGCCCGGCTGATCGTGCTCGGCTCGTCGTCGGCCGGTGCCTTCGGCCACATCGCGCTCGGCAGTGTCACCGACCGGTTGCTGCACAGCTCGCATGTCTCGCTCGCGCTGGCCACCCGCGGCTTCCGGTGCCCGGACGACCGCAAGGTGGCCCGGGTGACCGCGGCCTTCGGCGGGACCGAGAGCGCCGAGGACCTGGTCCTGGCGGCTGCTTCGGTGAGCTCCGACGTCCATGCGTCGTTGCGGATCGCAACGTTCGCGGTGTGGTCCCGGCCGGCCTATACGACCAGGCTCGGCACCGACTCCGAGGACCTCGTGATGCAGGAGTGGCGCACCGAGCTGGACAAGACCGTGAACGCCACGCTCGCGCAGCTGCAGGATCTGCCGGTGCACCCGGGCACGGTCGAGACGGTGATCGGGTCGGGTACGACGTGGGCCGAGGCGATCGACGAGATCGGCTGGGACGCGGGCGACGTGCTGGTGGTCGGGTCCAGCGAGCTCGGGCCGGTCGCGCGGGTGTTCCTGGGGTCACGGGCGACCAAGATCCTGCGGCACTCCCCCGTCCCGGTGCTGGTGATCCCGCGCCGCCGGGCCGAGGAACTGGCCGAACAAGCCGCTGAGGACTGACCATGCACGAGGTCGACCAAACCACCGAGCAGATGGTGCGCAGCGTCCTCGCGTACGCCGAGAACCGGCTGCGGATGAACCCGGTGCCGCTGGACAAGTCCACGATGCCCGCGCACGAGCTCTACGAACGGCTCGACGGCCTGATCCGGGACGCGCCCCGGCAACCGGACGAGGTGCTCGGGGTCTACTCGTCGGTGATCGCGCCCAGCGTGATCTCGGCCGACAGCCCGCGCTTCCTCGGGTTCATCCCGGCCGCGCCGACCAAGGCGAGCCTGCTGTTCGACATGCTCGTCTCGTGTGCTTCGATCCAGGGCATCTCGTGGCTCGAGGCCTCGGGCGCGATCGCGGCCGAGAACACCGTGCTGCGGCTGATCGCCGACGAGGCCGGGCTGCCCGCGAGCGCGGGCGGCTGTTTCGTCTCCGGCGGCTCGGCCGGCAACCTGTCCTCGCTCGCGGTCGCTCGCGAGACCGCGAAGAAACGGCTGGGCACCGATCGCCGGCTGCGCGTGGTGGTCGGCACCGACGCGCACTCGTCGATCGTCAACACGCTGCGCCTCCTGGAGCTGGACGCATTCGTCGTCGACACGCCGGACCACCGGCTGACGGCGGAGACGGTCCGGGCCGCGATCGAGGCCGACCCCGATCCGTCGGACGTCGCCGCGCTGGTGTGTACGTCGGGCACCACCAACGCCGGCATCATCGACGACCTGGCCGGCTGCGGTGCGTTCGCGCACGAGCGCGGCTGGTGGTTCCACGTCGACGGCGCGTACGGCGGCTCCGGCATCTTCGCCCGCTCGCTGCGGCCGAAGTACGACGGGATCGAGCAGGCCGACTCGTTCATCCTCGATCCGCACAAGTGGCTGTTCACGCCGTTCGACTGCTGTGCCCTGCTCTACCGCGATCCCGAGCTCGCCCGGGCGACGCACACCCAGGACGCGTCGTACCTGGACGTCATCCACACCTCCGACGGCGAATGGAACCCGACCGACTACGCCTACCACCTGACCCGTCGCGCCCGCGGCCTGCCGCTGTGGTTCTCGCTCGCGGTGTACGGCGTGGACGCGTACCGGGAGGCGATCGAGAAGGCGGCCTGGCTGGCAACGGAAACGGCCGCGCTGATCAAGGCCGAGTCGCACCTGGAGCTGATCCGCGAACCCGACCTCGGTGTCGTCCTGTTCCGCCGCCTCGGCTGGTCGGGCCAGGACTACGACGACTGGGCCCGGCGGTTGCACGAGGACGAGGTCGCGTTCATCCCGCCCAGCAAATGGGAGGGCGAGACGATCGGCCGGTTCGCCTTCCTGCATCCCGACACCACCCTGGACCTGGTCCGCGAGGTGCTGGCCCGGACCGCACCATGAGCGACCTGCTCAGCCTCTTCCCGGCCGGCAGCCGGCTCGATGCCGACGGCACCGTCGTCGTGGGTGGCTGCCGCGCGGACGACCTGGCCGCCGAGTTCGGTACGCCGGTCCTCGTGGTCGCAGAGAGCGCTCTCCGAGCCCGCGCCCGCGAGTACCGCGACGAACTCACCGCCCGCTGGCCCAACGCCCGCGTCGTCTTCGCTTCCAAGGCCTTTCCCTGTACGGCGGTCCAGCGCGTCATGGTCGAGGAAGGACTCGGGCTGGACGTCGCGGGCGGCGGCGAGATCCTGACAGCGCTCAAGGCCGGCGTCGATCCGGCGCTGATCGTGCTGCACGGCAACGCCAAGAGCGACGAGGAGATCGCGCTCGCGGTCGAGCACGGCATCGGCCTGGTCGTGGTGGACAACGCCGACGACGTGGACCGGCTGGAAGCGACCGGTCGCCCGCAGGACGTGCTGGTGCGGATCATTCCGGGCGTCACCGCGGACACCCACGCCCACGTTCTCACCGGCCACGAGGGCTCGAAGTTCGGTTTGGCACCGGCCGACGCGGCCCGGCTGATCCGGCGGATCGAGCACAGCCCGCGGCTGCGGATGCGCGGTCTGCACGTCCACGTCGGTTCGCAGATCCTCGATGTCGAACCGTTCGCGGCGTCCGTCGCGCCGGTCGCCCAGCTCGGCGAGTTCGAGATCTACGACCTCGGCGGCGGCCTCGGCGCGCGCTACACCTGGGCGGACAACCCGCCGACGGTCGCGGCGTACCTGGACACGCTGATCGGCGCGGCGAAGCAGCACCTCCCGCCGTCCGCCCAGCTCATCATCGAACCTGGCCGCAGCATGGTCTGTACGGCGGCGACCACGATCTACCGCGTCACCACGGTGAAGCGCGGCGCGATCACGTTCGTCGCGGTGGACGGCGGGATGGGTGACAACCTGGAGGTCGCGTTGTTCGAGCAGCGGTTCGAGGCGGGCATCGTGGGGCGCTTCGAAGGGCCTTCCCAGACGGTGACCGTGGTAGGCCGGCATTGTGAGAGCGGCGACGTGCTGGTCGACGGCGTACCGCTGTCAGACCCGAAGGTCGGTGACCTGCTGGCTGTCCCCGCGACCGGGGCGTACTGCTTCACGATGGCGAACAACTACAACGGCAACCGCCGGATCCCGGTGGTGTTCGCCAACGACGGCGTCCCACGTCTCGTCGTACGGCGGGAGACGTGGGACGACCTGATGGCTCGAGACGTCGACTAGCCCTCGAAGCCGTGATGGAGCATGACGTGCTTGATCCGCGTGTAGTCCTCGAGACCGTACATCGACAGGTCCTTGCCGTAGCCGGAGTGCTTGAAGCCGCCGTGCGGCATCTCGGCGATCAGCGGGATGTGGGTGTTGATCCACACGCAGCCGAAGTCGAGCCGGGCGGACATCCGGGCCGCGGTGGTGACGTTGGTCGTCCAGACCGAGGAGGCCAGGCCGTACTCGCTGTCGTTCGCCATCCGGAGGCCCTCGTCCTCGTCGGCGAACTTCTGCACGGTCAGCACCGGGCCGAAGATCTCGGTCCGGATCAGCTCGTCGTCCTGGCGCAGGTCCGCGACGATCGTCGGCTCGTAGAAGTACCCACGGTCGCCGACCCGGTGGCCGCCGGTCGTCACCCGGGCGTGGTCCGGGGCCCGCTCGACCAGACCGGCGACGTGGCCGAGCTGGTTGGCGTTGTTGATCGGCCCGTACAGGATGTCCTCGTCGGCCGGGTCGTAGCCGGTCCGCGTCGCCCGCGCCGCGTCGGTGAGCGCTGCGACGAACTCGTCGTAGATGCCTTGCTGGACGAGCACCCGGGTGGCCGCTGTACAGTCCTGGCCGCCGTTGAACAGGCCGGCCACCGAGATGCCCTCGATCGCGGCCGGGATGTCGGCGTCGTCGAACACCACCACCGGCGCCTTGCCGCCGAGCTCGAGGTGGGCCCGTTTGACGTCCGCCGCAGCAGCCATCGCGACCGCCATCCCGGCCCGGGTCGAGCCGGTGATCGAGACCAGCTGCGGGACCTTGTGCCTGGTCAGCGCGGCGCCGGTGTCGCGGTCGCCGCAGACCAGGTTGCAGACGCCGGGCGGGAAGATCTCCTGCATCCGCTCGACCATCCAGTACGACGACGCCGGGGTGGTGTCGGACGGCTTCAGGACCACGGTGTTGCCGGCTGCCAGCGCCGGGGCGAACTTCCAGACCGACATCATCATCGGGTAGTTCCAGGGCGCGACCTGCGCGACCGGGCCGATCGGTTCGCGGCGGATCGACGAGGTGAAGCCGCGCATGTACTCACCGGCCGACTTGCCCTCCAGCACTCGGGCGGCGCCGGCGAAGAAGCGGATCTGGTCGACCATCGGCGGGATCTCCTCCGACCGGGTCAGCGCCACCGGCTTGCCGGTGTTCTCGCTCTCGATCGCGATCAGTTCCTCGGCGCCGGCCTCGATCACGTCGGCGAGCTTCAGCAGCGCGTGCTGCCGCTCGCTCGGTGTCGACCAGCGCCAGGTCTCGAACGCGGTCGCCGCGGCCCGGAAGGCCTGGTCGACGTCGTGCTCGTCCGAGTTCGGCGCGGCGGCGTACACCTCGCCGGTGGACGGGTTGACGATGTCCATCATCGCCCCCGACGACGACGCCTGGACCTTCCCGTCGATGACGTTGGAGAACAGCTTCTTGTCCGGCATCAGACCCACCCCTTTGCAGCAGACGATCCGTCCCCCGCTTCCTCAATCTAGGCTCACCCACTGACGAGGAGAAGGCCGTGACCACCACCATGGCGACCCATCCGCTCGAGCCGCTGGATGAGCACGAGTTCCGGCAGACGGCCGCGATCCTGCGCCGGGACGAGGAGCTCGGCGGCTCCTGGCGGTTCGCCGGAATCGAGCTGCTCGAGCCGGACAAGGCGGCAGTGCAGGCCTGGCGGCCCGGTGACGCCGTACCGCGAACCGCGTTCGCCGTGCTGTGGAACCGGGCCGACAACCAGACCTGGGAAGCCGTCGTCGACCTGACCGGCGACCGGGTGGTGTCCTGGACGCACGTCCCCGGCGTGACGCCGAACTTCACCACCGACGAGTATCACGAGGTCGACGAGGCGATGCGGGCCCACCCGGACGTGATCGCCGCCCTGGCCGACCGCGGCATCACCGACCTGTCCCTGGTGCTGATCGAGGTCTGGACGTACGGGAAGGCGCTGATGCCGGAGAAGTACCGCGACCGCAGGCTCGGGTGGTGCGACATCTGGTACCGCGAAACCCCCGAGAGCAACGCGTACGCGCACCCGGTCTCCGGCCTCAAGGTCGTCGTCGACATGAACACGCTCGAGCTGCTCGAGCTGGAGAACGACCATGACCACGGCCAGCCCGACGTCAACGCGGAGTACGCCCCCGGACCGTGGACCGGGACGCTGCGCACCGACCTGAAGCCGCTGGAGATCACCCAGCCCGACGGTGTCTCGTTCACCCTCGACGGCACCGAACTGCGGTGGCAGAACTGGACGCTGCGGCTCGGCTTCAACCACCGCGAGGGCCCGGTGATCTACCAGGTCGGGTACGGCGGCCGCGACATGGCCTACCGGATGTCGTTCGCCGAGCTGATGGTCCCGTACCGCGACGCCTCGTTCGACCACTACCGGCGGACGGCGTTCGACATCGGTGAATGGGGTCTCGGGTTCATGACCACGTCGCTCGAGCTGGGGTGCGACTGTCTCGGCGAGATCCGTTACCTGGACGCCGTACTGCACGACACCCGCGGCGAGCCGTACACGATCAAGAACGCGATCTGTCTGCACGAGGAGGACAACGCCGTCCTGTGGAAGCACGTCGACCACACCAACGGCGCCGAGATCCGCCGGATGCGCCGGATGGTCGTGTCCTGCCACGTCACGGTCGCGAACTACGAGTACCTCGTGTACTGGCGCTTCTACCAGGACGGCAACATCGAGTGCGAGGTCCGGGCCACCGGTCTGATGGTGACGACCCCGTTCGCCGGTCCCCCGCCGCAGACCGGGACCGTGGTCGACCAGCAGACGTACGCGCCCTTCCATCAGCATTTCCTGGTCGCCCGGCTCGACCTCGACGTGGACGGCGACGGCAACACGGCGTACGAGGTCGACTCGCGGGCGCTGCCCGTCTCGGACAGCAACCCGTACGGACTGGCTGTGGTCACCGACGCGACGCCGATCCGCACCGAGTCCGAGGCCGCCCGCGACTTCAATTGGTCGACCCAACGATCCTGGAAAGTGGCGAACCCGAACCGGGTGAACGCGCTCGGCACGCACCCGGCGTACAAACTCGTCCCGAGCGCGTCGATCCCGCCGCTGATGGATCCCGGCACGCCCCAGTTCCTGCGCGCTCCGGTGATCGGCCACACCCTCTGGGTCACCCGCCACCACGAGGAGGAACGCTGGCCGGCCGGCGACTACCCCACGCAATCCACCACCGACGACGGGATGAGCCGCTGGATCGCCGACGACGAGTCGCTGGAGAACACCGACATCGTGCTGTGGTACGTCTTCGGCATCCACCACATCACCCGGGTCGAGGACTGGCCCGTGATGCCCGCCGACACGATCTCGTTCTGGCTGAAGCCGTTCGGGTTCTTCGACCAGAACCCCTCGATCGACGTCCCACCCTCGGTCAAGGCCGACGGTGAGGTCTGCGAGCACCACCCGGGGTGAGCGTCAGCGAGGGTTCGTGTTCGGCTTGGGCGGCGTCGGTTTCGTGCCCGGCTTCTTCTCCGAGTCCGGCGGCTTCGGGTTGGGGTCGCCGATGAGTTTCTTCGGTGGGTTGACGAAACGTTCGACCGGGAGACCGCGGAGGCTGCCCTGCATGGCGGACTCCCACAGCGGGCCGGCGGTGCCGGAGCCGGTCGGGTCGGCGATGTCCTGCCCGTTCAGGGTGTGGTGGAACATCAGGTTCGTGTACGGCAGGTTCGCGTCCGCGACGACCGCCGCGGCGGCGAGGTTCGGGGTGTAGCCGGCGAACCAGACGGCCAGGTTCTGCTGGATGGTGCCGGTCTTGCCGGCCATGTCGCGGGTGCCGAACCGCAACTTGCCACCGGTGCCGCCCGGCATCATCACCGCGCTGAGGACCCGGTTGACCCCGTCGGCCACCGCGCGCGGCAGCACCTGCTTGCAGGCGAAGCCGGGGCCGGGGATCGGCTTGCCGCCTTCGTCGCGGATCGACGTGACGACCAGCGGCTCGCAGTACTTCCCCCGCGCCGCGAACGTCGCGTACGCGTTCGACAGCATCAGCGGGGTCACGTACCCGACGCCCAGCGTCATCGACGCCACCTGGTCGAGCGGCTCGCCGGTCTGCGCGTTGTACATCCCGAGCCTGGCCGCGATCTTCGCGATCGGGCACAGCCCGGTCCGCTGCGACAGCTGCAGGAAGTACGTGTTGGTCGAGAACCTGGCCGCCTCGACCATGGTCAGGTCACCGCTGTGCGTGGAGTTCCTCGGCTGGTACTTCGGATCGCGGGTGAACCCGGTACAGGTCGTGAACTTCTTGTTCCGCAGGTCGATCTGCTCCGGCGAGTTGATCCGGTAGTCCATCGGGATGCCCTTCGACAGGGCCGCCGCGATCGTGAACGCCTTCATCGTGGAGCCGTTCTGGAACCCGCCGAACCCGCCGGCGTACGACTTCTCCACGTTGTAGTTGTAGTTCGTGTGGTTGCGCCCGTTGCCGTACGGCTTGCTCTGCACCATCGCCTTCACCAGCCCGGTGCCCGGCTCGACCACCGTGATCGCCGCGATCGCGGTGTCGGTGCGCTTGCTGTGCTTGTCGATCGAGGCCTGCGCGGCCGCCTGGATCCGCGGGTCGATCGAGGTCCGGATCAGCAGGCCGCCGGTCTTCAGGTAGTGGTCGCGGTCCTTCACGGTCGCGCCGAGCGCCGGGTTGGCCAGCAGCTTGGAGACCACGTAGTCGCAGTAGAACGGGTACCGCGAGTTGGCGCAGCCGTTCGGCACGGGCTCGACCCGCGCCAGGTCGACGACCGGCGTCCGCAGCGCCTCGTTCGCCTGATGCACCGTGACCACGCCGAGCTCGAGCATCCGCTTGATCACCACGTCGCGGCGGGCCTTTGACCGGGCCAGGTCGTTGGTCGGGTCGTACCCGGTCGGGTTCTTCACCAGACCGGCCAGCAGCGCCGCCTGCGGGAGCGTGAGTTTGTCGGCCGTGGTCCGGAAGTAGTGCTGGGCGGCCGCCTGGACGCCGTACGAGCCGTCGCCGAAGTTCACCAGGTTCAGGTACCGCTCGAGGATCTCGTCCTTGGACAGCTGGTCCTCGACCGCGACGGCGTACCGCAGCTCGGCCAGCTTGCGCTCGTACGTGACCGCGGTCGCCGCTGCCCGCTCCGCCGCCGTCCGCGCCTTCTCGACCAGGCTCATCTTCACGTACTGCTGGGTGATGCTCGACCCGCCCTGCTGCACCTCGCCCTCGGTCTGGTTGCGCAGCATCGCGCGGAGCGTGCCCTTCAGGTCGAGGGCGCCGTGGTCGTAGAACCGGGAGTCCTCGATCGCGACGATCGCCTTGCGCATGATCGGGCTGATCGTGCTGAGCGGGACCGGGACGCGGTTCTGCTCGTACAGCGTCGCGATCAGCGTGCCGTCCGCGGCCAGGATGCGGCTGCGGACGGCCACCGGATCGACCTCGAGCTCCTTCGGCAGGTTCTGGACGGTCGCCGCGACGTCAGCCGATCCACGGCCGGCGAACCCGGCGAACGGCACCGCGAGCCCCGCCGCCAGCGCGCCCGACAGCACGCTCACGCCGATGAACGTCATCAACGACCGAGCTGGATTGCGACCGCCCCTGCCGGCACGCATACCCCCAGGCTAGTCGAGTCATCGAACTCCGGGTACCCCGGAATTGATTGCCTCGATCAACTTTGGCCGCAATTCCCTGGCAGAGATGACCGCATCGACCGATCCGACCTGGCGGGCCCGCTCGATACTGTGCACCCGATCGAACTCCGTCGCGACCTCGCCCAGCTTCTCGGCGCGGACGACGGTCCGCACGTCCGCGAGCTCCGTCGCGAGCGCGGCCCGCTCCGCGCCGGTGGCCTCGCCGACCCGCTCGGCCAGCGTCGCAACCCGCGGATCGGCAGCGGTCCGGGCGTCGACCTCACCCGCGAACACGACGGCGGCCGCCGGCGCGCCGCCGAGCACCGAGGCGAACGATCCCTCGACCGCGAGCACCGTCATGGACGGATTCAGCGACTTCGAGAACACCACGAACGCGCCGCCGTGGTACCGCGAGACGACGCAGAATACGATCGGTCCCCGGAAGTTGACGATCGCGCGGCCGATCTCGGCGCCGTACTCGAGCTGCAGGTTCCGCATCGAGTCCGGTGATCCGTCGAAACCGGACAAGTTCGCCAGCACCACCAGCGGCCGGTTGCCGCTGGCCGAGTTGATCGCCCGGGCCACCTTCTTCGACGACCGCGGGAACAGCGTGCCCGCGGTGTACGTGTCCGGACCGTCGGTGGGCGGGAAACCCCGGCGCGGCACCGACTTGGACTCGATCCCGACCAAACACACCGGGAACCCGCCGAGCCGCGCGTCCTGCACGACTGCGGTGTCGGCGTCGGCCATCCCGGCCCAGCGCTCCAGCACCGGGTGGTCCTGGTCGGTGACGGCCCGCATCAGCGTGCGGATGTCGAACGCCTTCTTCCGGTCCGGGTTCGTCGTAGTCGAGAAAATCTCACCAACGGTCTTGAAGTCGCTCCCGGCCACGTCGTGCGGGTACGGCGTGACGTCCCGGTCGACCGGGTCACTCGTGACCGCCCGCCGCGGACCGCTCTCCCCCGGTACGACGTACGTGTGGTCGTAGTGCGTCATCAGCACGTTCCGCGCCGCCTTCAGGTCGGGCGCCCAGTACTGCGCCTGGCCGTTCGGGCCCATCACCCGGTCGTAGCCGCCGATGCCGAAGTTGTCCTCGGCCGACACGCTGCCGGAGAAGTCCAGCGTCTGCTTGCCGGTCAGCACCATCGCGCTGTCCGGCGTCATCACCAGGATGCCCTTGGTGTGCATGAGCATGGTCGCCTCGGCGTTCCAGTACGGCTGCGCGCCGACGTTGATCCCCGCGACCACGACGTTGATCTCGCCGCCGTCCTGGGTGAACTCGACGATCCGCTTCAGCGCCTTCGCGACCCAGTCCATGTTCTCGGTGCCGGAGTCCATCGAGATCCGGGCACCGGCCGACAGCGAGTACCACTCGACCGGGACCCGCATCCGCTCGGCCAGGTCGAGTGCGGCGATGATCCGCGCGCACTCCCCCTCGGCGACCGCGCCGAGCGCCATCGTCGGGTCGCCGCTCATCGCGACCCGGGTGACGCCCTCGGGGTAGCGCTCGCTCGGCGTGGTGACGATGCCGACGATGATGCCGGCCTTGTTCAGGCCCTTCGCCCGCTCGACCGGGACCAGGTTGCCCGCGTCGTCGAGGTCGTGCTCGACGAACGAGCCGCCCTGGCCGGCGACCATCCCGCTGACCTCGTACGGGTAGATGGTGTTGCGCCGCCGGGACCGCTGCACCTTCTGGGCGTAGTCGTCGAGCGGCAGCAGCCGTCCGGTCGGCGGCTGCTCGATCGACACGACGACCCCGGCGCCGTGCTGGTAATAGAACCGGGCAGCGACCGGGTTCGTGGTGCCGTCCGGGCCCGGGACCTGGCCCTGGACCAGGACCTCCTCGATCCCCGCGCCCGCGGTCAGCGGGGCGATGTTGCGCTGCAGTGCGGTGACCTCGTCGACCTGCGCCTCGACCACCGGCCAGATCTGCACCCACACATGGTTCATGTCCAGCTTGGCGCCGGCTGCTCCACGGGCGGAACGCGCCCGGCGGATCGCCTCCAGGCAGTTCGCGATCGCCCGCTCCGCGTGCGGCAGCGACGTGACCTGGCCGTCCTCGTCCCGGACCACCGCGAACTGACGGACCTGGGCCAGCGCGACGAGCCGCCGGTCGGCCGGGTTGTCCCGCGCGACGCAGTAATAGAGCAGGACGTCCTCGGGTGCTTCGAGGCGGGTGATCCGGAAGTCGCGCAGCCGCCACAGGTTCAGGCGGCGGCCGACCATCGGATGGACGCCGCGGACGTTGTCGTCCTCGGTCATCGATCCGCCGGCCGGGCGGTAGGTGAAGTACGACACCGGGCGGCCCTGTCCTGGTGCGACCGCGACCGAGATCCGCCGTACCCGCTGGGCGACCGGCAGGTCGGCGACCATCCGGCGGTACAGATCGGAGGCCTCCTGCTGCGATTCGGGCAGGTCGGGGCCGTACAGGTACAGCTCGACGACGGCCTCGTGACCGGCCGTGCGGGCGTCGACCTGCGCGGTCAGCATGCGCGAGAGGGCGCTGTCGCGGTCGGCCAGCTCGGCCACCGTCCCGACCGTCGTGACCAGGTGGCTCGGGCGGTCGTCGATGCTGTAGTCAGCGGTCGCGACCGGCCGCCCGTCGACAGCGAACTCGCGCAGGTCGTGCAGCTCGTACTCGCGGTAGTGCCGCCGGACGAGCACCTCGAGCATCGGCTCACGCTCGCCCCAGCCGCGCTCCAGCCGCTGGGCGAGGAACCGGACGATCGGCTCCGGGATCGCGGCCAGCGCGTCGATCCGCTGCTGCCGGTCCGGCGCGTCCGGGTGCACGGCCAGGTCGGCGACCTCGTCGCTCACACCGGTGATGATGGATTCCCGCTCGGCGTCGACCTGCGGCTGGTCGAACCAGCGGAACCGGACGCTCCGCGCCAGGTCACCGACCACCGGGAACCGCAGCTGTGTGGCCAGCACGAGCCGGTCCAGCAGCTCGTGCACCGACTCGTCGAGCGGCGCCTCCGGCAGCGGCTCGGCGATCCACCGCTGCAGCACGGACGTCACCAGCACCACGTCGGGACTCGAGCGCTGCTGCGCCAGGAAGATCCGGAAGACCGCCTCCTCCAGCTCAGGGCTCCGCTCCAGCCCGCTCACGCCGTAGTTGCTCAGCACCCGCGTCAGCCGGGACTGGAACTCGGCCGGCAACGCACCACGGTCCGGATCCAGGCTCTGCAGGTACGTGTAGAAGTACTCGCGCGGGCTGTGCACGCGGTTCTCGATGGTCGTGTCCGTGCCGGCCGGCCGGTTGCGGCTCAGCTCGGCGAAGTCGGCGAACACCGTCAGCAGCTCGATCTCGGGCCCGACCGGCGGCTCGGAGTGCTGATGCGCGAGCTCGGACCGGGCAGCGAGGTAGTCGGCCAGCATGCCGCCCTCGTCCTGCGGGTCGATGTCGAACCCGAGCAGCATGCTCCGCAGATCGTCCAGCCCGCGCTCCACCCGCTCGGCCGCGGACTTCTCCCCCGTCCCGTTCGGCAGATCCAGCTGTACGCCGTTCGTGGTCGGAGCGACCTCTTCCGCCCCGGACTCATCGGCCACCGGCTCCAGCCGGAGCAGCGGCGCACCGGTCTCGACCTGGCTGCCGGTCGAGACCAGCAGCTCCTTCACGGTCGCCTTGAACGGCGCGTACAGCACCGTCTCCATCTTCATGCTCTCGAGCACGAGCACCGGAGCGCCGGCCTCGATCTCGGCGCCCGTCTGCACCGGCGTCGCCACCACGAGCGCGGGCGCCGGCGAACGCAGTACGCCGCCCTCGTCCCGGCTGACGCGGTGCGTCACGCCGTCGACCTCGACCAGATGCACGGGGCCATGTGTCGCGGTCACCAGGCGGAACCGCTGCCCGCCGACGACCAGCCGGCTCCTGTACTCGTCCAGCCGCTCCAGCTCGGCATCCACGACCTTGAGGTGGCTGTCGCCGTTGCCGACGCCGACCCGGAACCGCTCCGGGCCGATCCGCGCCACTGTCACCCGGTAACTCGCGCCCCGCAGCTTCAGGTCGATCGCGCGACCGACCTCGTGCTGCACCTGCGGACGGCCGCCGTGCGCGGTCTCGTAGAGCCGGGTGCGTTCGACCTTCTCGGCGTCCTCGTACCCCTCGATCGCGGCCGCGACCAGCGCGATGCCGGAGTGCCGGTGCGACACCAGGCGCCCCTCGCCGCGGACCCGGTCGATCCAGCCGGTGTCCGCGCTGCCGTCGATCACCTCGGGCTGGTCGAGCAGCTCGAGGATGAAACTCTTGTTGGTCGCACCGCCCTCGATCAGCACCGTCGTCGCCTGCATCGCGCGCCGCAGCCGCGCCAGCGCCTCCTCCCGGGTCCGGCCGTACCCGATGATCTTCGCGATCATCGAGTCGAAGTCGGCCGGGATGCTGTCGCCCGCACTGACTCCGGTGTCCACCCGGATCCCGGGGCCGGCGGGCAGATCGAGTACGGCGATGCGCCCGGGCGACGGCGCGAAATCGCGGTCCGGGTCCTCGGCGTTCAACCGGGCCTCGACCGCGTGACCGCTCTCCAGCGGCTTGGGAGCCTCCAGCCGGCCGCCGGATGCGACGTGCAGCTGGGCCTTCACCAGGTCGAACCCGGTGGTCAGCTCGGTGATCGGGTGCTCGACCTGGAGCCGGGTGTTCACCTCGAGGAACGCGAACGACTTCTCGCCCGGGTGGTACAGGAACTCGACCGTCGCGGCGCCCTGGTATCCGACCGCCAGCGCCAACCGCTCGGCGGAGGCCTTCAGATCCTCGTCCTGCGACGCGGACAGCAGCGGAGACGCCGACTCCTCGATGACCTTCTGATTGCGGCGCTGCACGGAGCAGTCCCGAACACCGAGCGCCCACGCGGCGCCCTGGCCGTCCGCGATGACCTGGACCTCGACGTGCCGTGCGCCGGTGACGAGCCGCTCCAGAAACACCACGCCGCTGCCGAACGCACGGGCAGCCTCGTCACTGGTCCGCGCGTACGCGTCGGACAGCTCGTCGGCGGAGCGGACCACCCGGATGCCGCGGCCACCGCCACCGGCCGTTGCCTTGAGCATCAATGGGTAGCCGATCCGCTCGGCCGCCTCCAGCGCGGCCTCCAGCGACTCGACCGCACCCCGGCTCCACGGCGCGACCGGTACGCCGACCTCCTCGGCGATCAGCTTCGACCCGATCTTGTCGCCGAGCTTGCGCATCGCCTCGGCCGACGGGCCGATGAAGGTCACGCCGATCCGGTCGCACAACTCCGCGAACGCCGGGTCCTCGGCAACGAATCCCCAGCCGACCCAGGCCGCGTCGGCCCCGGTCTCGCGGAGCGCACGCTCGAGGACGGCGAGATCCAGGTACGGCCGGGCCGATGCCGGGCCGAGCGGGTAGGTGATGTCCGCCGCGCGCACGAAGGTGGCAGTCCGCTCACCCTCGGTGAACAAGGCCACGGTCTCGATGGGGTCACCGCCCTCGGCGTTGACTTCCCGGACCGCATTGATCAGCCGCATCGCGGCCTCGCCCCGGTTCACTATTGCGATACGCTTGAACATCGACCGCCTCCGTGTCTCACCCTGCTTGTACAGAAGGGATCGCCTCCTGCTGGCACAGGTTTTCAGCCCATGCCCGTTACCGTCGAGTCGGCCCCCCTCCCAGGCGTGTTTCGGCCTGTTTTCCAGCCTGACCCCGGCCTGGTGAAAGACTTCCGGGCAGTCGAGGGAGGGGACGCATCGTGACGAATGAAGTGATCGGCCGGCTGCGGGGGCAGGTCGCGGGACCGGTACTGGCGCGCGGCGACGAGGGGTTCGCGGAAGAGCTCGCCGGGTTCAACCTGGCGGTCACGCACAGTCCCGACGTGGTCGTCGGGGTGACGTCCGAGGACGACGCGGTGGCGGTGGTTCGCGCGGCAGCGGAGACCGGTACGCCGGTTCGCGTGCTCGCGACCGTGCACGGCGTACCGAACCCGATCCAGGACGGGATCGTGGTGACGACCTCCCGGCTCAGGGGCGTGAGCGTCGACCCGGAGACCAAGGTCGCGCACATCGACGCCGGCTCCGTGTGGGCTGACGTCATCAGCGCCGCCGCGCCGCACGGGCTCGCGCCGATCGCGGGCGCGTCCGGCGTCGTCGGCTGCATCGGGTACACGCTCGGCGGTGGACTGGGCCCGCTGGCGCGGACCTACGGTTTCTCGTCCGACTGGGCCCGCGGGTTCCGGGTCGTGACCGCGGCCGGCGAGGTCGTCACCGCGAACGCGACCGAGCACCCGGACCTGTTCTGGGCGTTGCGCGGCGGCAAGGGCGGATTCGGCATCGTCACGGCGATGGACTTCGAGCTGGTCGAGCTGAGCACCCTGTACGGCGGGTCGGTGTTCTTCGACGCGGAGTACATCGCGCCCGTGCTGAGCGCCTGGACCGAGTGGACCAAGACGCTGCCCGAGAACGCGAACTCGTCGGTCGTGGTCCTGCGACTGCCACCGCTCGACTTCATCCCGGAGCCGTTGCGTGGCAAGACGGTGCTCAACGTGCGCTTCGCGTACGTCGGCGATCCGGCCGAGGGCAAGCAGCTGTTCCAGCCGATCCGGGACGCCGGGACGACGCTGATCGATGCGCTCGGCGAGATGCCGGCGAGCGACATTCCGTTGATCCACAACGATCCGAAGGACCCGACGCCGTCGTGGGACCGCGGCATGATGCTCGACGAGCTGGACGCCGGCTTCGTCGCAGCCTTCCTGGCGGCGGCCGGTCCGGAGCAGCAGATCCCGTTGATCGCGGTCGAGATCCGGCACCTCGGTGGCGCGACACAACGCGACGTACCCGAGGGCAGTGCGGTCGGCGGCCGCGGCGGGGCGTACACCTTGACGCTGATCGGCGTACCGGATCCGAGCCTGTTCGAAAAGGTGCTGCCGGCAACGGTCGACGGACTGCTGGCGCAGTTGCGGCCGTGGATCAGTGCGCAGACCACCGTCAACTTCGCCGGCGGTTTCGCGCTGCCGGGTTCGTACGAGGCGTCCTGGCCGGCGGACACGTTCGCGCGACTGGGCGAGATCCGCGCCACTTACGACCCGGACACGCTCTTCCCGTTCGGGCCACGCCAGGAGAACTCGGGCTCGTAGCCGAGCAGGCGGCGGGCCTTGTCGATCGACAGCAGCGTCTCGTTCGGACCGAACGGCCGCTTCACCGGTACGCCGGGGAACACCTCCGCGAGGAGTTCCTCGTTGGGCCGGGACATCACGGTGTCGGCGTTCGCGACGATGAAGACATCGGTCCCGGTCACGTCGTACTCGAGCGCCTTGCGGACCGCCTGCGCTCCGTCGCGGGCGTCGATGTAGCCCCACAGGTTCCACTTGCGGGCCTGGGCGTCGGCGTCGAACGACGGGAAGCGGGCGTAGTCCTCGGGGTACATCACGTTGGAGAAGCGCAGCCCGATCAGCTTGAGGTCCGGGTGCCACCGGCACAGCTGGCGGGCCAGCTCCTCCTCGAGCGTCTTCACCAGCGAGTAGGTGCTGTTCGGCCGCGGCGGGTAGTCCTCGTCCACCGGCACGTACGGCGGGAACTCGTCGAACGGCAGACCCAGCACGGTCTCGCTCGACGCCCACACGATGTTCCGCACCCCGGCCCGCAGCGCGGCGGAGAACACGTTGTACGTCGCGGTCATGTTGTTGTGGAACGTCGCCGCGTTCGGCCGCAGGCCCGGCGCGGGGATCGCGGCCAGATGCACGACCGCGTCGACGCCGTCGTGCCGGTCGTCGATCCCCGCGATCGCCTCGTACGTCTGGCCGAAGTCGGTCAGATCGAGCCGTGTCGACGTCACGCCGGCGCGCGCCGGCGGAGCCTGGTCGAGGGCGACCACGTCCCAGCCGTTCTCCGCCAGGTGGTCGACCACCGCACGACCCAGCTTGCCGCTGCTTCCTGTCACCGCTACCCGTGCCATGGTCTTCATCGTTGCAGATTAAAGTTGGCGTCGTGAAACTCGCTCAGCGGATGGAACGGCTCGGAACCGAATCGGCCTTCGAGGTGCTGGCCAAGGCGAAGGCGCTGGAGGCGCAGGGGCGCGAGATCGTGCACCTCGAGATCGGCGAACCCGACTTCGACACCCCGCCGCACGTGATCGCCGCCGCGCAGCAGGCGCTGGACAAGGGCTTCACCCACTACGTGCCGGCGCCGGGCATCCCCGAACTGCGGACCGCGGTCGCGGACTTCCTCGAACGCACCGGCCGGATGCGGACCTCGCCGGACCGGGTGCTGATCACGCCGGGCGCGAAGCCGATCATGTTCTTCACGATCCTCGCGTTGTGCGAGGAAGGCGACGAGGTTCTCTACCCGGACCCCGGCTTCCCGATGTACGCGTCGATCGCCGCGTTCGCCGGCGCGAAGCCGGTGCCGGTGCCGCTGCGGGAGGAGAACGGGTTCGTCATCGACCCCGAGGAGCTGCGGTCGCTGGTCACCGACCGGACCAAGCTGCTCATCCTCAACTCCCCGCACAACCCGTGCGGCAGCGCGTCCACCCCGGAGCAGTTGCAGGCGATCGCGGAGATCGCGATCGAGCACGATCTCGTCGTCCTCAGCGACGAGGTCTACTGGGCGCTGCGGTACGACGGTGACGGTTCCGGGGAGCACCACAGTGTGCTCGACGTCGACGGGATGCGCGAGCGGACGATCCTGCTCGACGGCTGGTCGAAGACGTTCGCGATGACCGGGTGGCGGTTGGGATTCGGCGTGTTCCCGGAGCCGCTGGTCGAGCCTGTGACCCGGCTGATGATCAACTCGGTGTCGTGTACGTCGGCGTTCAGCCAGCACGCCGCGATCGCCGCCCTCGAAGGACCGTGGGACACCGTAGACACGATGCTGGCGGCCTTCCGCGAGCGGCGCGAGGTGATCGTCTCCGGGCTGAACGCCGTACCGGGTGTGTCCTGCGTCGAGCCGGGCGGAGCGTTCTACGCGTTCCCGAACATCAGCGAGCTCGGCCTGTCCGCGTCGGAGCTGGCGGACCGCCTGCTGGACGAGGCTGGGGTCGCGTGTCTCCCCGGCACGTCGTTCGGCGCGTACGGCGAGAGCCACCTGCGCTTCTCGTACGCGAACTCCGTCGAAAACATCCGCCGCGCTCTGGACGCGTTCACTGCACTCGTCAACGCACGCTGAGATAGTTGCAGCTGTCCCAGCTTCACAACCTCCGAGTTGCTAGATTCGGGCCATGAGTGCGGCAGCGAGTCAGCACGGGCATACGCATCGGCTCGATCTGGATGACGCGTCGGTCCGGGAGTGGGATGCGACGGTTGTCGGGGTCGATCCGGAGCGCGGGATCGTGCTCGACCGGTCGGCGTTCTATCCCGGTGGTGGCGGGCAGCCGCCGGACCAGGGCGTGCTGCTGTGGGGCGGCGTACGGACGCGGATCGCCGGCACGGTCCGCGGGGACGACCTCTACCTAGTACCGCAGGACGGCGATCCGGTGCCCCCGGTCGGTACGGCGGTGCGCGGTGCACTCGACGACGAACGGCGTACTCAGCTGATGCGGACCCACTCGGGGCTGCATGTGCTGACCGGAGTGGTGTTCCGCGACTTCGGAGCGCTGGTGACGGGCGGGAACATGGAGCCGCTGTCCGCGCGGATGGACTTCGACCTGGCCGACGTACCGCCGGACTTCAAGGAACGTGTCGCCGAGGCGGTGAACGCGGAGATCCGCACCGACCGCCGGATCACGGTCAGCAACCTGCCGCGCGAGGAAGCGTTCGCGATCCCGGACATCATCCGGACCGCGACGAACCTGCTCCCGCCGGACATCGAGATCGTCCGGATCGTCGACATCGCCGGCCTCGACACCCAGGCCGACGGCGGCACCCACGTCGCCTCGACCGCGATGATCGGTCAGTTGGAGGTCGTGAAGATGGAGAGCAAAGGCAAGGGCTTCCGCCGCCTCCGCGTCCGCATCACCTGACCGCGGTCGTTACGGGCGCGGCTTCTTCTTCAGCTCGGCCTCCTGCCGGCGCACCTCCGCCTGGGTGGCGCGTTCGTGCTCCAGCCAGTCCGGGTTCTCGTCCCGGATGGCTTCGATGTCGTCCGTGGTCAGCGCCTCGGTGATCCCGGCCCGGGCCAGGCCGCTGATCGAGACCCCGAGCCTGGCCGCCACCACCGAGCGCGGGTGCGGCCCGGTCCGCCGGAGCTCCCGCAGCCACTCGGGCGGGTCCGCCTGCAGCGCGTTCAGGTCCTCCCGCGACACGACGCCCTCCTGGAACTCCGCGGGCGTGGCCGGGAGGTACACGTCCAGCTTCTTCGCCGCCGTCGCGGGCTTCATCGTCTGCGAAGTCTTCTGGGATGTCTTGCGCGCCGTCATGGCAGCAGCGTAACGCCCGGTAACCTCAGCAGCGTGACCGGATTCCGGCTGGGCTACGTTCCCGGCGTGACCCCCGCGAAATGGGTTCGGATCTGGGCCGAGCGGCTGCCCCGCGTCCCGCTCGAGCTGATCCAAGTCACCGCCGCCGACGCCCCGGACCTGATCCGGCGCGACGAGGCCGACGCCGCCCTGGTCCGCCTGCCGATCGACCGCACGGGTCTGCATGCCATTCCGCTGTACGTCGAGCAGACGGTCGTTGTGGTGCCCAAGGATCATGTGATCACGGCCGCCGAGGAGATCACCGTCGAGGACCTCGCCGACGAGCTCGTGCTGCACCCGCAGGACGACGTACTCGACTGGGAGCTGCCGCCCGGCCGGCTGATCGAGCAACGCCCGGCCCGGACCGCCGAGGCGATCGAGCTGGTTGCCATGGGCACCGGACTGCTCGTCGTACCGCAGTCGTTGGCGCGGCTGCACCACCGCAAGGACCTGACCTACCGGCCGCTGACCGGCGTACCGGAGTCGCAGGTCGCGTTGAGCTGGCCCGAGGCCGAGACCAGTGAACTGGTCGAGCACTTCATCGGCATCGTCCGCGGCCGGACCACGAACAGCACCCGCGGGCGGGCGGCTCCTCAGCCCACGCCCACACCTAAGAAGGCCGCACCCAAGAAGACCGCGGCGAAGAAGACCGCGAACACCAGCCGGAAGAAACCCCGGCGCCGTCGCTAGTTCCAAGTTGAGTCCTCAACTACCATGGCGGTATGGCGATCTTCCGGTTGAACCACGCGGTCCTCTACGTGCGCGACGTCGAGGCGAGCGTCGCGTTCTACCGAGACGTCCTCGGCTTCGGGTACACCGAGAGCGGCGACACGATCCCGGGCGCGGCGTTCCTCCGGGCGCCGGGGTCGAGCAACGACCACGACCTCGGGCTGTTCCAGATTGGTTCGCAGGCCGGCGCGTCGGGCGCGGGCCGGAGCACGGTCGGGCTCTACCACCTCGCGTGGGAGGTGGACACGCTCGGCGATCTCGAGGTGCTGGCCGGGAAGCTGAGCGACCACGATGCACTCGTCGGCGCGTCGGACCACGGGACGACGAAGTCGCTGTACGGCAAGGACCCCGACGGCCTCGAGTTCGAGATCGTCTGGATCATCCCGGCCGACCTGCTCACCGACGACGACCGCAACAAGACCGGCATCGCGCGGCTGAACCTGCCCGCCGAGATCGAGAAGTACGGCCGCGAGGCCCGCAGCGGCGTAGGAATCTCCCGCGTCCTCGGCTGATCCGGCCACCAGTCCCCGCCCGCCCCACCAGTTCCTGTCCAACCCCACCAAGCTCCTGTCCGAGGTCCCGGCAGTTCCTGTCCAAGGTCCCGGCGACCGCGCCGCCCCTGGGACCTGCCGTCTCCCGGGACCTGAGTCAGGATGTCGGGGCCCGAGACAGGAAATTCCTTGTCTCCGCCCACCGGTTCCTGTCTCCACCCACCAGTTCCTGTTCAGGGCTTTGCAGGGGACGGGCTATGAGTGGGTGATGTGGCCGGCGATCCGCAAGGAGTTGGCCAGGGCGGTGAGGACCGGGTTGACGCCGCCGTTCGTCACGTGGACGGAGGCGTCTGCGATCCAGACGTTGTCGTGACCCCACACGCGGCCTTCGGGATCGGTGACCGAGCGCGCCGGGTCGTTGCCCATCCGGCAGGATCCGGCTTGATGCTGTCCGCTGCTCGCCCGGCCCAGCGTGCCGACTCCGCCGACCGCCGTCCGGATCGCGCCCGCCTCCTCGAGCCACGCCTTGGCCTTGGCGCTCATGAACCCGTGGGCGCGAACGTCCTCCGGATGGATCGATCCACTGGTCACCACGACCGGATTGCCGAACCGGTCGACCACGGACGGATCGACCCGCACCCGCGACTCGGCCGACGACACCTCCTGGATCGGCCCGACCACGCGCAGCATCCGCCGTACCTCGTGCCGCATCGCCTGCTTGCTCGCCGCTCCGGCCGGCGGGATCAGCCCCGCCCCGGTCAGGTAGTCGTACGTCGCGGCAGGCGTCGGCACGAACTCGTTCGCGAGCATCCCGCCGCCGACGATCCCGTCGTTCCCGTGCCGGAAGTCGCAGGTCGCGATCGAGGCACCCGGCCCGACGAGATCGACCACCTCGTCCTGGAACAGCCCGACCGCACCGGCATACACATGCGCCTGCAGATGCCGGCCGACCTGGTCCTGGTTGTTGCCGATCCCGTGCGGCTCACCGTCGTGGGCGCTGTTCAGCAACAGCCGCGGTGTCTCCGATGCGCCCGCGGCAACCACGACCTCGTTGCAGGAAACGGTCCGGCGCCAGATCCCGCCGTACCCGTCGCTTGCGACCAGCGCGACGCCGGTGACCCGTCCGCCTGAGGTGACCAGGCGCTCGGCCGCCGTCTCGGTGACCAGGGTGCAGTTGCCGGTGGCCAGCGCGGCCGGGAGGGCAGTGTTGTGCGTCCCGCCCTTCGCGTCGACCGGACAGGCGAATCCGACGCATTGCCCACACCGCACGCAGCCCGAGCGCCCTTGGTAGTCGACCGAGTTGATCAGCAGCGGTACGTCGAGAATGCCCCAGCCCAACCGCTCTGCGGCCGTCGACAACAGCTCGGCCGGGCCCGTGCGCGGCATCGGTGGCATCGGCAACGGGATCGACCGCGGGCCGTGCCACGGATCCGCTCCGCCACCACTCACCCCGAACCGCTGCTCGGCCAGCGAGTAGTACGGCTCCAGATCGTCGTACGTGATCGGCCAGTCGGCGAGCGCACTCCCGTCCGGTACGCCGTACGTCGTCGCCATCCGGAAGTCCCGCGGCACGAACCGCCAGGCCTGCGCGCCGTACACGCGGGTCCCGCCGCCGACCGTGAACGCGTTGTTGCCCCATCCACCATCAGGTGGCAGGACCTGGCTCCGCACGCCGTCCACCACCGTGATCCGGGGCCGGCCCGCAGGGTCCGGATCCGTCACCGCCGGCAGCCCTGCCACCGAGCGTGGATTCCGCAGATGGTCGCGACTCAACGAGTCGGTCGTCGGATAGCGCCCGAGCTCCACGACGAGCACCGACCGCCCCGACTCCGCCAGCACCTGTGCCGTGGCTCCCCCGCCGGCGCCCGAGCCGATCACGACGGCGTCGTACCGATCCGCAAGGTCGTCCCGCGGCGTCACCTGCAACGAGGTCTGCACCGGCTCGACCTTCACGGTCTGCCAGTTGACCATCCCCCACGCGGCAGGCTCCGCGTAGTACCCCTGCGCGATCAGCCGAACCAGCCAGGCTCCGTCCCTGTCAGCCAAAACACTCTCAAGCCCACCCCCGGCAACCGCCAAGCCCCGGCCCACCCGACCAGCCCAGTCCGGCCGATCCTCAGTCAGCACCCGCTCGACAAACCGCACCACTCCACCCGCTGCCGACGGATACTCATCCGCAGGCACCACGAGCTCCGCCAGCCGCTCGAGCACGATCCGTTGCTGTTCAGAAAGGGCCACGCGCAAATCCTTTCACGCACTGCGCGAGCTCGCATCGTTTGTACTTGCCGGTCCAATTTTTGCGAGGAACGCTGTGGGTATGGCACTTGACGACTATTACCTGCTCGGGCGGTCGGGGCTGCGGGTCAGCCGGCTGGCACTGGGCACGATGAACTTCGGACAGGCGGGTTTCCACGCGCCGTACGGCAAGAGCGAGGACGAGGCGCGGGCGATCTTCCGGACCTATATCGATGCCGGCGGCAACTTTATCGACACCGCCGACTTCTACACCGCGGGCGAGAGCGAGCGGATCCTCGGCCGGCTGATCGCCGAGGCGGGCGTCCGGGAGCGGATGGTGCTCACCACCAAGGCGACCAACAGCGTCGACGCCGGCGATCCCAACGCCGGCGGCAACAGCCGCAAGCATCTGATCCGCGCGCTCGACGAGTCCCTGCGCCGGCTCGGCACCGACTACGTCGACCTGTTCCTGCTGCACACCTGGGACCGCATCACCCCGATCGACGAGGTACTGCGGACTCTCGACGACCTCGCCCGCGCCGGCAAGATCCGGTACGCCGGTCTGTCCGACGTACCGTCCTGGTACGCCGCTCGCGCGCAGACGCTGGCAGACGCGCACTCGCTGACTCCGATGGTCAGCCTGCAGCTGCCGTATTCGCTGGCCGAGCGGACGATCGAGACCGAGCATGTCCCGATGGCACAGCAACTCGGCCTCGGCATCACCGCGTGGAGCCCGCTGGCGAGTGGCTTCCTCACCGGCAAGTACCAGCGCGACGACGCTGAAGGCGTATCCGGCGAAGGCAGACTCACCGGGGACGGCTCGCCCGTACGGACGTGGGACGACCGGCACTGGGAGCTGCTGAAGACCGTCGAGGACGTGGCGGACAAGCTCGGCGTGACGATGGCGCAGGTCGCGGTCAACTGGGCCGCGACCCAGCCCGGCGTCGCGTCCGCGATCGTCGGTGCGAGCCGGCCGGAGCAGCTCGAGTGGAGCATCGCGGCGCTCGGGTTCGAGCTACCGGCCGAGCTACGTGCGGCGCTCGACGCGGCCAGCGCCGTACCGCCGGAATCGGTGTACCGGATGTTCACGCCGGAGTACCAAGGCTGGCTGGTCAACGCCGGAACGAAGGTCGCCGACAAGCCGGCCGGCTACCGGCCGCCGGTGCTCAACTGGAGGTAATCCAGGCAAAGATCGAGCGCGTACTCCAATTGGGTGGAGGAGCCGGACGCCATCAGGATCGCGACGCCACCCTGGATCGCGGCAACCAGAGCGGCCGAGGCGCGGGCGGGATCCACGTCGGGACGGATCTCGCCCGCGGCCTTCATCTCCTCGATGCCGCTCTCGAGCCGGTGCTGCCACTGCGCGAGCAGCTGACCAGTCACCGCCTGGGCGGCCGGGGTGTGCCGGCCGATCTCGGTGATCAGCACGCCGAGCGGGCAGTTCACCCCCTGCCGCCGGTACTTCTCCACGACGACGTCGCGCCACTCGGCCCACGCCTCCCAGCTGGTCAGCTGCCCGAGGTGCGGCTCCTGGTCCTCGAGCACTCGCTCGGCCTCGCGCTCGGCCACGGCGAGCAGCAACTGCTCCTTGCCGTCGGGGAAGTAGTGGAACAGCTGGCTCTTCCCGGTCCGGCTGCGCCTCCCGATGTCGTCCAGCTTCACCGCACTGATCCCACGCTCCCGGATCTCCGCGGCAGCCGCCGCCACGATCCGCTCGCGCGTCGCCGCACCCTTCGCCGTCAGCACGCCATCAAATGTACCCGTCAGTCCATCACCGGGTGCGGACGGTACCGCGCCTCCAGGCGAGCCCGCTCGTCCGCGCTCAGCATCAGACCGACCGCGGCCACCGCATCGTCGACGTGCTGCGTCTTCGTCGCGCCGACGATCGGAGCAGTGACGCCACGCGCCCCCATCAACCACGAGAGCGCGACCTGAGCCGGCGGTACGCCGCGGTCCGCCGCCAGCGCGTGGACCTCTTCGACCACCTCGAGGTCGTTCGCGCCGTACAGGTCTCCGGCGACCGGGTCCGACCCGGATCTCGTCGTACTCCCGGTCCGGGCCAGCAGGCCGCGGGCGAGCGGGCTGTACGGGATCACGCCGACGCCCTGGTCGACGCAGAGCGGGATCATCTCCCGCTCCTCCTCGCGGTACACCAGGTTGTAGTGGTTCTGCATCGACACGAACGGGATCGCAGCCACCCGCTGCGCCTTCGCGAACTGCCACGCGAACATGCTCGACGCGCCCAGGTAACGCGCCTTGCCCGCGCGCACGACATCGGCGAGCGCCTCCATCGTCTCCTCGATCGGCGTCTCGTCGTCCCAGCGATGGATCTGGTACAGGTCGACGTACTCCGTGCCGAGCCGCCGCAGCGATGCGTCGATCCCGTCCAGGATGTGCTTGCGGGACAGGCCGCGGTCATTGGGACCGGGACCGGTCGGGTAGTACACCTTCGTCGCCAGCACGTAGTCCTCGCGGCGGCCGAAGAACTTCCGCAGCAGCTGCCCGGTCAGCTCCTCGCCGGTGCCCTTCGAGTAGGCGTCCGCGGTGTCGAAGAAGGTCACGCCCGCGTCGACCGCGCGCCGGACGATCGGCTCCGCGGCCTCCGGACCCAGATGCCACTCGCGTGCCCCGCCGGTGCCGAAGCTCATCATGCCGAGGCAGATGCGCGACACCCGCAGACCGGTCGCGCCGAGCCGGACCTGGTCCATCAGGACCGGCTCGCGTTCAGCTCGGCCAGCTTGCCGAACACCTTCTTCGGCCGCCACTGCCCGTCGTCGCCGACCGCGACCAGCCCGTACGCCGAGAGGTCGAGATCGTGCCGCGGATCGGCCGGGCGGTGCGGCAACTCGAAGCCCGCGAAGCTGAACCAGAACGCCGCGGCCAGGTCGATCCGGTCGAACTCCTCGACGAGCTCGAACAGGTACTCCACTTGTTCCTCCTCGTCCCGCTCGTACCCGCCGTTGATCACCGGCGGATCGACGCTGCGGTCCACGATCATCCAGCCCATCCCACCCCGCTCGGCCGCGCCGCGGTACGCGCAGCAGCCGAACTCGGTGGCGACCACCGGCTTGCCCCATTTCGATCGCGCCGCCAGCTCGTCGGCGAAGGTCGCCGCGTTGGCCGCGTCCCGGTAGGCGTCGACGCTGACGATGTCGAACAGCTCCCAGTTCACGTCCTCCCACAGGCCGGCGGCGTACGTGATCCGGCCGGTGAACGCACCCCTCGCGGCGCTCGCCAGTTGCTCCTGCACCTCGCCCCAGCGCGCGAGCCCGGCGTGCAGCTCCATCAGCTTCGCCGGATCGGACCAGGTTGCCGGATCGCCCATCAGCGCGAGCCGCTCACCCGAGGTCTCGCCCGGCACGAAGCCCTTGCAGAACACGGACAGCTCGCACCCGAGCACGAGCACGACGTCACCGCGGGCCGACTGCCGCAGTGTCTCGGCCGCAGCGGCGCAGTCGGTGAGGAAGGCGATGAATTCGGACGGCTCGAGGTTCATCGGCATCGGCGAGAACCATAGATTCAGCCCGGCCGCCAGCGCCGCTTCGCCGGCGACCACCAGCCGGTCCAGCTCGGTGCCCACCACCCGGACCGCGGGAGCGTGCAGCTCGTCCGCGATCACCGTCATGTCCTGCCGGACCGCCTCGGCGTCGAAGCGGTCGCGCGTACTGCGGCCCTCGTAGCGCAGGCCGGTGTCGTAGTTCACCCCGATGGATTGCATGGCCTCCAGCCTAGCAAGTCAACTCATACTCGGTACAACTTTTGATCCGGTATGGTTAAACCGTGAACCAACAGGGCCGCCGGGAGCGGAAGAAGGCCGAGCTCCGGACCCGGATCTCCGAGGTCGCGACCGCGCTGTTCCTCGAGCGGGGGTTCGAGGCGGTGTCGGTGTCCGAGGTCGCCGAGGCCGCGGATGTCGCGCGGCCGACCGTGTTCGCGCACTTCGCCCGCAAGGAGGACCTGCTCTTCGACCGCTACCCCGAGGCCGAAGCCCTGGTCGTTGCCGCGATCAACGATCGCCCGGCCGGCACCTCCGCGGTCGAGGCGCTGTCGGACCTGCTGGTCAGGCTGGCCGACGAGCAGCACCCGCTGTCCACGATCCGCGGCAGCTTCCGCCGCTTCTGGGAGGTCGTCGCCGAATCGCGAGCCCTGCAGTCCCGCGCCCGCGAGCTCCTCGACCACCTCGAACAGGCCGTGGCCGCCGCGATGGCACAGACCGCCGTACCCGATCCGCGGCTGACCGCCGCTCTGTCGGTCGCCGCCTACCGCACCGTCCACCTGGAGTCGGTACGCCGGATCTTCGCCGGCGACGACCCCGCCGTCGTGGCCGCGGATCACCGCGCACGCATCATCAGCGCGCTCGGCGCCGTCGATCAGCTCTTCAAGTAGTCGGCGATCGTCCGCGCACACTCGATCGACTCGGTGTGCGAGGTATCGACCTCGATGTCGTACGTGATGCCCTGGTGGACGATGAGCGCTTGCCCTTCGGCCATGCCAGGAGCGCGATCGCCGCGGGCCAGCTCCCGTTGCGCCGCGACCTCCGGGTCGCAGTGGACACCGACCCAGACGGTCTCGAGGTCGCCGATCGCGTCCCGCCAGCGCTGCTGCGAGCCCGCGCCGCCGAGGAAGACGTCGTCCATGAGGACCCGGCCTCCGGCCCGGCACGTCGCCACGATCCCAGCGGTCCAGGCCGCTTCGAGCTCGCGGAACGCGCGCCCGACCGACACCTCGCCGTCCGGACCGATCAGGATCCCGTCCGGCGACCCCTCCAGCTTGGCCGGCAGCGCGTCGACGAAGTCGTCCACGCTGAACCCGAGCCACGGCTCCGCCAGCACCTCCTGCAGAGCCCGCACGATCGCGGTCTTCCCGGAGCTGGATCCGCCGTTGAGGATGATCAGTCGAGCCGTCACGCCTGCAAGGCTAAAGGCTCGACCGGCTCGGTCTCGACAGATTTCCGGGTCCGGCGGGCCAGTCCGAGGAACGGCACCGCGAGCACCTGGATCCCCGCCGACACCAGGTACGCCTGCCCGTAGCCCCACAGATCCGCGGACCGTCCGAGCGACGGCTGGATCACGACCCCGCCGGCCGAACCGAGCAGGTTGTCGAACGACAGCACCGTCGCCCGCTGCGCCGACGGGATGTGGCTGTTCAGGTACGCCTGCCGCACCGGCGACATCGCGGCGAACATCGTGCCCCACACCATCAGCAGGGCCAGCGCCGCCCAGAACGACGTCACCAGACCGATCACCGCGATCACGACCGCGGAGCCGGCGACCGCTCCGATCAGGATCAGGACCCGATCGCGGAAGATCCTCGCGACGTACGACGCCGACGCGCCGCCGGCGATCTGCGCACCGGCCACGATCCCGGCCGACAGACCCGCGATCCAGTACGAATCCGCGTGCCCGTACAGCTGCAGCAGATAAGGCTGCGCGGCGTAGAAGCCGTACACGCTGACGCCGGCCGTGAACGGACCGGCCAGCATCACCCAGCGCACCCGCGGATTCAGCAGCCCGTGCCGCAGCGAGGCGCGGACGATCCCGGCCATCTCGCCCCGGACCGACACCCGCGGCTTCGGCGCGAACCCGATGTCGCGCATCGCCCGCCACGCCACCACGAAGGTGGCCGCGAGCAACAACGCGCGGACGACGTACGGCGCGCCGAGATTCGTCACCTGGGCCAGGAAGCCGCCGCCGATGGAGCCGCCCATCATCGCGATCCCGCCGGCCACCTGCCCCTTCGCGAACGCCGCGTCGAGCGACCCGCGATACCCGGTCGCGTGCAACCCGTCCACGAGCCACGCCTCGGTCGCTCCGCTGAAGAACGTGAACCCGAGCCCAAGCAGTACCGACACCACCGCCCACAGTACGAACGGCGCGTGCGCCCGCCACAACAGCAGGTACAACAGCGTGGATCCGAACAGGACGGCCGTCCCCAGGAGGTACGACGTACGCCGGCCGACCGTGTCCGCGACCACGCCGGTCGGGACCTCGAACAGCACCATGCCCGCGGTGAAGAACGCGTTGGCGGCGAACGTCTTGCCGATGCTCAGCCCCGCGTCGAGCAGGAACAACGTGTTGATGCCCCAGATCATCGACGAGGCCCCGGTCGACACCACGACCAGCGTGACGTAGGTCCGCAGTACCCGCTCCGGTGTCATGTGCTGTGTCATGGCCCTTACCTCCTCCGTAGTCAAGGGGTACGTCGGAGCCGCGGCAACCGTCTCGACATCCACCGGCCTGCCTCCTGGGGAAGGTATCGTCCGCCCCGTGACGAATCAGCAGGATGTCGGCACGGCGCACACGCCGAACGCCCACGACACCATCAAGCTCGCGGTGGTCGTCGGGGCGCTCGGCGTGGTGTTCGGGGACATCGGGACCAGCCCGATCTACACGATCCAGACCGTGTTCAACCCCGACGACCCGCACCCGGTCCCGGTCAGCAACGCGAACGTGTTCGGCGTGGTCTCGCTGATCTTCTGGTCGGTGATGATCGTCGTCACGATCACCTACATCCTGCTCGCGCTGCGCGCCGACAACGACGGCGAGGGCGGGCTGATGGCGTTGATCACGATGCTGCGCCGGTGGAGCCGCCGGCACCCGGAGCGCAAGGGCGCGGTGGTGCTGGCCGGGCTCGGCCTGTTCGGAGCGTCACTGTTCTTCGGCGACAGCATGATCACCCCGGCCATCTCGGTACTCTCCGCGGTCGAAGGCCTGAAACTCGTCGAGCCGTCGCTGGGCGAGTACGTCGTACCGATCACCGCGGTCATCATCATCATGCTGTTCGCGGTCCAGCGGCGCGGCACCGAGGCGGTCGGCCGGGTGTTCGGACCGATCATGATCGTCTGGTTCGTGGTGATCGGGGCCTGCGGGATCGGCGGGATCGTCCAGCACCCGGGCATCCTGAAGGCGCTGTCACCGACGTACGCGATCGGGTTCCTCGCCGGCCATTTCCACATCGCGTTCTTCGCGCTGGCCGCGGTCGTGCTGTCGGTCACCGGCGCCGAGGCGATCTACGCCGACATGGGGCATTTCGGCCGGAAGCCGATCTCCCGCGGCTGGTTCGTCCTGGTGCTGCCCGCCCTGGTGCTCAGCTACCTGGGCCAGGGCGCGCTGGTGCTGAAGGACGAGTCCAACCTGACCGGCCCGTTCTTCCTGCTGGTCCCCGACTGGGCCCGGCCACTGCTGGTCGTGCTCGCGACCGCGGCGACGGTGATCGCCTCCCAGGCGGTCATCACCGGTGCGTACTCGGTCGCTTCGCAGGCCGCGAAGCTCGGGTACCTGCCACGCCTGCGGATCGCCCACACCTCCGCGACCACAGTCGGGCAGATCTATGTCCCCTGGATCAACTGGCTGCTGCTGGCCTCCGTGCTGACGCTGGTGTTCGCGTTCCGCAGCTCGGCCGGGTTGGCCTACGCGTACGGAATGGCCGTCACCGGCACGATCACGATCACCACGACGCTCTTCCTCTACGTCGCTCACTACCGCTGGAACATCCCGAAGTGGCTGATCGGCATCGGCGCGGCTCTGCTGCTCCTCGTCGATCTCCTGTTCGTCGCGGCCAACCTGACCAAGATCGTGCACGGCGCCTGGCTGCCGCTGCTGATCGCGCTGACCGCGTTCACGATCATGACGACCTGGCAGCGCGGCCGTCAGGTGGTCACGGCCGAGCGGGAACGGGCGGAGGGTTCGCTGCAGGAGTTCATCGACCAGCTCGGCTCCGGCGGCATGGCCGTCCGCACGGTTCCCGGTACGGCGATCTTCCTGAACCGCGGCGGCGTCAGCACACCGCTCGCGCTGCGGGCGAACGTCGAGCACAACCAGGTGCGCCACGAGCACGTGGTGATCGTGGCGATCGAGACCGAGGAGGTCCCGCGCGTCCCCGAGGACCAGCGGGTGATGGTCAACGATCTGGGGTACGGCGACGACGGGATCACGCACGTCACGATCAAGTTCGGGTACATGGAGTCGTCGGACGTCCCCAGCGCCCTGGCCCTGCTGGACCCGGCCGCCACCGAAGGCCCGATCGATCTCGACAACGCGTCGTACTTCCTGTCGAAGATCGAGCTCCGCCGCGGCGACGCCCCCACGATGGCGGGCTGGCGCAAGCAACTGTTCCTGGCCACGTCCCACATCACCGCGGACGCCGCGGAGTACTTCGGGCTCCCACGCGACCGCACCGTCATCATCGGCTCGCACATCGAGGTGTAGCCCGGCTGTGGACGCTGACCAGACGTACGACGAGAGCCACCCGCTCCGCCTGTTGTCGGGGCTCGTCCGTACGGTCTGGATCCAGCGCACCGGATCACAGCCCTATCCGCAACGCGATCTGCCGACCGGTGGCGTCGAGCTGCATTGCCCGGTGGGCGGCGTACCGCGGTTGATCGGGCCGTTGACCAGGGCGCACCTCCAGGTGATCCCGGCCCGGACGACGATCGTCGGCGTGCGGTTCATGCCGGGCGCGGGTACGACGCTGCTCGGCGTACCGGCTGATGAGCTGGTGGATTGCGCGGTCGATCTGTGGGGGCCTGCCGCAGCCGCGATCGGGTCGATCGTGGCGGACGCGGCGACACCACCGGCAGCGTTGCTCGGAGTACAGCGCTATCTGGCTCATCAGCAGCTCCGGCCGGATCCGGTGGTGGCGGAGATGGTACGGCGGCTGATGCCGTGGGACCGCACCGGGATCGCGACGCTGGCCGACGATCTGGCGTTGTCGGAGAGCCAGCTGCGGCGGCGGTGCCTGACGGCCGTCGGGGTGAGTCCGAAGGCGTTGCAGCGGACGCTGCGGTTCCAGGGGTATCTCGCGTTGGCGCAGGCCGGGTTCGGCGGCGGGCTGGCCGATCTCGCGGCCGAGACCGGGTACGCCGACCATGCACACCTGACCCGCGAGTGCGTCCGGCTGACCGGGGTGACGCCCCGCGAACTGCTCGGCGACAAGGCCGATCGGTGCGACTGCGGTCACGACCACTCCGCGTCGTACGCGCCGTTCCTGGCCGGGTGGTACGACCGTTTCGTTCAAGCGCGGACGCGGCTGCCGGCTCTAGCGTCGGATCATGGAGCTGATCGGACCTGACCACCCGCGGTACGACGAACTCCGGCGACCCGCTCTCCCGCAGTACGGCCATGTCCGCCCTGCCGTGATCGCGCACTGCAGCACCACCGACGACGTGGTCGAGGCTCTCTCCTACGCCCGCGCCCACGACCTCCCAGTAGCCGCCCGATCCGGAGGCCACTGCTTCGCCGGCCACTCCTCCACCACCGGCCTACTACTCGAGTTGTCCGGTCTGAGCGGGCTGTCAGTTGTAGATAGGAAGGCGACCATCGGGGCTGGGGCTCGGCTGGCTGACGTCTATCGGGGGTTGCATGAGTTTGGGCTGACGATTCCGGCGGGGTGCGGGCCGACGGTTGGGATTGCTGGGCTGACGCTCGGTGGCGGGCTCGGGCTGTTGGGGCGGAAGTACGGGCTGACCTGCGACCGGCTCGTCGCGGCGACGGTTGTGCTCGCGGATGGTCGAGTTGTGGAGTGTGACGAGGAGCAGGAACCGGAGCTGTTCTGGGCGCTGCGTGGGGCCGGCGGTGGTCAGTTCGGCGTGCTCACCTCGCTCGTGTTCGCCGCCGTACCGTCCCCTGCCGCCACCCGATTCACCCTCACCTGGCCTCGTGCCCGCGCCGCCGACGTGATCGACGCCTGGCAGACCTGGGCTCCCGACGCCCCCGACGACATCACCGCCAGCCTCGCCGTAACCGCCGACGAAGCACGCATCTTCGGCGCCACCCTCACCGCGGAGGACTTCGGTCCGCTCGGGCGGCTCGGTGGCGAGCTGTGTGTCCGCTCCGGGCTCAGCTGGCCGGCGCTCAAGCGCAGCTTCTCCGATGAAGACGTACCCGACGACCGCATCATCTACAGCAAATCCGAGTTCTTCGCCGCGCCGCTCCCCCGCGACACCATCGCTCAACTCCTCGCCGCCGGCTGCGAACTCAGCTTCACTCCGATGGGCGGCGCCTACAACCACGTCCCACCTGACGCCACCGCCTTCGCCCACCGCACCGAACGCTTCCTCCTCGAGCACGCGGCCCCCGACCACGACGCCGTACGTCGCTCCTGGTCCATCGCGCACCCGCACGCGTCAGGCCACCTTTACCCCAACTTCCCCGACCCCGACCTCACCGACCCGGCGGCGTACCACGGCGCCAACCACCCACGCCTGCTCGCCGTCAAGAACACCTACGACCCACACTGGTTCTTCCGCCAACCGCTAGGAGCAGCCAGATGATCGTGCTCGACATGACGATGTCGCTCGACGGGTACGTCGTCGGCCCGGACGACAGCGTGGACCAGCCGATGGGCGCCGGCGGCTTCCGGCTCTTCAACTGGCTCGACGACCGCAACGACGACGGGCCGAGCGGAGACGTTTACCGCGAGGCGCTCGCAACCGGCGCGCTCATCTCCGGCCGGCGGACGTTCGAGCACGCTGGGCGGTGGGGCGGGGACCACCACGACGGCGTGCCGATCTTCGTGCTCACGCACGACTACGACCAGAACGACGTACCGCCGGGGAGCGCGCGCTTCGTCACCGACGTGGTGTCCTGCGCCGCCCAGGCCCGGGCTGCTGCAGGAGACCGGAACGTGATGGTCCACGGCGCCGGTGCCGCTCACTCTCTACTGGCCGCCGGTGAACTCGACGAACTCGAACTCCACGTCGTCCCTGTCCTCTTCGGCCAGGGCCGTCCCCTCTTCGCCAACCTCCCCACCGGCCTCGTCGAGCTGGAACAGACCCGCCAACTCACAGCCCGCGACGTCACCCATCTCCACTACCGCGTCGTCAAATAGTCAGAGCCAGGGTGGGAGGGGCGCTGCGGCCTGTCCGGACGAGGTCACGTCGGAGTACGGGCGGCCGGCCAGGTAGGCGGCGATCTCCGGGAGGGGGCCTTGAAGGTCGGGTACGTCGCCGCGCTGGGTGCGGATGTCCTCGCAGAGGGCTTCCAGGAAGTCGGTCGGGAGATCGGCGAAGGTGATGCCCGTGCCCAGGTCGACGGCGTGGATCAGGACCTCGCGGGAGCGCATCCACGGGATCCGGGTCGCCGGGATCGGCGCGCCCTGCGCGGTGTGCACCGGGGCCTGCCACTGGTCGTCCGTCAGCGCCGCCATCGAGTCCGCGAGCCCGGTCGCCGACGCGTCGAACCACGTCCGCAGCTCGTCCTCCGGCCGGAGCGCCCCGGCGTCGATGTCCGCGCTCCGCGCCTCGGGCGACGGATACATCGGCCGTTCCTCGCCGGTCCTTGCCCAGTGCACGAGGTTGCCCAGGGCTTCGGCGTTCAGCGACAGATGGGCCGCCACATGCCGCCGTTTCCAGCCCGGCAGCGCCGACGGCGCCTCCAGGTCAACCAGTGCCGCGCGGCACTTCGCCGTACCCTCGTCGATCCACTCGTCAACCCGTGCCATGAGTGGAACGTAGCCGACGACGGCGCGGGTTCTTGCAGCGGTGGGGTGTAGTAGTGAGACTGAGCCGATGAAGGAGGGGACCCCTTGGTGACGACGATCGGGGTGGTGGGGCCGTCGGATCTGGTCACCTCCACCGGCCGGATCCTCAAAGGGCTGCGTGGGGTCGAGGTCGTCCCGCTGCGGTACCGGCGGGAGACCGACACTCCGAAGGTGATGGCCAACGCGCCGGGCAGCGTGGACGCGTGGTTGTTCACCGGCGTCGTTCCATACCAGATGGCCGCCGCGAAGGACCTGCTCGACCGACCGGCCGCGCACGTCGAGTACACCGGCGCCACGTTGATGCGCGCCCTGGTGCAACTGCTCAGCGAGGGCCACGACGTCAGCTCGCTCAGCATCGACGTACTGGACGAGGCCGAGGTCCGGGAGACGTTCGACGAGGTCGGCCTGCCGACGCGGGGCGTCCGCGTCCTGCCGTACCGGCCCGGGCTGAGTCTCGAGGAGATCCTCGCCTTCCACCACGAGGCCGGCGCCACGGTCGCGATCACCTGTCTGCGATCGGCGTACGAGAAGCTGCGGTCCGAGCAGACCACGCTGCGCCTCGCTCCCTCGGTTCACTCGGTGCGCAGCGCAGTGAACAGTCTGCTGCTCGTACATGACGCTTTGCGCAGTGACGATGCGCAGATCGCACTCGGCCTGGTCGAGATCTCTCCGGACGCCGAGAGCGCTCTCCGCCGCGAGGCCGGTTCGCTCGGCGGCAGCGTCATCCGGTACGACGACAAGCGCTGGCTCGTGATCGCGACCCGCGGACCGCTCGACCAGGCGACCGCCTCGTTCACCGAGCTGGGCATGTTGACCCGGCTGAAGGAACAGTTCGGACCGGTGCGGATCGGGTTCGGCATCGGCGGGTCCGGCACCGAGACCGAGGCGTTGGCGCGTCGCGCGCTCGGGCGGGCGCGGACCGCGGGCCGGACGGCGGCGGTCGTCTCGCTGCGGAACGACATCGATCTCGTGCTGGTCGGCGGTGCGGCGCCACGGGCTCAGCAGCGGTCGAAGCTGCAGTTGCTCGCGCAGCGCGCGGGCTTGTCGAAGGCGACCCTCGAGCGGCTGCAGGAGCTTGTGCACGCCACGCCCGAGGACGGTCTGACCACGCGCTCGGTCGCCGACTACCTGGGCATTCAGCCCCGCACTGCGCGCCGCGTCCTGAACCGCCTCGAGCGGGCCGGCCTGGCCGACGCGACCGGCACCCAGCTCGGCACCGGCAGCGGCCGCCCGCTCGTCGTCTACCGCGTTCACCTCTGAATCTTCCCGAGCGGTTGACGTGCTGACGCACGTCCGGCTAATTTCAGCCATGACCGTAATTCAGTGCGCACTGTCCCGGGAGGCCTTGTGGACAAGCGATTCGCACGGGGATTGATCGCTACTCTGGTCGTCTGCGCAGGATGGGTGAGCGTTTCCGCCCCAGCCCGCGCCACTATTCCGGACGTGACCGAAAGTCCAACGGTCACCAATCTCGGTCCGGCGTCGGCCGTGACCTCGACCAGTGTCGCCGAGCAGGTCGGCGACCGGATCTGGACTATCACCTCCGGCGTATCGCCGGTCCAGGTCGGCGCCTTCGACCCGGTCGGCAAGACCGTCGACCGCAAGTTCTCGCTCTCGACCGGCGCCGGCGCCTGGGCCATGACCCACATCGGCACCGACCTCTACATCGGTCTGTACACCCCCGGCGACGTCTACCGCGTCGACACCACGACCGGCACAGCCACCAAGGTCACTCAGTTCGGCTCGTTCATCTGGTCGATCGCCGCGACCCCCGACGGCAAGATCGTCGCGGGCACCTACCCGGACGGCGCCGTCCACGAGTACGACCCGGCCACCGGCGCCACCAAGTCCTACGGCGCTGCCGTCGCCGGTGAGCAGTACGTCCGCAGCATCGCCGCCGACGCGACCACGATCTACGCGGGCGTCGGCACGAAGGCGCACCTGATCGCCATCGATCGCGCCACCGGCGACCGCCGCGACGTACTCCCGGCCAAATACGCGGACCGGACCTTCGTCGCCACCCTGGCGCTCGACGGCACGAAGCTGGCCGCGAGCCTGTCCCCCACCGGGACGATGCTCGTCTTCGACACCGCCGACCTGGGCAACCCGGTCGAGGTCCAGACGCCCGGCGGCGACCAGTACATCACCGCCATCACGATCGACGGCGCCGACATCTACCTCGGCACCAGACCGTCCGGCACCCTGTACCGATACCGCGACAACACGCTGACCCGTCTCGGTTCGCCGTACGACGGGGCGTACTTCAACCGGATCTTCGTCGAGGGCTCGACGATCCGCGCCGAGCTGACCAGCCAGGTCGTCGACTTCGACGAGACGACCGGGGAGTTCACCGGCACCGATCTCGGCCAGGCCGGCCTGCCGCCCGCACCCGAGCAGGCGATGGCGATCACCGCGACGCCGACCTCCGTGCTGGTCAGCGGCAAGGCCGGCATCCAGGTCCACGACCTGGCCACCGGTGCCAGCACGCGCACCTTCCTCCCCGGTGAAGCGAAGACCCTGACCCCGATCGGCCGCGACATCTACCTCGGCGTCTACACGCTGGCCCGCTTGTGGCAGATGAAGCCCGACGGCTCCGGCCTGCACGAGCTGGGTCAGATCGGCAACGAGCAGACCCGCCCGACGGACGCCGCGTACGACGCCCGGTCGCGCACCTGGCTCATCTCCACCGAGCCCGACTACGGCAAGTACGACGGCACGCTGGTCGAGCAGCACCTGGCCAATGGCCAACGTGAGGTCCACCGCGGCGTCGTACCTCATCAATCCGTCCGCTCGGTGACGACGTCCGATGGCATCGCGTACCTCGGCGGCGCGACCCGGAACAGCCTCGGCACCGACCCGATCTTGCCCGAGGCAACCGTTGTCGCCTTCGATCTGCGCCGCAACAAGGTGCTCTGGGAGAGCGCTCCGCTGTCCGCCGCGCAGAGCTACAGCGATCTCGTCGTCTACCGCGGCCGCCTGTACGCGACCACGGACGACGGCCGGCTCGCCGTCCTCGATCCGCGCACCGGCAAGCTCGTCGGCAGCGCCACACTCGGCACCAGTCAGAGCCGGCTCACGATCGCCCGCTCCGGCCTGTACGGCACCGACAACCAGCGCGTCTTCAAGATCACGCCGGCCCTGACGATCACCACCGTGGTCGACAATCTCGGAGCCCAGATCTACAGCTATCCGCTGATCACCACGTCCCACAACGGCGACACCCTGTACACGATCAAGGGCCGTGACCTCATCCGCGTCGGAGGACTCCGATGATCATCTCCCGCCGTACGGCGCTTGCCGGTGCCCTGGCGACCAGTGCACTCACCGCCCTGCCCACGACCGCACACGCGGAGGACACTCCCATCGACGGTTCGACGCTACCCACCGCAGGCCCTGCTGTTGTCACGGCTGCCGTCGTCGCGATGGCGGTCCACGACGGACACGCGTACGTCATCAGCCGCGGCATCGTCCCGCCCCGACTGACAGAGATCGACCTGTCCACCCGGAAGGTCACCAGGACGGTCGAGCTTCCGACCGGCGAAGGCGGCTGGGGAATCACCGTTGCCGCAGGCAAGATCTACGCCGGCCTCTACCCGGTCGCCGACGTCTACTGCTTCGACCCCGCCGACGGATCGCTGACCCATGTCGGGACCTTGGCCGGAGCGGGCGGCTTCGTCTGGGACCTCACGACCGCGCCCGACGGCCAGGTGTTCGCGGTCAGTTACCCGAACGGCGCCGTCTGGCAGATCGACCCCGCGACGAACACCCCGACCCGGCTCGGCGCCCCGGTGGCAGGCGCGCAGTACGGCCGGTATGTCGGTGCCGCGGGCAACTACGTGTACGCCGGCATCTACACGCCGTCGCAGCTGGTCGGGTACGACCGCAGTACCGGGGTCTTCCGGGATCTCACGCCCGAGGCGTCCCGTGGACAGAACTTCGGACCGTTCGCGGCCACGGAGGATCGGATCTTTGTGGGCAGCAGCCAGGCGCTGCTCAGCATGGCGCTCGACGGTACCGACGTTCGCAGTGTGCCGCTGCCCGCCGGCGAGACGGGCGTCGACGCGGTCACGGTTGCCGCGGACGGTACGGCGTACCTGACCACACGGACGTCGGGAACGGTATGGAAGTCTGGGCCTGAGGGTCTCGTCGCGGTGGCCACGCCGGCGCCGCAGGACGAGCACCGCAAGCTCGTGTTCCTCGATGCGACCACGCTGCTCGGCGCGACCGGATCCGGCGTGCTCTGGTGGCTGGACGTCTCCACCGGCTCCTTCGAACTGCTCGACCTGATCGACGCCGGGTTCACACCCGCGCCGGACCTGCCACAGTCCATCCAGCTCGGCGACCCGCATCTGTACGTCGGCGGTCACTGGGTGATCACCGAGCACGCGGCCGACACCGGCGCCACTCGGCGCATCCGCGTCGCGGGCGAGGCGAAGACACTCTCCTGGGTCCGCGGCGAGCTGTACTCCGCCCTGTACCCGAGCACCGAGGTGGTCCGTGTGAACCCGCGGACCAGCGAGGTGCACAGCTTCGGCACGATCGGTCACGAGCAGATTCGCCCGTGGCAGGCGGCGTACGACGAGAAGTCGAAGCTGCTCGCGATCGCGTCCGCGCCCGGCACAGGGAAGCTCACCGGCGCGCTCACGCTGCTGGATGTGCGCACCGGCGAGCTGGACGTGCACTACGGCGTGCTCCCCGATCAGAGCGTGCTGGGCGTCTCGGTCGTCGACGGCATCGCGTACCTCGCCGGGGATGTGGTCGGCGGCGGAGGCATCACCCCGGCCCGCACCTCGGCAGCGGTCGCCGCCTTCGACCTCTGTCGGCGCAAGCTGCTCTGGACCGTCGAACCACTCGCCGGCGAACGCTCCATCCAGAGCGTTGCCGTCCACAACGGGATCCTGTACGGCGTCCTGAAGCGGACCAGCGGCGGCTGGTTCCGGTACGACCTGCGGACGAAGACCGTCGTACGCGGCGAGAACAAACTGTCCGGCTACGGCCAGATCCACACTGACCGGACCGGGGTCTACTGTGAAACGAACTTCGGCGGGAACCTGTACCAGCTCGGTCCCGGCCCCGCGAAGCTGCTCGTGAACAACCTGGGCGACGGCTGGTACACCGTGCCGCAACTGACCCCGGTCCGCAGGCCCCGGCACCCGGACCGGCACTCGGTCTGGGGCCTCGCCGACCGCGACCTCGTCCAACTACCGTTGCCTTAAGCAAAGGATTCCTCTGATGGAGAACGATCAGCTCGCCCGGGACGGCGGTACGCCGGTCCGCACGGACCCGCTGCCGTCGGTGATGAACGCCAGCGGCCGGCGCTTCGGCGACGACGAGGTCAAGGCCGTCGAGCGGGTGCTCCGCAGCGGCATGCTGTCGGCCACCTGGGGCACCGAGGTGCCCGCGCTCGAACTGGAGTTCGCTTCGCTCCTCGGCGCCGGGCACGCGGTCACCTGCAGCTCGGGTACGGCGGCGCTGCACCTCGCCGTCGCCGCCGTGAACCCGGCTCCCGGTGACGAGATCATCACCACCCCGATCAGCGACATGGGCACCGTGTTCCCGATCATGATGCAGAACGCCGTACCGGTGTTCGCGGATGTCGACCCGATCACCGGGAACCTGACGCCCGAGTCGGTCGCGGCCGCGATCACGCCGCGCACCAAGGCCGTGATCGTGGTGCACCTGTTCGGCAAACCGGCGCGGGTGCGGGAGTTGCGGGAGCTGTGCGACCAGCACGGGATCCTGCTGATCGAGGACTGCGCGCAGGCGTATCTCGCGCCGGTCGGCGACTCGTTCGTCGGCCGGATCGGGCACATCGGCTGCTTCAGCCTGCAACAGACCAAGCACATCAGCGCCGGCGACGGCGGGCTGACCGTCACCGACGACGCGCAGAAGGCCCGGCGGATGCGGTTGTTCGCCGACAAGGGCTGGCCGCGCGACACCGACGAGCGGACGTACCTGTTCCTCGCGCTGAACTACCGGATGACCGAGCTGGTTGCGTCGGTGACGCGAGCGCAGCTGAACCGGCTCCGCGGCGTGATCCAGGATCGTCGTACGGCGGCTCTCCGGGCGACGGCCGGGATCGCGGATCTGGCCGGGATCACCCCGCCACCCGACGGGCACGACCACGTGTACTGGCAGTACCCGCTGATCATCTCCGAGGCCGCCGGTGACATGCGCGAGTGGGCCGCCGCGCTGACCGCCGAGGGCATTCCCGCGAACGGCGGCTACCTGACCAGCCCGCTGTACGCCGCGCCGGCCGTCCGCGAGCGGATCACGTACGGAGACTCCGGGTTCCCGCTGCAGGACGTCTCGTACCCGGTCGGCCTGTGCCCGAACGCCGAGGAGCTCATCAACAACCGCCTCCTCGTCCTGCCCTGGAACGAGAACTACACCGACTCCGACGTCGACGACATCGTCGCGGCGATCCGCAAGGTTCACAACGCCCTGTCCCCGGAGGCCTGATGACCGTACCAATGCCACGCCTCCGGCGCGGCGGGTCCCGGGGCTGTGACTCCCGGTCTTCCCTCGTCGCTCCGGTCGCTTCGCTCCCTCCGCTCCTCAGTCCAGACCGGGAGGCCCCGTGACCGGCTCTCCTCTGCTGCTCGACTGCGACATCCTGGTCGGGCACGACGTGACGACGGGGCGCTGGGGGCAGCCCGAGAAGGTGCGGGAGGTGCTCGACGCGAGCGGGATCGCGGGCGGTGTGGTGTCCGCGCTGCGGGCGGTGCACTTCGACGTACCGTCGGGGAACGACGAGGCGCGCAAGGTTGCTGAGGGCAACGGGTGGTCGTCGTGCCCGGTGCTTGATCTGCGGGATCCGCTGGGTGCCGAGAAGGAGCTGGAGCGGCAGCTGTCCGGTGACGCGCCGCCGCGCGCGGTGCGGTTGGCGCCGACCGCGCAGAGCGTCGAGCCGGGGTATCCGTCGTTCGGTCATGTCGTGCAACTGCTCGTCGACGCCGGGCTGACGATCTTCACCGAGGGCGACGTACGCAAGGTCGGACCGGCGTTGCGGGGGCTCGGGGCGCGGGTGGTGTTCCTCGACACGCACTTCTACTACCTCGGCGACTTCGTGGTGATGGCCCGGTCGGAGCCCGGATTCCACACCTCGACGCGGATGCTGACCGGACCTGATTCGCTCGAGATCGTGGCCGCGGAGGTCGGCTCGGAGCGGCTGGTGCTCGGGTGCCGGACGCCGTTCCACGAGACCCGCTCGGTGGTCCGCCGGCTGCTGACGTCCAAGCTCGGCCCGGACGAGATCGCACAGGCCGGCAGCCGCAGCCTCGAGACCCTCCTGGAGCCCGCATGCTGATCGACGTACACGCTCACTGGGGTCCGTGGTTCTTCTCGATGGACACCGCGAGCATCGACATCAACATCGACCTGATCGACCGCTTCGGCATCGACCTCCAGCTCGTCTCGGCGATCGAGGGCATCGTGTACGACGCCCCGCTCGGCAACCGCTCCCTGGCCGCTCAGCTCCCGGCCGACCCACGGCTGCGCGGGATGATCGTCGTCGACCCGCGGCGCCTGGACGCGGCCCGGACCGACCTCGACGAACTGCTCGCCGGCGACGGGCGGACGCGGTGGGTCGGCGCGAAGATCCACAGCGAGTACAGCCGTACGCCGATCAGCTCGCCCGCGATGCAGGAGGCGATCGAACTCACCACTGAGTACGGCCTGCCCACGCTCGTGCACACCTGGGGCGACACCGTCGTCGATCTGGCCGACGTCGCCGCCCGGGTCCCCGGCGCGCGCGTGCTCGCCGGTCACATGGGCGCGAACGGCTGGCCCAGGGTCCCCGAGGCGGCCGACCGGTCCGACCGGATCTGGTTCGAGCCGTGCTGGTCCGCGCCGGAGGCGAACCGGATCCGCTGGATCCTCGACCGGATAGGCCCGAGCCGCCTGATGTTCGGCACTGACGCGACGCTGATCGACCCTTCGATCGCCCTCGGCGCCCTCGAAGCCGCCGACCTCACCCCCGCCGAGCACGAGGCCATCACCCACCGCAACGCCACCGACCTCTTCGCGCTCTGACCCGCCGTCAGGTGGTCGTGAAGACGAGGATGTCGTGCTCGGGGCCGCGGACCTCGGGCTCGCGCCAGCCGAGGTGGCGGTAGAACGCGATCGCGTCGTGGTTCTGGTTCCAGGCGAGCAGCCAGGCGCGGGAGCGCTCGCGGGTGGCCGTTTCGAGCAGGCGGGGCGCGAGGCCGGCGCCGCGGGCGTGCGCCAGTACGCCGAGCTCGTCCACCTCGAACGCGCCGACCAGCAACTCCTCGACCTGTTCGGCGCCGATCCGGTCGAGGACGCTGCCGTACGACCGGTCGGTCCGGAACGGCGCCGGCGTCGTCCACCCGGTCACGAACCCGGCGATCCGCCCGTCGTCCGAGCGCTCGATCCAGGCCTGGAACCCGTCCCGCTCGGCGTCCTGTTCGAGCCGCTTCCGGAACGCGGTCCGGGTCGCCTCCGGGTCCCGGTGCTCGAACGGCGGCCCGGTGAACACCTCGACGTACGCCGTCGTCAGTTCGTCCGCGATCTCCAGCACGTCCCGCCCATACGTCTGCACCGCTCCAACCTAACGGTGGAGCGGTGCCTCCTGCGATCATCCGGCAGGAACTTGCAGCCTCAGCTGGTCGACGCTGCCTCGAGACTCGCCGGCGTGCCGGCTGCTGGTTCCACGGCCGGTGCGGTGATCGCGGCGTCCGGTATGGCCGCGATCGTCTCCAGCTCGGTGCGGAACTGCGGCAGCATCCAGCGCAGCGGCTGGCCGAGAACCCGCGCGATAGTTGCCTCGTCGACCCTCAGCAACGCGCCGATCCGCGCCAGCGCATCCGGCTCGTCGGTGGCGGCGTACAGCAGATGGACGACCTCGTGCCGGTGTGCGAACACGGCGAGCGCCGCCGCAGCCAGGCCGGCATCGATCTCTGGCGGACTGGTGATTTCCCCGTTGACTGTCACGACAACCTCAACCCGTTGGGGGCCCGATCGGTTACGTGTCAGTCTTTACACTTGTCCAGCTTTCAACTGGGTAGCCAGGAGACCTTGCCCAGCAGGTACGTCGCGCCGATCAACGCGCCGGTGTCGATCAGCGTGTGCGCGACCACCAGCGGCATGATCCGCCCCCACCGCCGGTACAGCCAGGTGAAGATCACGCCCATGATCACGTTGCCGGCGAACCCGCCGAGCCCCTGGTAGAGGTGGTACGACCCGCGCAGGAGCGAACTGGTGAGGGTCGCGCGGCGGACGGACCAGCCGAGTTGATCGAGCCGGTGGTTGAGGTAGCCGAGCACGACGACTTCCTCGAGTACGGCGTTCTGTGCGGAGACCGCGATCAGGATCGGGATCCGCCACCAGTAGCCGGGCAGCTGTGACGGGTCGACGGTGAGGTTGGCTCCGGTCGCGTGTGCACCGATGTAGAACAGCAGTCCGGCGCCGCCGATCACCGCCGCGATCGCCGTACCGCGGCCGAGGTCCCGCAGGCGGTCGCGCAGGTCGAAGCCGATCGTTCGCAGCGTCTCCCCGCCGCGGGCGAGGAAATGCCCGACCAGTGCGACCGGCACCAGCGCGGTCACGATCGCGAACACCTGCCAACTCAGATCCAGCCACGGCCGCCCCGGAGCCCGCGACCCCACAATCACCGCCGTCTGCCCACTGATCGGCTTCGACGAGGTCAGCACCCCGGCAAACGAGATCACCGCAGCCACACCCGAGGCCCCCAAGGACAAGGCGAGGACAAGCCAGATTTCCTTGGTGAGCACCCGCCGGGAAGGCAGCGACCGCTCGACCGCGGGGGTGGAAGGGGTGCTGCCTTCGGCGCTGCGCGGGGCTGCGAACTCGGCCGGGGTGGTGGGGTCGTCGGCGGGGCTCGTCATGGTTCAACTATCTCGCGGGGGCGGACAGGAGGTTCAGGAGGTGGGTGAAGAGGTCGCCTGGGTCGGCGGCCAGGCCGTACTGCGATTGGATCTGCAGGCCGTCGGAGAGCGCGATCAGGACGGTGGCGATGGTTTCCGGGTCGGCGGACGAGTTGAACGTGCCTGCGGACTGGCGGGTGCGGACCTCGTCGGCGAGGGCGGCGCGGATGCCGGCGTACCGGTCGACGAAGTAGTCGTGGGAGTTGTGCTCGGGGTCGCCTGCCTCGGCGGAGAACGTCGAGTAGAGCTCGACGAGACCCGGCACCGACCCGTTGTGCCGGACGACAGTAGTCAGCAGGTCGATCGGATCGGTCGAGTCGGCGAACCGCGACCGGTCCGCCTCGTCGCGAGCCCGGAGCACCGCCTCGAACAGCTTTTCCTTCGAGCCGAAGTAGTGCAGCAGCCCGGCCTCGCTCAGCCCGACAGCGGCCGCCAGCTCACGCGTCGACGTCTTCCGGTAGCCATGCCGCGCGATCACCTCGAGCGCGGCCCGCAGGATCTCCTCCCGCTTGGCGACGCCCTTCGCGTACGGACCTCTGGAAGTGGCCATACCCAAAACCTAGCATCACTCGGTTTTCGGACGTACAGTCGTCGGCATGAACTTCGACGACCTGCTCGGCCGGCTCACCCTCGAGGAGAAGGTCCGGATCCTCACCGGCCAGGACTTCTGGTCGACCCACGCGCTGCCCGCGATCGGCCTGCGCTCGATGGTGCTGTCCGACGGGCCGAGCGGCGTCCGCGGCCCGGTCTGGGACGAGCGCGACCCGTCGCTGAACCTCCCGTCGGCAACCGCTCTCTCGTCGTCCTGGGACGTCGGCATCGCCCATCGGTACGGCGTGGTGTCGGCGCTCGAGGCCCGCCGGAAGAACGTCGACGTCGTGCTCGGCCCGACGATCAACCTGCACCGTTCCCCGCTCGGCGGCCGGCACTTCGAGGCGTTCAGCGAGGACCCGGTCCTGACCGCGGAGCTCGCCGCGGCGTACGTCGCCGGCGTCCAGGAGCTCGGCGTCGGCGCCACCCCGAAGCACTACGTGGCGAACGACTTCGAGACCGACCGGTTCACCGCGAACGTCGTGGTCGACGAACGCACGCTCCGCGAGGTCTACCTACTCGCCTTCGAGAAGGCGGTCACCGAGTCCAAGGCGTGGCTGGTGATGAGCGCCTACAACTCGATCAACGGCGCGACCGCCTCGGAGAACGACCTGCTCGAGACCCCGCTCAACACCGACTGGGGATTCGACGGCGTCGTGGTCAGCGACTGGACCGCGGTCCGCAGCGTCGAGAGCGCCAAGCACTCACAGGACCTCGCGATGCCGGGTCCGATCGGCGCCTGGGGCGACGCACTCCTCCAGGCCGTCCGGTCCGGTGAGGTCAAGGAGGACGCGATCGACCGCAAGGTCCTCCGCATCCTCGCCCTCGCCGCCCGCGTCGGCGCCCTCGAAGGGCACGAGAAGCCGGCCGATCCGCCTCAGGTGGACGGTGTCGCCTTCACCCGTACGGCGGCCGCCGAAGGCACCGTTCTGCTCAGAAACCAGACAGCGCTCCCCTGGCGTTCCCAAGACCTGACGAAGGTTGCGGTCATCGGCCACAACGCCCGCGACGCACGCACCCAGGGCGGTGGCAGCGCGACCGTCATCCCGTCGTCAGTGGTCTCGCCGCTCGATGGACTCCGCGCCGCGCTCCCGAACGCCGAGATCACGTACTCGATCGGCGCCGTCGTCCAGGAGAGCGTCGCCGAACTGGCACCGGCCACGATGTCCAACCCGCAGACCGGCGAACGCGGCGCCCACGTGCGCTTCCTGGCGGCCGACGGATCCGAGTTGTACGCCGAGGACCGGTTCTCCAGCGCCCTCGTCTACCTCGGCGGCGATGCCCCGATCGCCGAGAGCGCAGTCTTCGAGTTCCGCACCACCTGGACGCCGGACGAGTCCGGTGCGGTCCAGCTCGGGTTCGCCTCGGTCGGCCGCGGCCGGATCTTTGCCGACGGCAAGCTCCTCCGCGAGGACACCGCGGTCCCGGTCGGCACCGACCTCGGCGCGGCATTGCTGTCACCACCCTCGATCTCCACCCCGCTGGAGGTCACCGCGGGCCGGCCGATCGACATCCACATCGAGCTCGACCTGCCGAAGCTGGAAGGCGGCCTGAACAACGCCTTCAGCATCACCGTCGGCATCGAGCCGGCCAACGACGATCCGCAGGCCCTGATCGACGAGGCCGTCGCGGCGGCCCGCGACGCCGACGTGGCGCTAGTTGTCGTAGGCACCAATTCGAAGGTCGAGTCCGAGGGCTACGACCGTACCTCGCTCGCGCTGCCCGGCCGGCAGGACGACCTGGTCCGCGCGGTCGCCGCGGCCAATCCCCGGACGGTCGTCGTGGTCAACGCGGGCTCCCCCGTTCTGCTCCCCTGGCGTGACGACGTCGCGGCCGTGCTGGCGACGTACTTCGGCGGCCAGGAATACGGGAACGCGCTCTCTGACGTTCTCCTCGGCCAGGTCGAGCCCGGCGGTCGCCTTCCGACCACGTGGCCGCGCGAGCAGGACGACGTACCCGTCATCGACGTCACCCCGAAGGACGGCGTCGTGCGGTACGACGAGGGCGTCCACATCGGCTACCGCGCCTGGTTGAAGGCGGGCGCCGAGCCGGCGTACGAGTTCGGCCACGGCCTCGGCTACACCACCTGGGAGTTGTCCGGCCTGCGCGCGAACGACCCGACGTCTGTCGCGCTGACCGTCCGCAACACCGGCGACCGCGCCGGCAAGCACGTAGTCCAGGTGTACGTCGAACGCCCCGACAGCACGGTGGATCGCCCGGTCCGCTGGCTGGCCGGATTCGCCGTCGTACGCCTCGACGCCGGTCAGGCCCGCGAGATCACCGTCAACCTGCACAACCACACCTTCGAGCACTGGCAGGACGGCTGGACAGCTGACCCCGGTGCCTTCACGATCCGAGCCGGCTCGTCGGTTTCGGACCTGCCGCTCTCCACGGAGCTGCAGATCCGTTAGCTGCCCGGCTGCGCGAGCTCATCGGGGCTCGGGGCGGTCGACGCCGGTCGCCGTACAACGCGGCGGCCGGTGTCGGACTGCCAGTACAGGACCGACCGTCCGGACCGGCGGCGTTCCAGCAATCCGCTGTCGGTCAGCACCCGGAGATGGTCGGAGATCGTCGCGAGCGACAGACCTGTCGTCGCGACCAGCAGCGTCGTACTCACCGGCGACGCGGCCTCGACCAGGATGCGCGCGCGGTTGCGGCCGAGCAGCTGCACCAACGGCTCGTCCGGCGTCGCGGTCGTCGCGAAGATGCCGGTCACGGGGTAGGCCAGCGCGAACCGATCCGGCAACCGCCAGCTCACGTTCACCCGCTGGGTGTGCGCGGCGATGAACATCAGATCCCGCCCGCGGACGTCCGTCACCGGATAGTCCCAGCGATTGACCTGGATCCGCCCGTCGCCGAGCCAGCGCACATCCGGACCCAGCCCACGGAGCACGCCCGACCACCCTTGCTCGCTGAGCCGCGACGTCCGCGACACGACGTCGGCCTGCAACAGCCGCAGGCGCCGCGGCCACTCCGGCTCGATGGTCGCGCTCCAGATCCACCGCAACAACTCAGCAGCCTCCGCAGCCAGCCCTCGGGTCTCGAGCAGGATCGGCGGCAACGGCGTGCGTACGACGCTCAGGTCCGCCCGGATGTGATCGTCGGAGAGCGCCATCAGCGGCCCGAGCTCGTCCTGGAGCGCGAGATCCGGTTCGAGCGGCGGGACGGTGAAGAAGTCGGCCGCCCAGCTGGTCCCGAACGCGCTGTCGATGATCGCCGCCCAGACCGGGTTCGCCGCCAGCTGGGCCTCGAAGGCGGCGCTGTGCGCGTCCTTCCACGGCCGGTACCAGGGCTCGACCGGCACCCGCAGCAGCTTCAGCGCCGACACCGTCTCGGTGAGCTGCGACGTACCGAACCGCGCGTTCACCAGCGTGTCGGCATCGACCAGGAATTCGGACAACGTTTCGCCTCCACCCGAAACTGTAGGCGGCGCCGAGCTTGCCGTCGATGCTGCTCGTCATGAGCACGTATCGAGCGATCTTCGCCAACCGCGAGTTCCGCAACCTGTGGATCGGCAGTGCGCTGGGCAACGCCTCTGCGACCATGACCAGCCTGACGCTGGCGATCGTGGTCGACGCCACGACCGGGTCCGCGCTGCTCGCGGCCGCGATCATGTTCGGCCCGTCGCTCGCCCAGGTCCTCGGCGTCTCCACGCTGATGTCGGCCGCGGACACCGCCCGGCCACGGCCGATCCTCACGCTGCTCGCGGCCGGTTCGGCCGTTGCGGTCGGCATCCAAGCCGCGCTCGACCTGTCCCCCGGCCTGCGTCTGCTGCTGTCGCTCACGCTCGCGTACGGTCTGTCGATCGGCGCCGGCGTCCGCTACGGACTGCTCGGTGAAGTGGTGCAGGACGAGCAGTTCATCCTCGGCCGGTCGGCGATGAACCTGTCCGTCGGTGCGATGCAGATCGCCGGCTTCGGCATCGCGGGCATCCTGCTGCAGGCGGTCAGTCCGCCGACCGTCCTCTGGATCGCCACCGGCTTCGCCACCCTCGCCGTACCGGTGATGCGGTTCGGGCTGCAGGATCGTGCGCCGCGCCGGGTCGCGCGGACCGGTCTCGCCGAGACCTGGCGCGGCAACCGCGTTCTCCTCTCCGAAACCCGTACCCGTCCGATCCTGCTCGCGCTGACCCTTCCCAACGGCCTGATCGTCGGTTGCGAGGCCCTCTTCGTCCCGTACGCCGGACCTCGCGCCGGCTGGCTACTGGCCGCGGGAGCGGCCGGGATGATGACGGGCGATCTCGTCGTCGGCCGCTTCCTGACCCGCAACGGCCGCCGGTCGGCGGGACGCTGGCTCCGGTTCGTGCTCGCCGTACCGTTCCTGGGCTTCGCGTTCGGCCTGCCGATCGCCGTGCTCTGCGTACTCGTCGCGGTCGGCAGCTTCGGGTACTCCGCTTCGCTGGCCCAGCAGGAGGTTCTCGTCGACCTGACTCCCGCGGAGCTGCGCGGACAGGTACTCGGGCTGGAGTCAGCGCTGCGAGGTACGACGTTCGGCGTGGTCGCGATCCTGGCCGGCGCCTTGGCCGACCTGACCGCGGCTGCACCGACGATGACGGCCTTCGCCGTGGCGTCGTTGCTGGTCTCCGCGATCCTCACCCGCCCGCTGTCCCGGGTGATGAGGACCGCCGGATGGATAGGCTCGCCGCATGGAAGTGGTCCGGCTGCGGCAAGTCTCGAAACGGTACGGGCGGCGGGAGATCCTGGCGGACGTCGACCTGCAGGTGAACGCGGGTGAGCTGCTCGCACTGGTCGGCGCGAACGGTTCCGGCAAGTCCACGGTCCTCAAGCTGATGGTCGGCCTGTCCCGGCCGTCGACAGGATCGGTACGGCGCACCGCCCGCGCGGTCAGCTACGTCCCGGACGTCTTCGCGTCCCACGATCGGCTGTCCGCGTCGGCGTACCTGCGGCACATGGGCCGGATCCGCGGACTCAGCACGAGAACGGCGAGAGAGCGCGCTCTCGAGTTGCTGGACCGGCTCGCGCTCGCGGGCGGCGCGGACACACCGATGCGGAAGCTGTCGAAGGGCAACGCGCAGAAGGTCGCGCTCGCGCAGGCCCTGCTCGCCCCGCCCGAGCTCCTTGTCCTCGACGAACCGTGGGCCGGTCTCGACGCAACCGCTCACACGACCCTGCGCGAACTCCTCACCGAGACGGCCGCACAAGGCGCGGCGGTTGCGTTCACCGAGCACTCCGCGCAGGTCGTCAGGTCAACGGCGACCCGAGTCTGCGAGATCGGGGACGGCCGGCTGACGGCGCTGCCCCAGCAAGCCGGCTTGACCGAGATCTCGATGGTTCCCGGGGCCGAGATCGATTGGTCCCGGCACCCCGACGTGGTCGAAGTACGGCCGCACGAGGCGGGTGTCACGTTGACGGTGCCGACCGGCCGGCACGACGCGGCTCTGCTGACTGCTCTGCAACACGGCTGGTCAGTGACGACGGTTCGCCAGGTGACGTCCGAGTGAGCGCTCTCTACCGCTATCTGATGTCCAGCGTCCTGCTCTCCCAGCGCTACCTCCCGCCGACCCTGATCTTCCTCGCGGCGATGGCCGTCGGTACGACGTCCGACAACGGGCCGCTGCAGTCGTCGTACGCGTTCTGCGTGCTGGCGATGCTGGTGTGTACGACGTGGTTGACCGTCAGCATCGTCAACCACGAAGACCCGACGCAGCGGCAGATCACCGTCGTCATGGTGGGGAGCTCGCTGCGCGTTCTGGTGATGACGGTCGCGGTCGTCGTGACCTGGTGCGTGCCGCTGCTCGTCGTCGGGTTGGTCTACCCGATCGTCACCGGGTCGCACGACGTCACCGCGGGAGATCTCGCGGTCGGTGCAGCGGCACAGCTCGGGGCGGCGCTGGTCGGATCGGCGATCGGTTTGCTGTGCTCGCGGCTGGTGATCCGGCGGATCGGGATCGCGATGCTCACCGCGGCCGCCGCGATCCTCGTCGTACTGCTGCTCCGCTGGGTCTCTCCGATCCGCCCGATCATGACGGTGCTGTCGGACGACAAGACGGCCGGCGCCAACGCCGTACCGCTCACTCTGCTGGCAGCGCTGTCCGTGGTGGTCCTGGCCGTCGCGGTGTTCGCGACCAAGGCCCTCGCCGACCGGAAGGAATGATCAGGAGGCCGCCACCGAGGACAACTCGTGGGGTGCGGCCGAGCCGCGGACGATCAGGCTCGTCGCCAGCTCGACATGATGCGACGCGACCTGCTCCCCCGCCGCCAGTTGCATCGCCGTGCGGAGCGCGACCGCGCCCATCTCGCGGAGCGGCTGCCGCACGGTGGTGAGCGGCGGCGATGCGAGCCGCGCCACCTCGGTGTCGTCGAAGCCGACCAGGCTCAGGTCCTCGGGCACCCGCAGGCCGCGGGCCCGAGCGGCCTCCAGGATCCCGAGCGCGACCTCGTCGCTGCCGGCGAAGATCGCGGTCGGCCGGTCCCGCAGATCCAGCATCGCCGAACCGCCGGCCACGCCGTCGTCGTAGAGGAAGTCGCTCAGCCAGACGTACTCCGGCGGCACCGCGGCACCGACCGCGTCCATGGCGCTGCGGAAGCCGCTCATCCGGGCCTGGTTGCACCCGGAGGTCGGCTGGCCGCCGACGTACCCGATCCGGCGGTGGCCGAGGGACAGCAGGTGCTGGGCGGCGGCCATCCCGCCGGCGAAGTTCGTCGAGCCCACGCTCGTCACGTCCGGCTGCGGGATGTTCGCCGGGTCGACCACGACCAGTGGCAGCCGGGCTCGCGCCAGTGCGGCCAGGTCAGCATCCGCCAGTTGGCTGGTGAGTCCGATCGCGGCCAGGCGGCCGTTGCCGATCAAGGCCCGGATCCACCGCGCGGCCCGCCCGCTGCTCGACGTCGGCGGGTGCGGCGGGTGAGCGTTGAGTACGACGTCGACGCCCGCCAGCTGACCGGCCTCGACCACGCCCTGGATGACCTGGACCGAGTACGCGTTCAGCACGCCCTGGTAGAACAGTTCGACCGTGTCCCGGTGCGTCGGCTCCGGGCGGCGGCCGACGTACCCGTGCTTCTCGAGGACCTCCTGGACGCGTGCGCGGGTGACCGCCGAGACGTCGCTGCGACCGTTCAGCACCTTGGACACCGTGGCCACCGAGACACCGGCCGTCCCGGCCACGGTCGCCAGGGTGACGCGGCCCTTCAACCGAGTCATGTCGTCATCCTCCGCCGGGATCCTGGATCGTCACCGGAGTCGTCAGGACCCGGTCGTGCCCGACCACCCTCACATCCCCGGTGATCCGGACCATGGCGCGACACGGCAGGTCCAGCGACGACGTGCCCACCATCACTTCGAAGTCCCCGGGCTCGACGATCCGCCGCAGATCCGGACCCGTGTACGCAGTGCGATCGGCGTGGATCCGGAACGTGACGTCGGCCGCCTGACCCGGCGCGAGCGACACCCGCGCGAACCCGGTCAGCAGCTTCAACGGCCGAGCGACCTGGGCAACCACGTCGCGCAGATACAACTGCACGACCTCGTCGCCGCCGCGGTCCCCGGTGTTGCGCACGTGCACCGTCGCGGTGAACTCGCCGTCGTTGCCGATCTCCGGAGCACTCAATTGCAGGTCGGCGACCGTGAAGCTCGTGTACGACGCGCCGAACCCGAACGGGTACAACGGCCGGACCTCGAGCCCGCTGATCCCGGCGCTCTCCACGCTGCCGAGCGCCGGCTGCAGGTAGGTACCGGGCTGCCCACCGACGTGCCGCGGAATCTGCACCGGCAGCTTGCCGCTGGGCACGATCCGTCCACTGAGCACACCCGCGATCGCCGCCGCGCCTTCCTGCCCCGGGATGAACGCCTGGACCAATCCAGCGGTCCGCTCCGCGAACAACCCCAGCGCATACGGCCGCCCCGACACCACTACTACGACCACCGGCTTCCCGGTATCGAGCAGTGCGTCGAGCATCTCACCCTGCACACCGGGGAGCCGCAGATCCTCGGCATCACACCCCTCCCCCGAGGTCCCATGCCCGAACAACCCCGACAGGTCGCCGACGAACGCAACACACACATCCGCGTCCTGGGCCGCCGCAACGGCCGCCTCGAACCCGGAGCGATCGTCCCCGATGACCTCACATCCTTTGGCGTACGAGACCTCCACACCCGCCAGCTCGTTGCGCAAGGCATCAAGCGGCGACGCGATCGCGATCCCCAGCCCACGCTCCGGATAGCGCGGCAGCACATGGTTCGGGAACGCGTAACAGCCCATCAGGGTCCGCGGATCGTGCGCCGTCGGTCCGACGACGGCAACCTTCGCGAGGCCGGTCAGCGGAAGCGCCGTGCCCGCGTCGAGCAGGACGACGGACTTCTCGGCCAGCTCGGCAGCGAGCGCCCGGTTGTCCGCCGAGTCCAGGTCGACCTCCGCCCGCACCGAACCCTCCGGCGTCCAGTCCTCGTCGAGCAGCCCGAGCTCGACCTTCTGCACCAGCAGCCGCAGCGCCGCGCGGTCGATCAGCTCCTCGGACACCTCGCCCGACTTCACCTTGTCCACCAGCCCGGCGAACCCGATCGTGTCCGGCAGCTCCACGTCCGTCCCGGCCGTCAACGCCAGCGCGCCGGCCTCCGCGTCGTCCGCCGCGACCCGGTGCATCGACGCAAGGAACGGCACCGCCCAGTAGTCCGAGACGACCGTCCCCTCGAAACCCCACTCACCCCGCAGTACGTCGGTGAACAACCACGGATCCGCACTCGCGGGCAGTCCGTCGAGGTCGGCGTACGAGCTCATCACCGATCCGGCGCCGGCCGTCGCGATCGCGGTCTCGAACGTCGGCAGGATGATGTCGAGCAGCTCCCGCTTGCCCATCGACACGGGGCCGTGGTTGCGGCCGGCGCGCGAAGCGGAGTACCCGGCGAAGTGTTTCAGGGTCGCGAGCACACCCGCGCTCTGCAGACCGCGCACGTACGCCGAACCCAGGATCGCCACCAGGTAAGGGTCCTCGCCGATCGTCTCCTCGACCCGGCCCCAGCGATAGTCACGCACGACGTCGAGCACCGGCGACAATCCCTGCTGCACCCCGGCCGCGGCCATGTCCCGCCCGATCGCGGCCGCCATCCGCTCGACCAGCGCCGGGTCGAACGTCGCACCCCAGGCGATGGACGCTGGGTAGACGGTCGCGCCGTACGTCGTGAAGCCGGTGAGGCACTCCTCGTGGACGAGTGCGGGGATGCCGAGTCGTGAGTTCTTCAGCACGATCTCGTGCTGCCGGATCACCTCGGCGATGCCCTGCTCCACGGTCTGCGGGTAGCTGCCCCAGACGCGGGTGAGATGACCGAGGCCGTCGCGGCTCGCGTCCTGCAGCGACAGCGAACCCGCGGTCGAGAAGACGTCCTCCATCGGCGCGACGTTCATCGTCCCGTCCTCGGACAGTTCGGCGTCGGCCATGTCGTTGCCGGCCCACCGACTGCCCAGCTGCGCGACCTTCTCCTCCAGCGTCATCGCCCGCAGCAGGAGGCCGGCCCGCTCCGCAGCGGGCAGCGCGGAGTCGCGCCAGGGCCGGTCAGTCGAGATGGACAAGAAAATCTCCCTTGATGATCATTCATTTCGGTGAGCAATTATCGAAAACTTTTCGAAGCTCTCCGGCCGACCCCGGCGATCCGCCTCGGGTCTGTGAATCACCTGTGACAGCAGGGGATTACGTGACCTCACTGTGACCCCAAAGTCCCCTTAGTTCAAGTCTTGACAGCACTATCTCCGAAACCTATGTTTCGAAAACAAGTCATATCGGCAGGTGCCTTCCGCAACCTGTGGGGGCAGCACGGAGTACGGAGATCACTGTGGATCCCATGACGACATCCCGACGTACCTTCCTAGGTTTCGTCGGTGGCGGCGCACTGGCGGCCGGACTGGCTGCCTGCGGTAGTTCCGGCCCGAAGAGCACGCCCGGTTCCACCGCCGGCGCGGCAGCCGGCAGCGGGACGACGTACTGGTTCCTCACCGGACAGCCGCAGCAGGCGATCCGGGAGGCGCAGGTCAAGCGGTTCAACGACGCGAACTCGAGCACCAAGATCAAGACCACCGAGTTCCAGAACGACGCGTTCAAGGCGAAGATCAAGACCGCGATCGGCGCCGGCCAGGGCCCGACGCTGATCTGGGGCTGGGGCGGCGGCGGCCTGAAGGCCTACGTCGAGGCCGGCCAGGTCGAGGACCTGACCGACTGGTTCAACCAGCAGACCGACCTGAAGAACTCGATCTTCCCGTCCGCCTTCACGGCGGCGACCGTCAACGGCAAGCTCTACGCCGTGCCGGGAGAGACCGTCACCCCGATCGTGCTGTTCTACGACAAGCGCTCCTTCGAGAAGATCGGCGCCGAGCCGCCGCAGTCGTGGGGCGACATCATGGACCTGGTGCCGAAGTTCAACGCGAAGGGCATCGCGCCGTTCTCGCTCGGCGGCCAGTCGCGCTGGACCAACATGATGTGGCTGGAGTTCCTCTTCGACCGGATCGGCGGCAGCGAGGTCTTCCAGAACATCTACGACGGCAAGAAGGACGGCTGGTCCGACCCGTCCGCACTCAAGGCGCTCGACGAGATGCAGAAGCTGATCAAGGCGAACGGCTTCATCAAGGGCTTCTCGTCCATCACCGCCGACTCCAACGCCGACCAGGCGCTGCTCTACACGGGCAAGGCGGCGATGATGCTGCACGGTGCCTGGACCTACGGCAACATGAAGACGGCCGGCAAGGACTTCGTCACCGGCGGGCACCTCGGGTACATGAACTTCCCGCCGGTCGACGGCGGCAAGGGCGACCCGACCGACACCGTCGGCAACCCGGGTCAGTACATGTCGATCTCCTCCAAGGCGAGCCAGGGCGACAAGGACACCGCGAAGAAGTTCATCGCGAACAACACCCTCGACGACGCCACCGTGGACGCCTGGGTGAAGTCCGGCAACATCCCGGTAGTGAAGAGCGCGAAGGACAAGCTCGCGTCGATCTCGGACAAGAACGACGCCGAGTGGCTCAACTTCGTCTACGACACGGCGGCGAACGCGAAGAACTTCGCGCAGTCGTGGGACCAGGCGCTCAGCCCGACCCAGGCCGAGACCCTGCTCGACAACATCGCCAAGCTGTTCCAGCTGTCGATCTCGCCCCAGCAGTTCGCCGACAACATGAACGCGGTGATCGGCCAGTGAACCTGTCACACATCGAAGGCCAGGAGATTCCATGACCGTGACCGCTCCGCCCGTCGTCCCGGCGACCGGCCGCAATGTCTCGTCCGGCGCCGGGGGGTCCCGCGTCGGGCGGAGCGGTCCGGTCGCCTGGATGGTGCTGCCCGCGCTGGTGCTGTTTGTCGTGTTCGGGGTCGTGCCGCTGATCGGCGTGGTCGTGCTCAGCTTCACCCAGTGGGACGGCCTCGGCCCGATCCACGCGAACGGGTTCGCGAACTGGCGCTCGGTGCTGTCCGATCCACAGACGTGGCACAGCGTCTTGGTGACGTTTGAGATCATGATCCTGTCCTGGGCGGTGCAGACCCCGATGAGCCTGCTGCTCGGCACGTTCCTGGCCGGCCGGCAGCGGTACCGCGCGTTCCTGGCCGTGCTGTACTTCATCCCGCTGCTGCTCAGCTCGGCCGCGATCGCGATCACGTACAAGGCCCTGCTCGATCCGAACTTCGGCCTCGGCGCGGGCCTGCACATCGGCTTCCTTACCCAGGACTGGCTCGGTAAGAGCAACCTCGCCATCGCCGTGGTGATCTTCATCGTCTCCTGGCAGTTCATCCCCTTCCACTCGCTGATCTACCAAGGCGGCGTACGGCAGATCCCGACCACGATGTACGAGGCCGCCTCGATCGACGGCGCCGGCCGGATCCGGCAGTTCTTCAGCATCACCGTGCCGCAACTGAAGTACACGATCATCACGTCGTCGACCCTTATGGTGGTCGGTTCGCTGACCTTCTTCGACCTGATCTTCGTGCTGACCGCAGGCGGCCCGGGCGACGCCACCCGCGTCCTCGCCCTCGACATGTACAAGCGCGGCTTCATGTCCAACCAGATGGGTCCCGCCAGTGTGATCGCGTCCATCATCGTGCTGCTCGGCCTGGTGCTCGCACTGCTGCTCCGGCGGCTCGGCGGCAGTACGACGGCCAGCCAGCAGGAAGGTGCCTGAGATGGCGATCGCAACCACCTCGAGTACGTCGACCCGCCGCGCACGCGGCGGACCGGTGCGCGCGCACAAGCTGCTCCAGCTGAACTGGTTCGGCGGGCTGGCCGGTTGGATCTGGCTCGCGATCGTGGTGATCCCGCTGTACTGGATCGTGGTCACCAGCTTCAAGGACCAGAGCGACTACTTCACCCAGAACCCGTTCGCCCTGCCGTCCGCACCGACGTCGGAGAACTACAAGCTGGTGATCCAGTCGGACTTCCCGCGGTACTTCATCAACAGCGTGATCGTCACCCTCGGCACGATCATCCCGGCGGTCGGGATCTCGTTCATGGCGGCGTACGCGATCATCCGCGGCGCCGGCAGCAAGTTCCTTGCCGGGGTCAACGGTCTGTTCCTGATGGGGCTGGCGATCCCGCTGCAGGCGACGATCATCCCGGTCTACCTGCTGATCATCAAGATGCACCTGTACGACAGCCTGCTCGCGCTGATCCTGCCGTCGGTCGCGTTCTCGATCCCGCTGTCGGTGCTGGTGCTGTCGAACTTCATCCGCGACGTACCGAAGGAACTGTTCGAGTCGATGCGGGTGGACGGCGCGACCGAGTGGGGCATGCTCCGCACACTCGCGTTCCCGCTGACCCGGCCGGCGCTCGTGACCGTCAGCATCTACAACGGTCTCGCCGTCTGGAACGGGTTCCTCCTGCCGCTGATCCTGACCCAGAGCCCGGACAAGCGCACACTGCCGTTGGCACTGTGGACCTTCCAGGGCCAGTACAGCGTCAACGTCCCGGCGGTCCTCGCCTCGGTCGTCCTGACCACGCTGCCGATCGTCATCCTGTACGCCGTCAGCCGCCGGCAACTGCTCTCCGGCCTCACCGCCGGCTTCAGCCGGTAGCGACATCTACTCCCGGGGTCCTGTCCCCGAACACCTGACGTGTCCCGTCGACGAGGACGACCAGGCCGGTGCGGCCTGGTCGGGACTGTAGCCAGGCGAGACCGTCCGCGCCCAGCGCGAACGCCGCGGTGGCGTCGATATCGGCCTGGGTGAGCGATCGATGGACCACGGTCACCGACGCCAGCGCGGACGGCGTCGTGCCGGTGCGAGCATCGGTGATGTGATCGCCGCGCCGGTGCAGGCCGGATGTGGCGATCGCGCCGTTGCGGATCGGTACCACCGCAACCACCCGGTCCGGAGCGTGCGGATCCTCGATCCCGATCCGCCACGCGTCGGACGCCGTACCGGAGACGCGACACGTCATGTCTCCGCCGGCGGACAGGCAGTAGTCCGTGCCCTCCAGTCGGTCGAAGGCCCGGGCAGCGCGTTCGACGGCCCAGCCCTTCACCACGCCACTCGGGTCAAGCCCGGACGTACGCCGTACGTCGAACGCGCCTCGAGACTCGCGTCGTGCCTGTTCGCCGAGTGCGAGGACCTCGGCGACCCCTGACGGGCAGTCTGCGACGGTCAGCTCGCCGCGGTTGAGGCGGGAGATGTACGAATCCCGGCGGTAGGTACTGAAGATCCGATCGGCGTCTCGGAGAGAGTCGAGAGCGCTTCCCCACGCCTCGGCTGCGCGGTCGTCATCGGCATGCCGGCCGCGCAACGCGAGGCTGATCGGCATGCCCATCACGTGTTCGACGTACCGGGTCGTCATTTCACCTGGTCCAGAACGCTTTGCAGAGAACGGATGTAGCCGTCACTGGTCACGGTCGCCCCGCTGACCATGTCGATGTCTGCGCTCTGGGCCTGGACGGTTTCGTTGATCAGGATCGGCAGCGCGTACTCGTTGATCTCGGCATCGCGGTGGTTCCCGTTCGGGTACTGCGGAACGCTGACCGCGGTGATCTTGCCGGCCTGCACGGTCAGCTGGACCTGAACCGGTCCCCACTGGGTCTGCGCGACGTCACCGGTCACCGTCGATGAACCGGTCGTGGAACCGCTCGAGGAACCGCTGGACGGTGTGCTCGTCGATGTGCTCGGCGGTGTGCTCGATGGGGGGCTCGATGGTGTGCTGCCGACGGGCGGTCCGGTGGACTGCGGGCCGGAGGTCGAGGTGTGGTACCCGAACAGCAGGACGACGGCCGATGCCGTACCGAGGAACCAGAGCACGATGCGTTTCACGGGGTCACCACTTGAAGGTTTCGAGATGGAGCCGCTCGGCCGGGAGGCCGGCGGCGTCGAGGGTGTGCCTGACCAGCTGCGTCCACGCGTCGGGTCCGCACAGGTAGACGTCGCGGTCGGCGATGTCCGGGATCCAATACCGGAGCGCTTCCAAGTCATCGAGCTCACCCGGCCCCGGGCCGAACCACGAAGCAGGGCTGCGCCGAGGTCCCGGCAAGGTCAGCAGGGACAGACCGCGCCGATCGTGCAGCGCCTGCAGTTCCGTCCTGAAGAGTTGGTGATCGGTGTACCGCTGGATGAGAACCGCATCGCCCGGGGCGTAGTCGAGACCCTCGGCCAGAGCCCGCAACGGGGTGATACCGACCCCCGCTCCGATGAGCGCGATCCGCCGCTCGGTACGGGCTCGCGCACTCAACCGGCCGAACGGTCCTTCGACCAGCACGCGCGTACCCGGTCGTACGCCGCTCAACGCCGCGCTGCCGTCGCCTGCTTCCTGGACGGTGATGCGCAACTGCCGGCCGTCAGGAGCGGCCGACAGGGAGTACGGGTTGGCCCGCGTCCAGCCGGGCCGCCCGAGGAACCGCCAGGAGAAGAACTGGCCCGCCTCGGTCTGCAGGCGGTCCAGGTGCCGTCCGCCGACGTACACGGAGACGACCCGGTCGGCCTCGGGGACGACGGCCGTCACCCGCAGGCGGTGCCGCGCGTTGCGCAGGACCGGGAGTCCGATCCGGTAGATCAGGATCGCGGCCGCGGCGACTGCCCAGGCGGTCCACCAGAACACGGTCCGGCCGGTCGACGCGAGGAACTCCTGGCCGGTCCACAGTTGGTGCGGCAGCGCCAGTCCGACGCCGAGATACGCGTACAGATGCAGGAGATGCCACGACTCGTACCGGATCCGGCGCCGCGCCGCCTTGATGCTCGTCAGAACGCTCAGGCACAGGCAGGTGGTGCCGGCGACCGCGAGCAGCATGCCCGGGTAGTCGACTGTCAGATCCCACAACGTCGCGGGTGTCTTGCCCAAATCGCCGGCCGCATATCCCCAGGTGATGGTGACGACATGCGCGAGCATCAGGTTGAACGAGGTGAACCCGGTCAGGCGATGGATCCGCGCGAGCCGGTCCTGCCCGTACGCCGCCTCCAGCATCGGCACCCGGGCCATCAGGACGACCTGCGCCAGGAGCAAGGCTGCGGCCAGCAACCCGGTGAGCCGGCCGAGCGACGTCAGACCGGTCGCCCAGCCGCCCAACTCCTGCACGCCGCCGTCGGCCACCCACCAGTAGGTAACCAGAAGCAGGCTCAGCCACAGCACCACGAACGCGCCGGTCCGCACTGTGCTGTCGGCGTCAGCCCGCCGGCCCAACGCTTCGAACATGGCGGCTCCTCAGCTGCAGATGACTGCACCCAGTGTCGAGTCGCCTGCTGAGCAGGTCCTTCGGCTTGGCTGTGAGCCTGCTGTGAAGCGGTCGTTTCAGAGAAGCCCGCATTAACTGTTGCCCGCGGCGCCGGAAATAGGTACCGTTGTGTATTTGTGCGGGCAATAAAAAAGACACCCTTTCGGGCATCTGTTTCCAGATTAGCAGATGTGATCGGGGGTTCGCAAGAGCATGGGGGCAGCGTGACGGATCAGCTACTCGCGGACGAGATCACCGCAGAACAAGGAGAAGTGGACCGGATGTACGACCGGCTGGACATCCTGCGGGAGCAAGCCCGGACCGAACTCGACCGGGTACAGATCGAGGAAACCACCGGCACCGGCCAGGGATACACCGAACGCGAATCGTTCACGGAGCTGTTTTCCGGGCGATTCTCGCAGTTGTCGTCGGTGGAACGGGGATTGTGTTTCGGGCGTATCGACGAGACCGCCGGAGAACAGTTCCACATCGGCCGGATCGGACTGTTCGACGAGGACTACGAACCGCTCCTGATCGACTGGCGGACGCCGGTCGCGCAGGTCTTCTACCGCGCCACGGCCGCCGAGCCGCTCGGCGTCAAACGCCGCCGGCACATCCGGCTGCACGGCCGGTCCGTCGTCGGGGTGGACGACGACCTGCTCGACCTGGACGCGCTGGGCGACGGCGAGCGCAGCACGCTGATCGGCGAGGCCGCGTTGCTCTCGTCGCTGACCGCGAGCCGCACCGGCCGGATGAACGAGATCGTCGCGACGATCCAGTCCGAGCAGGACCAGATCATCCGGTCCAGCCTGCCGGGCGTCCTCGTCGTCCAGGGCGGTCCGGGCACCGGCAAGACAGTGGTCGCGCTGCATCGCGCGGCGTACCTGCTCTACACGCATCGCGAGCAGCTCGGGCGCAGCGGCGTACTCGTCGTCGGGCCGAACAGCACGTTCAACCGCTACATCGACCAGGTCCTCCCCTCGCTCGGCGAGACCGACGTCGTGCTCGCCACGATCAGCGAGCTGTACCCCGGCGTGGAGGCCACCGCTCCGGAGTCGCCGGAGGCCGCACGGATCAAGGGTGACCTGGCGATGGCCGAGGTCCTCGCGCAGGCGATCAGCAGCTTCCGCGTCGTACCGGCGGCGCCGATCCAGCTGAAGGTCGACCAGCACGAGCTGGTACTGCGGCCGAGCGCGATCCGCAAGGCCCAGCAGGGCGCACTGGCGGCGCAGGAGCAGCACAACCGGGCGCGGCCGATCTTCGTCCGCCGGATCCTCAAGACGCTGACGAGACAGATCGTCGAACGGATCGGACGGCAGTACGTCGGGACCGAGGACGTCGAGGACATCGAGAAGGAGCTCGCCGAGGACGACCGCGTCCTGGAGCTGCTCGACCGCCTCTGGCCTGAGCTCACGCCGCAGCTGCTGCTCTCGGTGCTGTTCTCCTCCGCCGACCGTCTGACCGCGGCCGCACCACATCTCACCGACGACGAGCGGACCGCCGTACTGCGTCCACCCACCGCGGACTGGAGTCGGTGCGATGTCGCGCTGCTCGACGAGGCGGCCGAGCTGCTCGGCGAGACCAGCGGGATCGTTGCCGGACGCAACCGTCAGGCGGCCGAGGAAGCGGCCGCGGTGGAGGCGAACCGCGAGTACGCGCACGGGGTGATCGACATCGAACTGACCGCCGAGCGGATCGAGATCATGCCCTGGGAGATCGAGCAGTTCAAGGACCTGATCGCGCAACGCACCCGGCTGATCGACAACCCCCTCACCCTGGCCGAGCGCGCCGCATCGGACCGTACCTGGGTGTTCGGTCACGTCATCGTCGACGAGGCCCAGGAACTGTCCGCGATGGACTGGCGGATGCTCATGCGCCGCTGCCCCCGCCGCTCGATGACCCTCGTCGGCGACATCGCCCAGACCGGCTCGGCCGCCGGCGTACGCTCCTGGGCCGACCTCCTGGACCGCTACGCCCCACGCCGCTGGCGCACCGCCGAACTGACGGTCAACTACCGCACCCCGACCGAGATCATGACCATCGCCGCCGACGTCCTCGCCGCCATCGACCCAACCCTGAGCCCACCCACTTCGGTCCGCGAAACCGGCGTCGAGCCAACCATCCTCGACGTCCCCGCCGAGGACCTGGCCGACGCGCTCCGAGCCGCCATCAAGTCCGAACAACAGTCCATCGGCGACGGCCGGCTGGCCGTCATCGTCCCCACCTCCCGCTACGACGAACTCGCCGCCGCCCTCCCCGACGCAACCCACACCCACGACCCATCGATCCTCGACGCCCGAACAGCCCTCCTGGACGTCGCCCAATCCAAAGGCCTCGAATTCGACGCAGTCCTGATCGCCGACCCCACCACCATCACCACCGACTCCCCCCGAGGCCTCTCCGACCTCTACGTCGCCATCACCCGAGCCACCAAACACCTAACCATCGTCGGCAACCTCCCCGAGGTACTCACTCGGGTACGGCGTACTCCGTGGGGGTGACGTGGTCGCCCCATTCGGTTTCGGGGGCGTTGGTGTCGAGGGCTTCCCAGATGGCGGTGTGGGTCATGAAGTTGTCGGGCGACGCGCCGTGCCAGTGCCATTCGCCTGGTGGGGTGTAGATGACGTCGCCGGGGCGAATGACCGTGACCTTGCCGCCGCGGGACTGGACCAGACCCACGCCTTCGGTGACGTGGAGGGTTTGGCCGTTGGCGTGCCGGTGCCAGGCGGTGTGGGCGCCGGGTGCGAAGCGGACGGTGTTCACACGGACGCGGGACGGCGACTCGCCGCGGATGATCACGTCGAACCAGACGTCACCCGTGAACCACTCGGCCGGTCCTTTGGCGGTCGCGGGCTTGGGGAGGATCTGCACAGCTATTCCTTGTCTTGGGCAACTGGTTCGGGTTGGTCCTGGGTTGCGGCCCAGCTGGCCAGGAGCTGCAGGGCGTCCGCGGTCGGCGTCCCGGCCGGCGCGGTGTACACGAGCAGGATCAGGCCGGGGTCGGAGGGGAAATCCATCGCCTCGAAGTCGAGGTCGAGGTCGCCGACGACCGGGTGGTGCAGCTTCTTCTTGCCGGTGCGGTGGAAGCGGACGTTGTGCGCCGCCCATCGGGTCCGGAAGGTCTCGCTCCGGGTGGACAGCTCGCCGATCAGCTCGGTCAGCGCCTTGTCGTGCGGGCTGCGGCCCGCCTCCAGCCGGAGGATCGCGGCGATGTCGTCGGCCGCCCGCTCCCAGTCGGTGAAGAACTCCTGCGACGCCGGGTCCAGGTAGACGAACCGCGCGGTGTTCGCCGGCCGGCGGGAGTCGGCGAGCATCGGCGCGTAGAGGGCGCGCGCCATCCGGTTCGCCGCGAGCAGATCGTGCCGGCCGTTGCGGATCCAGGCCGGCGCGTCGGTGATCGCATCGAGAACCTGCTGGATGGCCGGCCGAACACCCTTCGTCGTCGCACGCCGCCGCACCGTCGGGGTCGCGTCGGACTCACGGGCGAGGGCGAACAGATGAGCACGCTCGGCGTCGTCGAGCTGGAGCGCCCGGGCGAGCGCCTCGAGCACTCCGTCCGAGGCTCCGGCCAGATTGCCGCGCTCGATCCGGACGTAGTAGTCCACCGAGACACCGGCCAGCAGCGCGACCTCTTCGCGGCGCAGCCCCTTCACCCGGCGGTTGCCGCCGTACACGGGCAGGCCGGCCTGCTCCGGCGTCAGGCGCGCACGCCGGGAGCTGAGGAACTCCTTGATCTCGGCTCGGTGGTCCATGCCACCAACATTACGGACCGTCGCCGGGACGAGGGAGGCACTGGCGTTACCTGGATCAACAGGATCTCCCACGCGCACGCTGCGTGACGTTTCCTGGAGTCATGCGAGCGACTTACCTGTACGGCGCCGGGGATGTGCGCGTCATCGACGTACCGGACCCGGTGATCCAGCAACCAACCGATGCCGTGGTCCGGGTGACCGCGTCCTGCATCTGCGGCAGTGACCTGCACCCGTATCACAACCTGCCCGTCACACCCGGCGGCAAGACCATGGGCCATGAGTTCGTGGGTGTGGTGGAGGAGGTCGGCCGGGACGTGACCACGCTGCGGAAGGGCGACTTCGTCATCGCACCGTTCGCGTGGTCCGACGGGACCTGTGACTTCTGCCGTGAGGACCTGCAGACGTCCTGCCGGCATGGCGGCTTCTGGAACGCGAACGGCGTCGCCGGCGGCCAGGCGGAGGCGGTCCGGGTGCCGCTGGCCGACGGCACGCTGGTCAAGGTCCCCGGCGGCGAGGACCCGGCCTTGGTTCCGGGGCTGCTGACGTTGTCCGACGTCTACGGCACCGGGTACCACGCGGCACTCAAGGGCGGTGTCTCGCCGACGACCGCGGTCACCGTGATCGGTGACGGCGCGGTCGGACTGCTCGCGGTTCTCGCGGCGAAGCAGCTCGGTGCCGGGCACATCATTCTGATGGGCCGGCACAAGGACCGGACCGATCTCGGCGTCGAGTTCGGCGCGACCGACGTGGTGGCCGAGCGCGGCGAAGAAGGCATCGCCAAGGTTCGCGAGCTCACCGGCGGCGACGGAACGCACGTCGTCATCGAAGCGGTCGGCCACATGCCGGCGTACGAACAGGCCCTCGGCGTCGTCCGCCCCGGTGGCGTCATCAGCCGCGTCGGAGTCCCGCAGTACGACGATGCGCCGGTGGGCTTCCCGAGTCTGTTCGGACCGAACATCACCCTGACCGGCGGCCCGGCGCCGGCGCGGGCGTACATCGAGCGGCTGCTGCCGGCGGTCCTCGACGGGACCGTTGCCCCGGGCAAGGTGTTCGACCGGACCGTCGACTTCGACGGCGTCCCGGACGGCTACCGCGCGATGGACGACCGCAAGGCCCTCAAGGTCCTGATCCGGCCTTAAGGCTGGACGACGACCCGGCGGCCGTGCGAACTGGTGCGCTGCCAGGCGGACTCGATCTCGCTCAACGGCACGCGGTCGATCTGGAAGGTGAGGTCGCCCGCACGGGTCCACTCGACGACCTGCTGGTACGACTCCCCCATCGACTCCGGCGTCAGGTTGCGAGCGGCGCCGTACAGCTCCACACCAGAGGTCCGCAGCGTCGCTCCGGGTACGACGAGGTTGGGGCCGGCCACGTCGCCGGTCTGGATGATGCGCGTCGGCGCACCGAAGGCGAACGTGTCCGGGGTGAGCGCGCGGAGCAGGATCTCGGTCGGGCGGCCCCAGAGGAAATCGAGGACCACGTCGTACCCGCCGGCGTCGGCGTATGCCTGCTGCAGCTCCTCGTCGGAGACGGCGGTGTTGATCACGGTGTCGGCGTCGAGCTCGCCGAGCTGGGCGTCGTCACGACCGGTTGCGACGATCCGGCCGGCACCGAGCAGGCGCGCGACCTGGATCGCCAGCCGCCCGGCCACACCGGTCGCGCCCTGCACCAGCACGGTCTCCCCTGGTTGCAGGCCGGCCGCGGTCTTCATCGTCAGCGCCGTGATCGCCGACGCCATCACGGTCGCGACGGCCGGGTCGATCCCGTCGGGGATCCGCGCGTACGCCCCCTCGGGCACGACGGTCCTCTCCGCCAGTGCGCCGTACGGCGGCCGGACGTTGCCGAAGCCGACCACGGTCCCGTCGGGCAGCGCACCGATCCCGTCGAACACCGGGATCATCGGCAGCACGCCCAGGTACTTCCCGCTCGCGTAATGCTTGCCGGCAGCAACCGCCTTGTCGACGTTCTCGACCGCGGCCGCGAGCACCTCGATCACCACCTCCCCCGCGGCCGGCACCGGGTCGGGGAACTCCTCGTAGCGCGGGACGCCGCCCACCTCGTGCAGCACAGCAGCCTTCATGACCCACCTCTCTCTAACACCGTTAGATTCACTCTAACACTGTTAGAATCCAGCGTGTGAGTCTCGACCGGACCAAGATCGTCGACGAGGCGGTCGCGTTGCTCGACGCCGAAGGCCTCGACGGAGTCACCCTGCGGAAGCTGGCCGCCCGCCTGGGCGTCCAGGCGCCCACGCTGTATTGGCACCTGCCCAACAAGGCCGCCCTGGTGACGGCGATCGCCGAAGCGATCGTTCCCGACCCTGTCCCGGCCGCTCCGGACCAGCCGTGGCACGACTGGCTGACCGACTTCGCCCTCCGGCTGCGCGCCGCCCTGCTCGCCCATCCGGACGGCGCCCGGATCGTCTCCATGGCGCAGCTCTCCCGGCAGACCGCGGCCTGGTCCGAGCTGGCGATGAGCACGCTCGCCGACCGCGGCATCCCGCTCCGCAACGCCCGCATCATCGTGCTGACCGTCGAGCGTTTCGCGGTCGGTCACGCGCTCGAGGAGCAGTCCCCGGCACCGGACACCGCCGATTTCGACCTCGAGCAGTACAGGGCGACGTACCCGGTCTCGATGCGCGCGATCACGGCGTACTTCACCCCCGGCCGGAGCGTCGACGACCTGTTCCGTGACTGCCTCGAGGTCGTCATCGAAGGGGCGAAGGTGATCGCCCGGCAGTGAAGGGACGATCACTGTTGGTGAGATCGCTGGGCAAATGTGTAAATTCCGTAACAGGGAGAGTGCCTTAAGGACTCCACCTGACGTAATCTGCCCAACCATGCACAGAGGCGAACGGCGGGCCAAGCGGCCCAATGTCGTGATGTCGGTGTTCGTGTTCCTGCTGGTCAGTGTTCTCGCCGGAGCACTGTTCGCCGGGCTGGCCCTCCCCTTCGCCGGTCTGGTCGGCGTCACCACGGCCACCGCGCACGACACCGTGCAGTACCTGCCCCAGGACCTGAAGACCGCTCCGCTGGCCGAGAAGACCATCATCCAGGACGCGGACGGCAAGACGATCGCGACGCTGTACCAGCAGAACCGGACGCCGGTGACGCTGAAGCAGATCAGCCCGGTCATGCTCAAGGCGATCGTCGCGATCGAGGACGACCGGTTCTACGAGCACGGCGCGATCGATGCCAAGGGCACACTGCGCGCGCTGCTGCGGAACCAGTCGTCGGGTGGGGTACAGCAGGGTGGCTCGAGCATCACCCAGCAGTACGTGAAACTGAACCTGATCAACAAGGCCCGGACGCCGGAAGAGGTCAAGGAAGCCACCGCCGAGACGTACGAGCGGAAGGTCGCCGAGCTGCGCTACGCGATCGCGGTCGAGAAGGAACTGACCAAGAGCCAGATCCTGAACGGCTACCTGAACCTGGCCTTCTTCGGCGACCGCTCGTACGGCGTCGAGGCCGCGGCCATGCACTACTTCGGCGTCCACGCCGCCAGGCTGAACCTGCCGCAGGCCGCGATGCTGGCCGGCCTGGTGAAGAACCCGACCGGCTACGACCCGATCGACAGCCCGAAGCGGGCCAAGGACCGTCGCGACGTCGTCCTGCGCCGGATGCAGGAGCTCAACATCATCACCGCCAAGGAGGCCGCGACCGCGATCAGTACGCCGGTGATCGACCCGGCCAAGGTCCGGGTCGCGCCGAGCGGCTGCGCGAACTCGAAGTACCCGTTCTTCTGTGAGTACGTGGTGTCGAAGCTCAAGGAGAACGCGGCGTTCGGCAAGACGCCCGAGGAGGCGGAGAACTACATCGAGACCGCCGGCCTGGTGATCAAGACCTCGCTCGACCAGCGGATCCAGGCGGCCGCGCAGACCTCGATCAACCAGCACTCCAAGGCCGGTGACCAGGCCGTCGCCGCGATCACCATGGTCGAGCCCGGGACCGGGCTGGTGAAGGCGATGGCGCAGAGCCGTTCGTACGGCAGCAAGAAGGGGCAGACGGCGTACAACTACAACGTCGAGAAGTCCTACGCCGGCGGCTTCGGCGGCTTCCAGAACGGTTCGACGATGAAGGCCTTCACGATCGCGGCCGCGATCGGCAAGGGCGTGCCGACGACGTACCGGATCAACTCGCCGCAGGTGATCAGCCTGGGCGGCAAGGAGTTCAGCACCTGCAACGGGCCGACCTCGGTCGACGTCTACAACCCGAAGAACTCGACCAAGACGATCGCGGACCCGTCGATGGTCGACGCGGCCAAGGCCTCGACCAACACGTACTTCCTGCAGTTGTCCGAGCAGATCGGCATCTGCCCGATCGCCACGATCGCGTCGAAGCTCGGCATGTACGACGCCCAGACGCTGAAGCCGCTGAAGCAGGTCGTTTCGTTCACCCTCGGCTCCGCCGGTCTGATCACGCCGCTGATGCTGTCGAACGCGTACGCGACCTTCGCCGCCCGCGGGATGTACTGCAGCCCGCAGATCGTCACGTCGATCACCATGATCAAGACGCAGAAGGCGATCCCCACGCCCGGCCCGAACTGCCACCGGGTGCTGTCGCCCGGCGTCGCGGACGGCGTCAACTACGTCCTGCACCAGGTGATGATCAACGGCGGCACCGGCTCGAAGCTGAACTTCGGCAAGAGCGACCTGGCCGGCAAGACCGGAACGATCGATGAGAACCAGGCCGTCTGGTTCTCCGGCTACTCGAACAAGCTCGCCGCCGCGGCCGTGGTCGGGGACGCCGATCCGCCGGCCTCGAACCTGATCAAGCAGGTCTTCAACGGCAAGAAGCTGAAGGACGCGTCCGGTTCCGGTACCGCCGGGCCGGTCTGGGAGACGGCCATGCAGATGGCGCTGCACGGCCTCCCGACGAGCAAGTTCGTGAAGCCGGACGACAAGATCATCCGCGGCAACGTGAAGGACCTGCCCTACCTGAAGGGCATGACGCCCGCGGACGCCGGCGCCAAGCTGCTGTCGATGGGCTTCAAGGTCGTCATGTCCCACGGTGACCGGGTCGACTCCGACGCCCCCGCGGGCACGGTCGCCTGGACGAACCCACGGCAGGAGGACGGCGCACCCGCCGGCTCGACGGTCACGCTGATCATCTCCAACGGCAGCAGGGCACAGCCGACGATTCCGCCGACCATCCCGCCGGTGCCACCGGGTACTCCGCCGACGATCAAGCCGCCGCCCAACATCCCGACCTGTATGCCCTGGGATCCCAAGTGCCACCCACGCCGCGGCGGCTGACCCTGCCCCTCATCTAGCCTTTCGGCCTCGAAGTTCAGGGCCCGACGAGGGGTGAGGGTGTGCGGCGTCGCAAGCTCGCGATCACTGGTCTGATCGGTTTCGTGCTCGGGGCGCTGATCGCCACGGTGATCGTGGTCCGGGTGACCCGGGACGACTCTCCCGCCGACGCCACCGCGCGGAAGGCCGACAAGCCTTCGAGTACGGCGCCGGTGCCGACCGCGGCCCCGATCACGGCGAAGCTTCCGACGCTCGACATGTCGAGGATGAACCGTCGTACTCCGATCGCCGGACTTCCGGACTGGAGCAAGGCCGGGTACCGCGACGGCGGGCTGTTGCCGGACGCGCAGAACCTCGACAGCTACCACAAGTGCTGGATCGACGCGGATCGGCTGGCAGACGACTTCGACGTACGGCCGAACGACTCGAAGGACGACTCGGACGGTCTGCAGAAGGCGATCGACTCGATCCGGGAGGAGTGTTCGCTGCGGGCGTCGTACGACCAGCTCTCGTTGATCGAGCTGCCCGTCGGCGAGCTCGACGTGTCGAAGCAGCTCTGGGTCGACACCGACTATCTGATCATCCGGGGCGCGGGCGCGGACAAGACGCATTTCGTGTTCCGGCCGGACGAGAACACCCGGTACGACGCGCTGACCAAGGACGGCGGTGACTGGGACGAGGACGGGATGGAGTTCGAGGACGGCAACGGCGGCTGGCTGTGGCCGGGTCGTGGACTGTTCCGGGTACAGAGCCGCGCCGTACATCCGGACTACCAGGAGGCGTACGAGAAGGCGCCCGCGAACCGCAAGGACCTCTTCGAGGGAACGGTCAACGTGCACTGGAAGGCCGGCTTGAAACTGCGCGAGAAGCCCGGCGGCGCCGGGTTCGCCGCGAAGGCCGGCGACACGGTGATCTACCTCGACCCGAAGGCTTCGATGGACTCGGTCAAGCCGGGCGGGTACGTGAACATGCGGGCCGCGAACACGATGAAGTTCTACGAACAGCAGCAGGCCCTTCCGACCGACCACGACCTGCAGAACCTGCACATGCGGCAGCAGCTGCGGCGCTTCGCCCTGCAGTGGTCCTCGTCCGGGAATGTTGTCATCGGCAACGACACGGACTCCGACCTGAACCTGCACGGCGGCTGGGAACGCCGCAACCTGTTCGAGCTGAACACCGTCCACGTGCCGTACGAACACCGCTCCGCGAACTGCAAGTCCAACGGCGTCGACGCGTCCCGAACCGACTCCGGGCGGTCCCTGTTTCTGCGCACCGTCGGGTGATCACTAGGCTGGGGGGCAACACCTAGCATTTGTGAAAGGACTTCCCCGTGAGTGTCGAAGAGCTGACTGCCCAGGTCGAGCGTGCGCGCAAGGACTATGAGGCGCTGGTGGCCAAGGGGCTCAAGCTCGATCTGACGCGGGGGAAGCCGTCGCCCAAGCAGCTGGATGCGGCCAGCGGGGTGCTGGGGCTGACCGGTGAGCCGGTGGGGGCGGACGGGACCGACCTGCGGAACTACGGTGGTCTGCACGGGCTGCCGGAGGTGCGGGCGATCTTCGCCGAGGATCTGCAGGTGCCGGTCGAGCAGCTGCTCGCCGTGGGCAACTCGAGCCTCGAGCTGATGCACGACGCGATCGTGTTCGCCCTGCTCGGGAAGGTTCCCGGTGCCGGGCAGCGGTGGGCGGATGTGGAGGGCCTGGCGTTCCTGTGCCCGGTGCCCGGTTACGACCGGCACTTCGGCATCTGCGAGCGGTACGGGATCAAGATGATCCCGGTCCCGATGACGCCCGAGGGCCCGGACATGGACGTCGTCGAGCGGCTGGTCGCGGAGGATGCCGCGATCAAGGGCATCTGGTGCGTGCCGAAGTACAGCAACCCGGACGGCGCCGTGTACTCCGACGAGACCGTCCGGCGGCTGGCCGCGATGGAGACCGCGGCGCCGGACTTCCGGATCTTCTGGGACAACGCGTACGCCGTCCACCACCTGACCGACTCCCCCGCGAAGATCGCCGACGTGCTGGCGCTGTGCGCGGAGAACGGGCACCCGGACCGGGTGTTCGTGTTCGGGTCGAGCTCGAAGATCACCTTCGCCGGAGCCGGTGTGGCGTTCTTCGGGTCGTCGCCCGCGAACCTCGAGTGGTGGCTGAGCCACACGGTCAAGCGGAGCATCGGGCCGGACAAGATCAACCAGCTCCGGCACGTGCAGTTCCTCCGCGACGCCGACGGGCTGCACGAGCACATGAGCACGCTGGCCGGGCTGATCCGGCCGAAGTTCGACGCCGTCGACAAGATCCTCACCGCGGAGCTCGGCGGCACCGGGCTCGCGTCCTGGACCGCGCCGGCCGGCGGCTACTTCATCAGCCTCGAGGTCCCGGAAGGCTGCGCCCGCGAGGTCGTCGCGAAGGCCAAGGCGGCCGGCATCGCGATCACCCCGGCCGGCGCCACCCACCCGTACGGCGACGACCCGACCGACCAGGTCATCCGCATCGCCCCGACGTACCCGGAGCTCCCCGAGGTCGAGGCCGCCATCACCGGCCTGGCCACCTGCGTCCGCCTGGTCGCCGGCGAGAAGCTGCTGGCCGATCAGGCGCAGTAGCCCGCTGTCAGGCAGGCGGTAGGTCGAAGATCAGGCAGGTCGACGTGGCGTGGGCGAGGAGCTTGCCGCGTTCGTCGTACAGGCGGGACTCGGCGACTGCCGTACGGCGACCGCGGCTGATGATGGCGCCTTCGCAGCGGAGGACGCCGGAGTCGACCGTGACCGGCTTGATGAAGCGGGTCATCAGGTCGAGGGACGTGTAGCCGACGCCGGCCGGCAGCGCCGAGTGGACGGTGCAGCCGGCGGCGGTGTCCAGCAGCGTCGCGATGACGCCGCCGTGCACGGAGCCGAGCGGGTTGTAGTGGAACTCGGCCGCGGGCATGAACACCGTGACCTTGCCCTCCTCGGGCTCGAACCCGGTCGCCCCGACCAGCTGCAGGATCGGCGGCGCCGGGATCAGCCCGTCGCGCATCGCCCGCAGCATCTCCAGCCCCGACGAGCTCCCGACCCGAGCCGCCGTCTCGGCCGGGTCGGTCCACGTGAACGTGCGGCTGCGGACCGCCGGGTCCTGCTGAGTCTCCGTCATGGACCGAGCCTCACATCACCCAGCTGGGTCTGTCAACGAGACCTAGAGCTCACTACGATGGCGGCATGAGCAGCCTGACGACCTACGACGCGCTGGACTGGTCGGTGGCGAACTGCCCGATCGGCCGCACCATGGAGATCCTCGGCGAACGCTGGACGGTCATCGTGCTGCGCGAGGTGTTCAACGGCATCCGCCGGTTCGACGATCTGCGGGTCCGCACCGACATCCCCCGCCAGGTGCTGTCCAACCGGCTCGCCAAGCTCGTCGACCACGGCATCCTCCGCCGTACGCCGTACCGCGAGCCGGGCGCGCGCCAGCGGTACGAGTACCGCCTGACCGCGCAGGGGCTCGATCTGTACCCGGTCCTGATCGCGATCCGCGACTGGGGCGACAAGTACCTGGCCGGTCCCGAAGGTTCACCGCTGACGATCGAACACCGCGACTGCGGTGCACCCGTACACACCGAGCTCCAGTGCGAATCCGGCCACACCTTGACCACTCCGCGCGACGCCGTACCGCGTCCCGGACCGGGGGCACGGCGGCGGGCAAACGTATGAAACAAAGGGTTTTCGGTAGGTAGGTGTTTCCTCCCGCGACGAGGCGGTTAGGCTGCCCAGCGGGGAGGATGAAAGTGCGGCACTTCAACACACCACCACAGTGGCCTGACCCACCGACGCCGGACTGGCGACCACCGCGGCGGTGGCAGCCACCCAGCTCCTGGCCGGCGGCGCCGGACCGCTGGGTGTTCTGGGTCGACGAGCACGGCCGAGGGGTTCGCGGACCGATCGGACGGTACGGCGGGGCCCGCCGGGTGACGACCTTGATCATGGTCGTCGTACCGCTCGCGCTGATGGCGCTCGTGCTGCTGAACCCGTTCAGTAGCAATGAATCGTCGGGTTCTGCGCCGATTCTCGGACCGACCGCCCCGGTGACGCATCCGCCGGTCGAGCGCACCGCCAAGCCCGCCCGCGCGCAGCGGGCGCCGATCTACCGGAGCTGCGCGGAGGTCCGCGCGGCCGGCAAGGCACCACTCCGCCGCGGCGAGCCCGGCTACTCGCGCGCGCTCGATCCCGACGGCGACGGCGTGGCCTGCGAGCGCGGCAAGTCCTGACGGAGCCCGTCGTTCCACAGCTCCTGCGTCTGGCTGATCCAGAACGCCGCGAACAGCACGATCAAAGTCCCTTCGATCCACAGCACGGCGTGGTCCCAGCCGAAGAGCTTCTTCCAGCCGACCATGAGCAGCGGTACGACCACCATCGCGACGGCGATCACGGAGTACCGGTTGGCCGGTGAATGCGGGACCGCGTGCTTGCGTTGCTTGCGCCGGAACTGCTCCGCGTTCAGCAGCACCACCGCGACGATGCACAGGAACATCACGATCGCGGCCGCGTAGTGCGCGTGCCCGATGAACCCGGACCGGTCGGCGAAGAACCACGCCAGCCCGCCGCCGAAGATCAGCACCGCGACCCCGAGGCCGAGCAGGTACATCGGCGTCCAGCGTTCCGGATGCTTGATCCGGTCGCGGAGGACGAAGACCGCGGTCAGGACCAGGCACGGGACGCCGACGATGAACAACGCGAGCATGTTGTTCGAGACGTTCGCCGTCGCGTCGCCGAGCGCCACCTGCACCGAGTGGCACTTGCCCTGGCCCGGCGTCGGGACCAGCGCGACCACCGGCGCGAGAATGCCGGCCACGTTCAGCAGGATGTCCTCCGGCTCGGTGTTGCCCTTCAGCACCACCATGCAGACACCGATGGTGATCAGCGCGCCGACGAAGATCGCGCGGACCGGCGTGTAGTAGTAGGCGCTGATCGACGTCTGCAGGCAGCTCGGATCGGTCTTGGACCACTCGATCACCACCGCGGTGCCGAGCAGAACGATCATCGCCACCATTGCCATCCGCAGGTAGCGGTAGGTCTTGATGGAGTATTCACCGGGCACGGTCATCATCGTCCCCCTCGACCTGAGCGCTTACCCGCAGTATGCGCGGTTCACGGCCGGACGACGAGGGGCTGGAACGCGGCCCGGACGGTGGCGGCGGTCGGCTTCACGTCCTGCTGCGTGTCCGGGCTGCCGATGCCGTTGTACGTCGGGTAAGAGATCGTCGCGGGGCAGACCGAGCCGCTGATCTGGACCGTGCTGGTCCTGATCAGCCGGCCGGTGCGCAGTTCGTACACCCGGACCGGAACCGCGATCTTGTAGAACGTCACATAGGTGTCGCCACCACCGGAGCCGATGAACGGCGTGTACCGGCAGGTCTGCACGGCCGGTCCCCTGCTCTCCTTACCCGCACACACGACCAGAGCGGCGTTGTCGGCCTGGTACGCCCACCATTGCGACGGCAGCTTGCTGGTGTAGTCGTTGGCACCGACGTACACAGCGCGGTTCAGTCCATGCCGCAGCCGCGGGGCAGGGCTGAACTTTGCGGGCGTGGAGCAGTAAGCACCGGAGTGGACCAGCTCGCGAACCCTCGCCAGCTCCGCGCGGATCTTCGCCTGCAGGATCTGGTAGTTGGCGTTCTGTACGCCGGCGCGCGCCCGGACCGCCTGCTTCGCGTGCGGGTAGCGGCTCACCAGCAGCTGGTAGGTGCTGCGCGCGTTCGCCCAGTCGGCTTTGGCCGCCTGGGCGTCGGCGCAGCCGAGCAGCGCGTTCGGCTCGATCTTCGGGACGAGCGCATTCGGCCGGTCGAGGACGTTGCCGACCGGCTTCCGGGTCCGCAGCCAGTTGGTCACCTCGAGACTCGCGCACGAGTCCTTCAGCGGAAACCTGGCCACGAACTGGTCCACGGCCCTCCCCACGGTCTGCATCTGGTTCGGGTCCGCGGCGACGGCCGACAGCTGGTCGAAGCCCGCCTTCATCCTGGGTACGTCGATCAGCGCCGTCGCGCTCGCCAGCCCGTCCGCGGCCACGTCGATCCGATCGCACGCCTGAACATCGGCCTCGACGCGAACGGTCCGCGGCGCGTCGCCGATCCGATGCCCGAGACCGTACTTCGCTTGCGCCGCCCGTACTCCGCCGCAGTCACCGGCCGCACGCGCCTCGACGGCCTGCCGGTCGATCCGCTGGGCGTCGTACCGCTCGAAGGCGACGCCGCCCAGCACAACGATCGCGACGCCGAGCGCGACCAGCCGCTTGGCGAGACTGGGGGTCTGCAACCGTTGCCGACGGGCCAGGAACCAGCCATGGACGATCTGCAGCAGGCCCCAGCCGAGCACAGCGAACTCATAGCCGGACTTGCGTTGAATGCACAGGAGGGCGACGAGGACCGCAGTACCCGCGAGGCCGAGGATGCCGAACAGCCACCGGCGGATCAGGAAATACCCGAGACCGAGGAACGAAGCGTTGCCTAGGGCAACGGCTAGTGGATCGTGCGGGCTGAGCTGCTTCGGCGGCGGTCCCGGGTACGGCGTACCTTGCGGGGGCGGTAACTGCTGGTAGCTCATATTCATCGCTCTCGGTCACGGGGCGTCACCTCAAGTCTGAGCGGACCCACCCGCCGCCGCACCGCGATGACCTGTTCCTGTCATCAGAGCCGGATGGACTTCTTGTTCATGAATTCCTCGATGCCGGCCGGGCCGAGTTCGCGGCCGAGCCCGGAGCGTTTGATGCCGCCGAACGGCAGGTCGGCCTGCGAGCCGCCGGCGCGATTGAGGTAGACCATGCCGGCGTCGATGCGGTCGGCCACGCGGCGGTTGCGGTCGGGATCGGTGCCCCAGACCGAGGCGCCGAGGCCGAACGGGGTGTCGTTGGCGAGCCGGATCGCGTCGTCCTCGTCCGAGGCTTTGAAGACGATCACGACCGGCCCGAAGATCTCCTCGTAGTACGCGTCCATCTCCGGCGTGACGTCGGTGAGCACGGTCGCCTCGAGGTACGCGCCGGGCGTGACGCGGCGGCCGCCGGTGCGCAGAGTCGCGCCTTGCTCGACCGCCTTGGCGACCTGGCCCGCGACCTCGTCGGCCGCCGCGGTCGAGGCGAGCGGCGGCAGCTTCGTCTCCGGGTCGGACGGATCGCCCGGGACGTAGTACTCCGCGACGCGTTTGGTCAGGCGGTCGACGTACTCGTCGTAGATGCCGGCGAGGACGATCATCCGCTTCGGGGCGTTGCAGGACTGGCCGCAGTTCCGCATCCGCGCGGTCGCGGTGGCGTTGACGGTCTCGTCCAGGTCGTAGGTGTCGAGGACGACCAGCGGGTCGGAGCCGCCGAGCTCGAGCACGGTCTTCTTCAGGTTCTTGCCGGCCTCGGCGGCAACCGAGATCCCGGCCTGCTCGCTGCCGGTCAGCGAGACACCCGCGATCCGCGGGTCGGCGAGGATTCCGGGGATCTGCCGGCTCGACGCGAACGTGTTCACATAGACGTCCTCCGGTACGCCGGCCGCATGCAGGATCTCCTCGATCGCGCGCGCCGACCGCGGGCAGATCGAGGCGTGCTTGAGCAGGATCGTGTTGCCGAGCACCAGGTTCGGCGCGACGAACCGGGCCACCTGGTAGCACGGGAAGTTCCACGGCATGATCCCGAGCAGCGCGCCGATCGGGCCCTTGGTGATGACGGCCCGGCCGCCTTTGATGTCGATCGGCTCGTCCGCGAGCAACGCCGGCCCGTGCTCCGCGTAGTACCGGAAGATGTCGACCACGATCCCGACCTCGCCGCGGCCCTCGTTGACCCGCTTCCCCATCTCCAAGGTCATGATCCCGGCCAGCTCGTCCACCCGCTCCTCGAACAGGTCCGCCGCCCGCGCCACGATCGCGGCCCGCTCCCCCACGTCCCTGCGTCGCCACTGCGGATAGCCGCCGTACACCCGCCCGATCGCGGCCCGCACCTCCTCCTCGGTCGAGTTGGCCACTTCCTCCACCAACTGCCCACTGACCGGGTCGGTGACTGAGTACATGCGCTTCCTCCATCCAAAGCCGGGACAACTCACCATACTGTATACAGTCCTCCAGCCTGTTGTGGTCAGGCGTCTCGCCAGGCATGCTCGTGACTGCTCGATGTTCCGCCCCTTCGTCGATCGGATGCCCGCCCGTGTCTGAGCAACGGAAAGTTCGTCGTGTTCTGCGGTTGGTTGCTGTGCTGGCCGCCGTGTCTGTGCCTTCGATGGCGCTGGCGTCCCCCAGCGCTCCCCCGGACCCCGTGAACGCCTGGCAGTATCCGCATTGGCCGCAGAAGCAGCCTTGGCAGGAGTCGGGGCAGGACAAGCGGGTCCCCACGACCGTGTCCAAGGGACTGCCGGGTCCGATCGACCCGCAGAACTGGGAGAACCCGGACCACATGACGTGGGACGACTACCTCAAACCGCCGGGGACCAACTGGGCCGACCCCGCCGTCAAGGGGTCGCAGCGGACCTTCAAGGGTGCGCTGGTTCTGCTCGACTACCCGAACCAGGACTTCGTCATCACCAAGCCCAAGGGCTCGACCGTGTTCGGCAATCCGAGCGCCGCCGCGAACGGCGTACCGCGGGACCAGACGGCCCAGTTCTACAAGAACTTCCTCAACACGCCCGAGCCGCTGAACCACGGCCACACGCTGCACGAGTACTGGATGGAGGACTCCGGCGGCCGGTACGGCGTCGACCTCACCGCGTTCGGCCCGTACCGGATGCCGGGCAAGTCGCACGAGTACGGCATGGAGTTCCAGAGCGACGCGGACTGCCCGGCCGGTGACGACTGCTCGCGCGACATCCGCACCGACGGCAAGGCCGCGTGGGTCGCCGACCAGGGTCCGGCAGTACCGGCCGGCTACGACTTCGTGTTCTTCCTCAGCGCCGGGCAGGACGAGTCGTCCACCTGGCAGGAGTTCGGGATGATGAAGTTCCCGACCAAGGAGGACGTCTCCGAGGACTTCGGCCCGCCGGATCCCGCGCAGCAGAACTGGTCCGACACCCGGTACGTCGACTGGACGTCGTGGGCCGCCGGCGCGTCGATCTGGCCGAACGCGGGCGGTGGCTCGTCGACGCAGGCCGAGAGCTCGGGGATGGCGGTGTTCGCGCACGAGTTCAGCCACATCCTCGGGATCGGCGACAACTACAACAACCCGTACGGCGTCCCGGCCAGACGCGCGTACACCGGCATCTGGGAGATGCTGAGTCGCGGCAGCTTCAACGGCCCCGGCGGTCCACACAGCCGGTGGATGATCCCGGCGACCGGCGGTGCGTCGATGGGCGCACAACACATGCTCCGCAACAAGATCAAGCTGCAGATGGTCGACGAGCAGAACGTACTCAGGCTCTCCCGCGAAGCGCTCGCGTCATCGGGTGTCGTGATCGCGAACGTCACCGCGCGCAGCGTGAACCCGGGCGCGAAGGACCTGTCCGGTATCAACATCGAGCTCGGCGGCGCCGGCGATCTCGCCGCGCCCTGTGACACGAACACGGATCCGCTCTGCGACGGCCGCGGGTACCAGAACTACACGGTCGAGGTGGTGGACCGGATGGGTACGGACTCGTTCACGCCCGATTCCGGCGTACTGCTCGCGAAGACGAAGAACCAGGACCGCGCGCCGTTCGAGTGGGTGGTCGACGCGAACCCGCAGGACATCAACCTGACCGACTACGTCCTGCCCGACGGCACCAAGGTCCCGATCACGATCGGCGACTACCGGCAACTGTCGGACGCGCTGTTCCATGCCGGCACGAACTCCGCCAGCGAGTACGAGTACACCGACACCGCGAACCGCCTGCACTTCTACATCACCAACGTCCACCGGGACCGCAAGGGCGTCCTGTCCTACACGGTCGCCGTCCGCTCTCTCGACGGGTCGGGCGCCCAGAAGCGCGGCGTACGCCTCCTGCCCACGGTCGCGAAGCCGGACCGCAGCGGCGTACAGACCTGCGACTTCCGCCTCACCAACACCGGCAAGCCCGGTACGACGACCGGCCCCGAGGACATCACGCAGTACCTGAAGGGCGACGTCTACCGCCTCTCCGCCAAGTCCAACGGCTGGCCCATCGCCCTCCCCAACGCCCTCACCACCGCCAACGCCGGCCAGCAAGTCACCGTCCCCGTCTACACCAAGCCCGGCACCGGCCCACTCGGCAAGATCACCCTCACCGCAACCTCCGAAAGCGACCCCACCAAAACCTCAACCGCCACCTGCATCGCCATCAAGCACTGACTCAGGAGAAACGGGCGGACAGACTCATAGGTGTCCGCTCGTTCCATCTGGACTGGACTCGTACAACCTGATCTCATGTCTCATTAGGGGGATGGGACCATGAGTGATTCGCTGGCAGGCGCCCCGCGCGGGCGACGCGGAGGTTTCTGGTGCGAATGCAGTTGTGGCCGCTATCGTGCGGTCGAGTACGTCGTGCCGAGTAGCTGCCCCATGGAAGCGGCCTTCCCGAACGAGGATCACGAGATCCGTGAAGTAGAGGACGACGCGAGTGGCGGTCGCTGAACTCTACGACCGCGCGTCGAGCTTGCTCGAACGACGCTTCCTCAAGAACGCGTTCCTGCCGGTAGCTGTCTTTCCCCTGGTCGTGAGCTGGCCCTACCTGATTCAAGGCGACCGGCTTGGACAACTCACAGACTGGTGGGAGAGCCTGTCGGCCGCCGCCAAGATTGTGCTCGGTCTGGTCTATTTCATTGGCACTTGGTTCGTCGCGGCGATCGTTGCAAGTCAGTGGCGGAACATCATTCGCTTGTTCGAGGGCTACCCGTTCCTACACACGAAATTGGCGAAATGGAGCATCGCCTGGCATCAAGCTCGCCGGGACGAGGCGACACAATGGGAGCACTACCTAGAATTTCCGGCCAGACATGAGGTGCTGCCGACCAGGTTAGGAAACATCTTGCGAACAGCAGAGAGGTATGGGTACGCACGCTACGGCGCTGACATCATCGTCATGTGGCCACGCTTGTACCACCTGCTTCCGGAATCCGTTCAGCGAGATGTCGAGGACAGGCGCGCCACTGTGGAGTTCCTGTTGGTCACATCCTTGTTCTGGGGACTCTTCGGTGTCGTTGACTTCGGATTCCTGACGATCGCAGGCTCCCCGGCCTGGATTCCTTGTCTCTGCCTTCTGGTCGGCACCGCCGGCGCCGTCCTCGCCTATGAGTCGTGCCTGCCGGCCGCTATGGAGTACGGCGAGCGGATCAAAGCAGGATTCGATCTGTACCGAGTCCAACTGTTGACCATCCTGGGACTCGAAACCCCGGCGAGTCTGACCGACGAGTCGAAAACATGGAAGGCGCTGGACAGGTTCATTCGCGAGGCAAGGCGAAAGGATCTGGAGAAGATACGTGCAGCCAGCGCGCCTACGATCGCTAATCGTTGACGGGCCTTAGGCTCTTCGCGTGTCGAATCAATCCGGCCCGCCCGCCGAGCAGACGCAATCGGCGCAGCAACCGCACCCCGAGCCGCCGGGCCGTCGGCGTGGCATTTCTCCGATCGCCGGCTTCCTGATTCTGGTCGTACTCGTCCTGATCGCGATCCCCACCATCACGTGGCTCGCAAGCCGGTCCGGTGGTTCAGGCAAGCATCCCGTACTGCTAGCCGGTCGACCGCTTGCAGCATTCTCGATACTCGCGCCCGGTGATCTCAAGATGGACATGCGCGAGGTCGCCGCCAGCGACCTACCTGTCGAACTGCCGTTGGCTACGACGATCGTGCTCAAGGACGTCGCTGAAGGTGCGATGCTGACGAGACTTGATGTCGCCTCGATGGGATCTGCGGTTGACTTGCCGAGGAACCCGGTAGCGATCCGCACGCCTGAACCTGCGACGCTGCCGACGTCGGCGACGATTGGCGGCCGGGTGACGATATACGGCGTGCTCGGGAAACAGCGATTCTCGGTGGACGGCGTACTACTGAGCCGCGAGAAGGGGCCGGTCTTCCTTGTATCGAGAGACGATGCGCGGAACTTCGGCGCCGTGCTGGCGACAGGCAAGGTGGTGACGACGGTGGAGGTTGTCAGCCGCTGAAAAGGTCAGTCAACGAATCAACCGTCCAGACCGAAGGAACTCCCGCCGCGGCGTGGAGGTACTCCACGATCTGGCTGGTCTGCCAACCGTGTGACTCGGCCAGGCCTGTGACTATCCAGTGGAGGTACGACGCGGTGGGGGCGACCGGGGTCAGGTCGGCGACTGCGGCGTGAGTAACTGTGTACATGGGGAGGTCGTCGTGTTCTCCGAGGCGGACGACGGTTTCGTAGCGGCCTGGGCCCAGCGTGTGGATCGTGGCGACATCTGGGAGCAGTGCGGCCAACTCGAGGGCGAACGGGCCGCCCGGGTCCCGCCACATTTCCTGGGCGGCGACGTCGGCCAGCTGGTCCGGGGTGAGGAGGTAGGCACGGCCGGCGACCTGCGTGGGGGCCGACGGGTTATAGAAGGCAGAGCCGCCGCCCCAGACCTTCGAAGCGCCGGCGAAGACGAGACCGCCGGGCATCGTGATAGCGGCGGACTTCTGCGGCGGATCCTGGTTGCGGCACCCCGGGTACACCCGCGCGCCACCGCGTGGACGGCCGCCTGAGATGTAGCAGGTGAACCGTTCGAGCGCGAGGTTCGACCCGTAGGCGATGTACCAGATGCTTTCCACAGATCTCCCCGCTCCTCTGCCGAGCCGCTGCGACTGGTTGCTGGTAGCAACAATTGTTGCACCTGACTACCACATCCACGAGCCATTCTCGCACGGTCCTGCGACACTGTGGATAACTTCGAGTACCGAGATCCCTTGAAAATAAGGGATTTCTGGTTTGAAAAGTGTCGGATGGGGTGTCTACTGTGTGTGTATGGAGATCCTCGGGGAGCGACCGGTGTGGTCGATGAGCAGCGGTGAGATGGTGTCGACTCTCGACGCCACGCATGCCGAGATCGCCCGCCTCGAGACCCTGGCTCTGCACCTCACCGCAGGCCTCGAGGCCATCGGCTACGCCCAGGAAGTCGGTGCCGGCACCACGGCGCGGTTCCTGACCTTCCGCTACCGCATCGACGCCACGAAGGCGCGCCGCGACGTCCACCTGGCCAACGCCCTGCCGAAGTATCCCGCCGTCGCGGCTGCCCTCCCCGACGCTGCTCCTGAGAGCAGCGTCGGCGACTCCGTCGAGGGCGCTGGTGGCGGTGTGCTGTTGCATCCGGCGCAGGCCGAGGCGATCGTCTCCGCACTGGACAAACTGCCGACCACGGTGCCGGTCGAGGATCTACAGGTCGCCGAGCGGGAAATGGTGGAGCTGGGCCGCACCCACGGCCCGCTCGACCTACGCAAAGCCGGCGTGCAGATCCGCAACCGGCTCGACACCGACGGCCCGGAGCCTGCCGAGCAGAAGGCCTACGACCGCGAGACCCTACAGTTGAAGACGGCCGAGAACGGCGTCGCGTTCAGCGGCTTCCTGGCCAACGAGAACGCTGAACTGTTCCGTACTCTGATCCACACTCATGCGAAGCCTCACAAGACCATCGACGGCGCTCTCGACCCCCGCACCCGCGACAAGCGCCGGGCCGACGCGCTGATCACCGTCCTGACCAGTGCCACGGGCGGTTGCACGATGCGCACGGCGGCTGCTGCTGCAGCTACGGCGGACGGCGCTAAACCCGACGGCGGTGCGAGCGAATTCCGTGCCGGGCACGGCGCGAAGCCGCACATCATCGTCACCATCGACTTCAAGGACCTCCAAGCAGCCACCGCGAGCGCGACCGGTCAGCTGATCTACGGCGACGGCCTGTCCGCGGCCACCATCCGCCGACTCGCCTGCGACGCCCACGTCCTGCCGATCGTCCTTGGCTCGGACTCCCAACCCCTGGACGTCGGCACGACCGTTCGGCTCGCCACCGGTCCCCTGCGCAAGGCTCTCATTGCCCGCGACAAAGGCTGCGTCTGCTGCGGCGCGCCGCCTATCTACTGCGACGCCCACCACGTCATCAGCTGGATCGACAGAGGCGAGACCAAGATCGACAACCTCGTCCTCCTCTGCAAACGCTGCCACCGCGACCTGCACGCCGGCCACTGGGACATTCACATCGCGGACGGCATCGTCCACGTCGCCCGCCCTGCCTGGGCCACACCCGACCCGGTCCCCAGCCGGCGATACGGCCCGCCAACCATCAGACCCCACCCCGCTCCGAACGCATCCGGGACAACCTCGTCCAGCGCAACCTCGTCCGGCGCACCTGCACGCGTCTGGCCGCGAGAGACCGATCCACCCTGGATCACTGCCGAGGATGCCGCACGCCTCGATCCCTGGGGAGAAGCAGGCGACGACGGGCTCCGGCGGATCTCCCACGAGGCAGCCGGCCGAGCGGCCATGACGGGCCTCGATATCTGGGGTGAGGCTCTCCATGACCAGCCTGTCCAACCACGCAACCGTCAAGCCACAGACATCGACCCGTGGGGTGACCGTGCGCCCGGCGACCAGGACGTCGGCACCGGCAGCGATGACGGCGCCCGAGCAGAATCGACAATGGACCCGTGGAGTGGGTCCGCGGAGCCCCAAGGCGGCATGGCTGCAGCCTAGACGGTACGGAGTGACGCCGTCGTTGTGACGGGGTTGCGGGGAAGCCTGCGCGGTGTCTCGATGCTGACCGGGCTCGCGCGGTAGGGAACTACCGACTCATGCTTGCAATGGTTTGAAAGTCACCAAGCGCGAACAGCAGAGTTCATCTTCCGTCGGTTAATCGTTCAGATTAGGGTGCCTGCGATGCAGCGCTGGTGATTCAGACTCCATCCGCCCCACCGCCCGTCAGGAGGATTGCATGCCAGACATCAATCGCCGGAGGTTCCTGCAGCTCGCGGGAGCGTCGGCCGCGTTCGCCGCGATGACGAACAGTATCGAGCAGGCTGCCGCGATCCCGGCCCATCGCCGCTTCGGCGATATCCAGGACGTCGAGCACATCGTCGTACTGATGCAGGAGAACCGGTCGTTCGACCACTACTTCGGCACGCTCAACGGTGTCCGCGGGTTCGGTGACCCGCGGCCGGTGACGCTGCCCAGCGGTCAGCCGGTGTGGCACCAGAAGAATGCCCTCGGCAAGGAGATCCTGCCGTTCCATCCGGACGCCGACGACCTGGGGATGCAGTTCATCCAGGACCTCGCGCACAGCTGGGGCGACGCGCACCAGGCGGTGAACGGCGGCAAGTACGACCAGTGGATCCCGGCCAAGACGTCGACCACGATGGCGTACCTGACCCGAGACGACATCCCGTTCCACTACGCGCTCGCGGACAAGTTCACGCTCTGCGACGCGTACCACTGCTCGTTCATGGGCTCCACCGACCCGAACCGGTACTACATGTGGACCGGCTACACCGGCAACGACGGCACCGGCGGCGGCCCGGTCCTCGGCAACGACGAGGCCGGCTACGGGTGGACGACGTACCCCGAGCGGCTCGAGCAGGCCGGTGTGTCGTGGAAGATCTATCAGGACATCGGCGACGGTCTGGACGCGGCCGGCGGCTGGGGCTGGATCGACGACGCCTACCGCGGCAACTACGGCGACAACTCGTTGCTGTACTTCAACACCTACCGCAATGCGCAGCCCGGGAACCCCTTGTACGACAAGGCTCGCACCGGCACGAACGCGAAGGCCGGCGACAGCCTGTTCGCGCAACTGAAGGCGGACGTTCGCGGTAACAAGCTGCCGAAGATCTCCTGGATCGCGGCGCCCGAGGCGTTCACCGAGCACCCGAACTGGCCGGCCAACTACGGCGCCTGGTACATCTCCCAGGTCCTCGACGCCCTCACCTCGAACCCCGAGGTGTGGAGCAAGACCGCGCTGTTCATCACCTACGACGAGAACGACGGCTTCTTCGACCACGTCGTACCGCCGTTCCCGCCGCTGTCCGCTTCACAGGGTCTCTCGACGGTGGACCCGGGGCCGGATCTCTACACCGGCGCCAAGGCCGCGCACGGCGCCTACGGTCTGGGCCAGCGGGTGCCGATGCTGGTCGTGTCGCCGTGGAGCACCGGTGGCTACACCTGCTCGGAGACCTTCGACCACACGTCGATCATCCGGTTCATGGAGTCGCGGTTCGGCGTCCACGAACCGAACATCTCGCCGTGGCGTCGCGCGGTCTGCGGTGACCTCACGTCCGCGTTCGACTTCGGTACGACGGCCACCCGGCCGGCGAAGCTCCCGGACACGAGCGCCTACCAGCCGCCGGACAACAAGCGGCACCCGGACTACGTGCCGACGCCGCCCGCGGTCGGCCAGGTCCCGGTGCAGGAGCGCGGCTGCCGCCGTACCCGGCCGTTGCCCTATGCACCGATCGTCGACGGAGCGGTTGCCGACAGCAAGTACAAGCTGACCTTCAGCTCCGGGCCGGGCACCGGCGCACAGTTCCTGATCACGTCCGCGAACCGCACCGACGGCCCCTGGACGTACACCGCCGAGGCCGGCAAGACGGTCGCCGACAGCTGGAACCCGATCTACTCGGGCGGCGTCACCGACCTCACCGTCCACGGCCCGAACGGCTTCCTCCGCACCTTCAAGGGCAAGCCCGCCACCGGACTCGAGATCACGGCCCGCGAGCACGCCGACGACATCGTCCTCACCTTCACCTCCGACGCCGCCCGCCGGGTGACGATCGCGAACGCGTACACCGGCAAGACCAAGACCCTCGACGTCGGCAAGGGCCAGACGACGTACACGGTCACCACCACGACCCGCTGGTACGACGTCTCGGTCACCACCACCGCCGACCCGACGTACCTCCGCCGCTACGCCGGCCACGTAGAAACCGGCGCCCCCGGCACCACCGACCCCGCCATCAAGACGGCCTGATCGACAGCCCGGAGGCCCCGGTCCCTAGAGGATCGGGCTTTCTGGCTTCAGGTTGTCGGCAGGGTTGGCGTCGTCGGTCTGTTCGAGTTCGTCGACGTGGATGCGGGTGGTCCAGCGCAGGTCGGGGTCGGGCGCCGGGATGGAGTCCAGGAGGAGCTTCGTGTACGGGTGGGTGGGCTCGTGCATGACCGTGGACACCACGCCGCGTTCGACGATCTGGCCCTTGGTGATGACCATGACCTCGCCGCCCAGGTAGTAGACCGTGGACAGGTCGTGGGTGATGAACAGCGTGGTCATGCCGTGCTCGCGCTGGAAGTCGAGCAGGATGTCGAGGAAGTGCCTGCGGACCTGGGCGTCCAGCATCGACACCGGCTCGTCGGCGATGATGAACGACGGGCGGAGCATGTGCACGCGGGCCAGCATGATCCGCTGCCGTTGACCACCCGACAGCTGGTGCGGGTACCGCCCGAGAACGTTCTCCGGCTCCAGCCGGACCGCCTTCAGCGACTCCTCGATCAGCGCCAGGCCCTTCGCCCGGGTGTCGGCCAGCTTGAACTTCTTCACCGCCTTCCAGAGCACGCGATCCACCCGGTAGAAGGGGTTGAAGATCGCGTACGGGTCCTGGAACACCGGCTGCACGTCGCGCCGGTAGGCGTCGTACTCCGCGCGACTCAGCTTGAAGATGTCCTTGCCGCCGTACAGCACCGAGCCGGCCGTCGGCTTCTGCAGACCGAGCACGTTGCGGGCGATCGTGCTCTTCCCGCTGCCGCTCTGCCCGACCAGGCTGACGATCTGCGGCGGGTGCGCGGCCAGGCTGAAGCTCACGTCGTCGACCGCGGTGATGTAGCCGTCGGCGACCCCACGGGCGTGGAATCGTTGCTGTACGCCACGAAGTTCGAGTTCGGACTTCATGATGCCCTCCGTCCTAGCTTCGGGATGGATTCGATCAGCTGCCGGGTGTACGGATCCTGTGGATCCTTGAACACCTGCCGTACGTCGCCGACCTCGACCAGCCTGCCTTCGTACATCACCGCGACCCGGTCCACCAGCTGCGCGTGCACACCCATGTCGTGCGAGATCACCATCAGGGTCACACCGAAGTCGGTGCGCAGGTCCGCCAGCGACTGCAGGATCACCCGCTGGATCGTCACGTCCAGCGCGGTGGTCGGCTCGTCGGCGATCACCAGGTCGGGTTCGAGCGCGACCGCGATCGCCATCAGCACCCGCTGCTTCATCCCACCGGACAGCTCGTGCGGGTACATCCGGGCCACCCGCGGCTCCAGGCCGACCTGTCCGAGCAGCCGCGTGATCAGCTCGTTCAAGGAATCCTTGCGCGCCGGCGCGTGCTCCAGGATCACGTCCTTGAACTGATCCTCGACCCGCGCCACCGGGTTGAGTGAGCTCATCGAACCCTGTGGGAGATACGACAGGGCGCTCCACCGCAGTACCCGCAGCTCCTCGCCTTGCACCTTGAGCAGATCCACCGGCGACCGGCCCGCCGGGTGGAACATCGCCGATCCGCCGATCACCTTGCCCGGCGGCTTCAGCAGCCGGAGCAGTGCGACCGCGAGCGTGCTCTTCCCGCTGCCCGACTCCCCCGCGATCCCGAGGATCTCGCCGCGCCGTACGTCGAGGTCGATCCCGCGGACCGCCTTCACGTCGCCGCGGTTGGTCGAGTAGGCGACCTCGAGTCCCTTGATCTCCAGGACGCTCTTCGAGTCACTCACCGGCCACTCCTCTCAGCCGCGGGTTGTAGACCTCTTCCAACCCGATGTTCACCATGTTCAGCGCCGCGAACAGCAACGTCAGCAAGGCGATCGGGACGACGAACATCGGCCAGGCGCCCAGCGTCAGCGCGCCGGTGCCGATCGCGTTGAAGATGATCTGGCCCAGGTCGATGACACCGCCCGGCCCGAGGCCGATGATCTCCAGGCCGACCAGGCCGAAGATCGCGCCGAGCGCCGACGACGCGAAACCGACGCCGATGAACGGCAGCAGGTTCGGCAGCAGCTCGGTGGTGATGATCTCCAGGTCGCGCGCCTTGCTGACCCGCGCCAGGTCGACGTACGGGCGGGTCCGCAGGCTCAGTACCTGGGAGCGGATCGTCTTGGCCGCGAACGGCCAGGAGAAGATCGAGATCATCACGCCGACCTGGAACAGGCTGACGTTCTTCGCGTACGCCGAGAGCGCGATCAGCAACGGGAACGTCGGGATCACCAGCAGGATCCCGGTGAACGTCGAGAGCACGTTGTCGATCCAGCCGCCCTTGTACCCGGCGACGAAGGCCACGATCACGCCGACGACCGTCGAGATGACCCCGGCGATCGCGCCGATCTGCAGCGACACCGCGAGCGCCTTCACCACCATCGCGAACACGTCCCGGCCGAACTGGTCGGTGCCGAGCAGGTGGTCCGGTCCGGGCACTTGCCACTTGTCGTACGCCGCCAGCTCGATCGGGTCCTGTCCGCCGCCGATCGCCTTCACGATCAACGGGCTGAGCAGGGCGATCAGGATCAGGAGTCCGAGGATGACCAGTCCGGTCGCCAGCCGCCGGCTGTTCCGGATCGTCCGCAGTACCGCGGTCAGGATTCTCATCGTCATCACTTCCAGTACTTGACCCGCGGGTCAAGCAGCGGGAGCAGGAGGTCGAGGAGCAGCACCGCAGTCAGCACCGAGAAGATCGCGATGTCCGTGACGCCGAGGATCGTGTTGAAGTCGAGCTGCTGGATCGCGGTCACCAGCGTGGTGCCGAGTCCCGGATAGTTGAACAGCTGCTCGACCAGCACGTTGCCGTTGAAGATGAAGCCCAGCGAGATCCCGAACGCGGTGATCTGCGGCAGGTAGCAGTTCCGCAGCGCGTACCGGGTCAGCACCCGCCAGCTCTTCAGTCCCTTCGCCTCGGCGTACACCAGGTAGTCCTCGCCGAGAATCGGGACCATCAACATCCGGGTGGACAGGATCCAGCTGAACGTCCCGATGATCACGATCGACAGCCCGGGCAGCAACCCGTACTTCAGCACGCTGCCGATGAACGCCAGACTGATCCCCGGTTCGATGTTGGAGTCGTACGCCGATCTCGCAGGCAACAGTCCCATCGAGTACGCGAAGACGTACACCAGGATCAGTGCGACGAAGAAGTACGGCACGTGCGAGAGCGCGATCGACAGGTTGGTGGCGATCGCGGAGCCGAGCTTGCCGCGCCGCCAGCCGGCGATCGCGCCGATGATGACGCCGAAGATCCAGGCCAGCACGGCGGAAATCCCGAGCAGACCGATTGTCCAGGGCAACGCTCGCATGATCACCGTTTGGGCCGGCGTCGGGTAGTTGATCAGGCTCGGCCCGAGATCGCCGTGCAGGATCAGCTTCTGCATGTACACCAGGTATTGCGTCAGCAGGTTCCCGTCCAGGCCGAACTCGTGCCTGTAGCGGGCGATGAGCTCCGTGCTCGCCTGTGCGTTGTAGACGTAGTTCTGCTGCAGGGTCTGGATCAAGGTCTGGACCGGATCTCCGGGCATCAGCCGGAAGAAGAAGAACGCGATCGTCAGCGCTCCCCACAGTTCCACCAGGTAGAGACCGAACCTGCGGATGGCATACGCCGCCAGCGGATGCCGCGACAGCCAGGCCCGCACCCCCGACGGAGGTGCGGAGTCCTGGCTCTTGTCCACGGCTACCGCAGGCGGGGCTTCCGCCGTCACGCCGGTCCCTTCTGCCCAGTGGCGCTGATCTTGCCGAGCACGAAGATGAAGTGCGGCCACCAATTCAGCGGTACCTCGTACACGTTGTCGTCGGTCGGCCAGTCCTTCCAGAACGCCGTGTTGAAGTACGACGGGTAGCCGGTCTGGATCGACGCGAGCAATGGCAGTTGCTGGAAGTAGATCTCCAGCGCCTTGTCGAGCAGCGGCTTGGCCTCCGGCGAATCCGGGTTGAGCTGACCCAGCTGATCGACGGCCTTGTCGAACTCGGGGTCGCGGAACCGCATCTTGTTCTTGCCGGCCGAGTTCTTGCCGATCGGCTGATACTTGTCGCTGGTCCAGTCGGTGTACAGCTGCACCGGATCGATCGCGAAGCCGGCCCAGTTGGAGTCGATGTCGTACTGTCCGCGCTGGAACTTGTCGTCGTGTACGCTGCCGGCCAGGCTGCGCAGCGTCGCCGGTACGCCGACCTTCCCGAGCTGGGTCTTCAGCAGGTTGGCGATCGCGTACTCACCGCCGTCGACCGGCGAGACCGTGATGATCTCGAGGTTGATCTCCTTGCCCTTGTACGTGCGCTTGCCGGCGGCGTTCTTCGGCGCGATCTCGTCGAGCAGCTGGGTCGCCTTGTCCGGGTTGAACTCGAACTTGTACTTGTTCGCGAGCTCGTCGTTCTTCCACTTGTCGTTGGTCGGGTAGTCCGCCCACGGGTACTGCGCGGGCGGCACCTTCACCGGCCAGATGGAGTTACCGACCTTCTCCCGGTCGATGCAGTAGTTGATCGCCCAGCGCATCTTCGGCTCCGACATCACGCCGCGCGCCGGGTCGCAGTTCAGCCAGAAAACCCGTGGGTTCGGATCGTGGAACTGCGTCGTCACGAGGTTCGGATAGCCGGTGTTCCGCAGCTGCTTCGCGTGCGGCTCGTCGATCGAGCCGACGTCGAACTCGGCCCGCTCGAACGCCAGCGAGGCCTGGTCGAGCTGCTTCGACGTGCTCTGGTAGACGGCGTACTGCGGCTTGACGTCGAGCTTGTCCTTGTTCCAGTAGTTCGGGTCCTTCTCCCAGACGAACATCTTCTGGTTCCGGATCGCCTGCTTCAGCTTGTACGGGCCGCTGCCGACCGGCGGGTTGTTTTTGTACTTGGTCGGGTCCTGCGACTTCCAGATGTGCTCGGGCATGATGTTGTTCGGCGCACCGGCGATCGCGGCGATGAAGTTGTAGTGGAAGCGTGGTGCCGGCTTCAGGAAGGTGACCACCGCGGTCTGCGGGTCGGCAACGTCGACGGACTTCACGAACTCCTTCAGGTCACCGCCACCTCCGAAGAGGTCCGGACGATCCTTCAGCAGCATCACCGTGAACTTGAAGTCGCTCGCACCCAGCGGCTGACCGTCGTTCCAGTGGGCCTTCGGATCGAACTTCAGGGTCAGCTCGGTGAACGCGTCGTTGTACTTGTACTCCGTCGCCAACCACGGCGTGAGCTTGCCGGTGGCGAAACTGAGGAAGAACAGCGGCTCGGTGCTCAGCTCGACGCCGGCGCCCGACGGCGAGCCGTTCGGGATCATCCCGTTGAAGCTGTCGAAGACCGTGTACTCGACCTGGCCGACGATCACCGACTGGTCCCGCGGGACCGGGATGTTGGCCTTGCCGATCTGGATCGACTTGGTCGCGACCGGCTTGTTGTTGGCTGGCTTGTCGGAGTACGAGCCGCCACCGGAGCAGGCCGCGAGGAAGGCGGTCATCGCCGCCGCGGCACCTCCTCCGAGCATGCTTCGCCGACTCAGCTGATAGCGGACGACATCTTCGACGTCTTCGAACTGGGGCCGCGGCCCATTGGATGACACCTCGTTCATGACGAAAGTCACCTCCGTTTCCGTTGCGCGGACAGGCTGATCACCGACCGAGAGGTGTCACGGACTATAAGTAGGCCTGACAACGTTGGCAAGAGTTCGTTGCCACGTTGAAAACATCACGTCATATCCGCAGATCAGTCGATATACCAACCTTTGACAACGTTGGCTCGCTCTGCGTGACGCCCGTAGGCGGAAACGCTTCCAACGACGGTCACAGGGCGTGCAATTTCGCCCCCGCGGCCGGATCCGGTCAGTCGTAGACGGCGTCGACGAGAAGTTCGGTACTGCGGTCCGGTTCGTTGAGAACCGCACGGATAACGTGCCGCCGGTCCCAGCGGCCGGCCGCCCAGGCCAGCGCCTTCGCGAGGCCGTCGAACGTCGCCGCGTGCGGCCCACCGTCGGCATCCACCCACCACGAGACCTCGACGCCGTCGACCGTGAGCTCCTCGTGCTCCCACCAGGTCGCCGGCACCTCGGGGACCAGTTCCCGGACGATCGGCGGTACGTCGGCCGCCGTACCCGGGCCGTCGATCTTGCCGTCGGCAATCTCCTGCGCCATCGGTACGTCGAGGAGGTCGCTCAACCCGTCCGCCGCGGCGCCGGAACCGATCACGAACCCGCCGAGGTCCTCCCGCTGCACCCACATCGGACCGTCGACGACGACGGCCTGGTCCGCGTCGATCACCCGGGTCACGCCGTCCGCCCCGAGGACCCGGACCTGCTCCGGGGCGTCGCCCGGGAACAGGGCCAGCGTGCCGAGCCGGGTCCACAGCCGGAGGATCGAAGCGGCGTCGACCTCGCGCTCGGGGTCGACCAAGCGTTCGAGCACCAGACTGATGCCGTCGGCATCGAGATCGCCGACGTCGCGGACCAGACCGACCGCGGTACGGACCTCTGGATCGAGTTCGGCCGTCCAGGCCGGCGCCTCGTCCAGGAAGCTCGCGAGCACCGGCTCGGCCTCGGGGTCGGCCCGTCCGGCGAGCGGTTCGCCGTCGTCGAGCAGGACGTGTTCGCGGATCCACCAGGCGGAGTACGACGGCACGCCGAGCGGCCGGTCGTCCGGGCCGACGACGCGGACCTGGGTGACGAGTGCGCGGCGCAGATCGGGCGCAGAACCCATGACTTGCAGGGCTTTCGGCCAGCTGTCGTCAGTGATCCAGTCGAGGTCGCGGATCGCTTCGAGCTCGCCGACTGTTGCGCCGTACCGGGATCCGTCGGGCGCGACGTCGTACGCCCAGTCCTCGATCGCGTCGAGGTCCTGGACTGCTCCGGGGAGCTGGTCGAGAGCGACGTCGGAGGCGGCGACGATGCCGAGGGAGGCCAGGACGCCGACGGCTTCGAGAGCGGGCAGGCCGTAGCGGTCGACGACGTCACTGGCGATAGGGGCGACTTCGTCGGGGTCGAGGATGCTCTGTGCGTCGGAGCCCTCGGCAACCAAGGCGTTTGCGGGAACCAGTTCGCCGTCGGCGTCGCGGAGTATCAGGTCGTTCAGCCACCAGAGGCCTTCGGCTTGCGCAGGGTCGGCGGCGACGAGACTGAGCACGGCGTGGGCGATCGCGTCCGGGTCGTCGGCGTCGGCTGAGTGCTCGACCGCGGTGCGGACGGCGCTGTCTTCCAGGAGTGATCGTGGGGTGGCAGGGATCGCGCCGAGTCGTTCGAGGGCCGGGTCGACGGCGTCGGGGTGGACCACGCGGACGCCGTACTCGCCGAACGCGGCGAGGATGTCGACCGGGATCTCGGGCCCGGGCAGCAGCAGACCGCGGGCGCCGCGGACGAGCCGCCCGTCGGCGAGCGGGACGGGGAGCGTGCCGAGGGACTCCCGGATCAAGGCGTCGGTGACCATGCCGCCGAGTGAGATGTAGAGCGCACGCCACCAGTCGGGCGACTCCTCTCCCCCGAGCTGATCCACCACCTCAGCCAACTCCGAACGCCTCACCTGCAAGGCATCCAGCACAATCCGATCCTCACGGCGAGCGCTGATCAAGCCCGGCACGATCGGCGCCAGCATGCCGTTGAACGCATCGTCTGCCCCCTCCACCACCACCGCATCCCGCGGCCGCAGCACAGTCCCGTCCTCCACCGCGCGAAGCAATCGCCTGGTGGGGAGGTAGTGAAGGATCTGTTCGCGGAGGGCACGATCCAGCGGGCCTGCTGCGAGGCCGGTGGGGACGAGGCGGAGTACGTCGTCGCCGGCTTCGGCTCGGTCCTGCAGGAGCTCGGCAAACGCTCCGGCTGCTTCCTGCACCAGGCGATCGGTCAACGGGCCTTTCGCCACGTGCCGCCGGGTCGAGTCGAGCGGGAACGTTGCCAACAGCAACACTCCGAGCGAGAGCGCCTCATCCGTGGGCGTCGGCGCATGAACAACCCCTGCAACCTCAGTGACGGGACTGCGAGGCAGGGCCCAGACCACCGACCAGGTGGGGCGGGAGCGCTCCTCCGTTGGGCGGTCGGCCAGCAACTGCTCGCGTTCTGTGGTGTTGAAGGTTCCGGAGGTGCGGTGGATGTGCCAGCGGGACTCGGCGTCTTCCAGGACTCGATGATGCTCAGTGGTTTCGATCTCGATGCGTTGCAGGCCGGGGAGGGCGAGAAGGAGGGCGTCGTCGGCTTCGGTGAGTAGGCGGCGGACGAGGGCTGCCGCGGTCTCGTCGCGGAGCGGGATGATGACTGCGGTGTCGTAGCCGGCGGGCGGCTCGCCGTCGGCTTCGAACGGGAGGCGTAGTACTGGAACCTGCCCGTCGCGACGGCGTACCTCGGTGTCGAGGCCGGGTGTGAGCCCGGCGATCGCGGCCGCGGTGTCTGCCTTCGAGAACCGGACGCCTCCGGTCCGCGAGAGGACGACCGGTTCGTCGGTGACCGCGAGCACGGCGGAGAAGCCGACACCGAAGCGTCCCACCGCCTGCACCCACCCAGCACCTGCCTCGCCGACCACGTGGGGAGGATTGCTGTCCGATTCGGGAGGGAGATCCTCCCCACCCTGGCCTGCTCGATGACGTGACGGTTCGTCGCGTTTGGCCGAGGCCCGAAGGGTTGCCAGGGATCCGACCCCCTCGGCGTCCAAGGGTGCGCCGGTGTTTGCGACGACCAGCGTGTTGTTGCTCAGCTCGAACAGCACGCGGCCCGGTACTCCGGCGCGTGCGGCTGCGTCGGCGGCGTTCTGGGCGAGTTCGATGACCAGGCGGTCGACGTACCCACCGAGCGCCAGCTCCTCCTCGGCGTTCGCGTCTTCCCGGAATCGCACCGGCGCGGCCGCCCATCCGGCCAGCACCCGCTCGCGAATTCCCGCCGTACCGAACACGTCGTCAGTCACCGGGGCAGTATGTCGTACCTCCGGGCAGCCGATCGTGTCCCAACGGGCACGAGCTACTGGAACGAACAACCCGGGTTGGCTGCGTCCTCGGACAGCGGTTTGCCGTGCGGGAGGACGTAGAGCACGTCGAGGACGATGGGCTTCGTCCCCAGGTTGCGGCCGACGTGGACGTGATCGGATCCGCTCGGCTCGGTGAACGCGGCGCCGGCCCGGTACACGCCGTCGGTCTTGCAGTCGTGGTCGGAGTGGGTCAGCGTGCCGGCCTTCACGAACGCGTACAGCGTGCCGTCGTGGAAGTGCCACCCCGTCGTACCGCCCGGCTGGATGGTGATCTCCCGCAGCACGTAGTCGGTCCGCCCGAGCGTGGTCTGGGACAGGATCGTGCCGGTCACGCCCGACCCCGGCGTCGCGTCCGCCGCGGCCGGGAGCAGGCCGATGGCCAGGCCGCCGGCGGCGACGGCAGAGAGCGCTCCCCGAGTAACTCGGCGCATGAGGTGGTCCCTTTCGGTCGGCAGAACAGTCGGCTCATGGTGGCAGGTCAACTATCGTGGTGCGGTGATCGCATCCGGCAGCCGATATGTCGCCCTTGGTAGTTCCTTCGCGGCCGGACCGGGAATCAGCCCGATCGTGCATCCGCCCGCCGGCCGTTCGGGCAACAACTACGCCCACCTGGTCGCCGCCGAGCTCGGGCTCGACCTCACTGACGTCTCCTACTCCGGCGCCACCACCGCTCATGTGCTCGACACCCCGCAGGACGACGCGCCACCGCAACTCGAGGCGCTCACTCCGGACACCGCCCTGATCACGATTACCGTCGGCGGCAACGATCTCGAGTACGTCGGCACGTTCCTGCGCGGGAGCTTCCTCAACACGATCGCGAAACCGGCCACGATCCTCGGCCGCCGGGTCGCGAACCGGATCCGCGCGCGGGTCAGCTACCTCAAGGACGAGGCGTCGTACCAGGCGGTCGCCGACTCGCTGACGACCGTGGTCGAGAGAGCCAGGGAGCGCTCTCCGGAGGCGCGCATCCTGCTGGTCGACTACCTCAGCCTGGTCGGCCCGGGCACGCGACCGCGCCTCGACGTACCGCTGAACGAGGAGCAACTGCCGAGCGTCGCGATGATGGCAGACGGGTTGGCCGGTGCGTTCGCGAAGGCCGCGGCGGCAACGGGCGCCGACCTGATCGCGGCGTCGGCGGCGAGCGTCGACCACGCGGTCGGTTCACCCGAGCCGTGGACCACCGGATTCACGCTGCTGCCGCCGACCCTCGGCGGCTTCGTCCCGTACCACCCGAACGCCGGCGGCATGCGAGCCGTCGCTGACCTGATCATCGCGGAGCTCCGGGCATGAAGGTGCGTGAGGCAACCGACTCGGACCTCGACGCGGCGGTCGACACGTTGACGCGGGCCTTGGTCGACTATCCGATGAGCCGGGCCTGCCTCGACCCGGACGGGTACCTCGAACGGCTCACGGAGTACCACCGGCTGTTCGTCGAAGGCGTTGGGCTGCCACATGGACGGATCTGGGTCACGGACGATGTGAGCGCGGTCGCGATCTGGTTCCCGCCGGACATGCCGGCGGACGCGTTCGCACCACACGCCGCCGCGTTCGAGGAGCTCACCGGGTCCCGCGCGGCGCTGAACGCGGAGTACGGGCAGGCGATCGGCGCGTTCCATCCGCGCATGCCCGTTTGGTTACTCGCTCTCGCCGCGGTAGAACCCGACCGCCAGCGCCAAGGCCTCGGCCACGCCGTGATCACACCCGGTCTCGCGACCGCGGACGCCGCCCACTCCCCCGCCTTCGTCGAGACCCAGGACCCTGCGAACGTCGGCTTCTACGAATCTCTGGGCTTCACCGTCATCGCCGAACTCGAACTGCCACACAACGGACCGATGCACTACGCGCTCTACCGCCCGCCGGCCTGACTCGCGACCAGCAACCGTCCACCCCGGGGGTGGGAGCATAGCTTTCTGCGTACCTGCCGCATCCACGAATCGTTGCCTGAAGCAAGTTTCTGCGAATCTGTGCATAACCTGCTTTGACTGTGGATAACCCACGGTTCGCGGAACTCCTTGAAAACAAGGGGTTCCGAGGTTGGAAAACTGTCGGAGGCCATGTCTACAGTTGGCGGTATGGAGATCCTCGGTGAACGACCCGTCTGGTCGATGAGCGACAGCGAGAAGCTGTCAGCTCTCGACGCGGTGTTCGCCGAAACGGCCCGGCTGAAGACGCTCGCGCTACAACTGGTCGCCGGCATCGACGAGTCCGGGTATGCGACCGAGCTCGGCGCCGGCAGCACCGCACGGCTCCTGACGAAGCGCTACCGCATCGACTCCGCCGAAGCCCACCGCGACGTCCGCCTCGCCACTCGCCTGACCAAGTACGCGAGCACCTCAGCGGCCCTCCCCGATCCCGCCGCACCGTTCGCCAACCCCAGCACAGCCACCAACCCCGACACCGGCGCGGACACCGGAGCCGACGCGGTTGGTGCGGACAGTGCAGGGGCCGCTGACGGGACGTGGCGGGTGCATCCCGCCCAGGCCGCCGCGATCGTGGCGATCCTCGACAAACTGCCCGCCACCATCCCGGCCGAGAACCTCGAGTTCGCCGAACGGCGGCTGATCGACCTGGCCGCCACCCACACCCCCACGGAACTCCGCAGAGCAGGCAGGTCAATCCGCGACATCCTCGACCCCGACGGCCCCGAACCCGACGAGAAGGCCGCCTACACCCGCGAATCCCTCACCTGGAAGACCGCCGACCGAGGCGTCACCTTCCGCGGCTACCTCGCCAACGAGAACGCCGAACTCTTCCGCACCCTGATCCACGCCCACGCCAAACCCCACCGCACCATCGACGGCCAACTCGACCCCCGCCCCGCAAGCAAACGCCAAGCCGACGCCCTCACCACAATCCTCAACACCACCGGCACGGCCGGCGCGGCCACCAGCAAGACCACCAGCACGGCGGCCGCCGCCCACACCAAGCCGGCCGATACCGGCACTGCAAAGGACTCCGCGACTGACGACGACAGCGACGGCGCGAGCGGCAGGCTCATCCAGCTTCCCCTCCCGGCGGCTGAATCCGGCCGGCCTGAGGCCCGCGGTCATCACGCCGAAGGCCGTGATGCGGACCGACGTGACGCAGACCGACGTGACGCGGATGGTTCGGGCGGCGATCCTCAGTTCGTGCCCGGCCACGGGCCGAAGCCACACATCAGCATCACCATCGACTACAACGACCTCACCGCCGCCACCGCGAACGCAACCGGCGCGCTGATCTTCGGAGACAACCTGTCGGCCGCCACCGTCCGCCGGCTGGCCTGCGACGCCGAGATCCTCCCGATCGTCCTCGGATCAAAATCGCAACCACTCGACGTCGGCACCAGCCAACGCCTCGTCACCCGCCCCATGCGCCGCGCCCTCAACGCCCGCGACCAAGGCTGCGTCGTCTGCGGAGCACCACCCATCCACTGCGACGCCCACCACGTGGTCTCCTGGCTCGACGGCGGCATCACCGCCGTCTCCAACCTCGCGCTCCTGTGCAAACGCGACCACCGCGACCTGCACTCCGGCCACTGGCAGATCCGCATCCTCGACGGCGTCGTCCTGGTCACCCACCCCACCTGGGCCAACCCGACAGCGATCCCACCCGGCAGATACAAACCACCCACCGCCGACATCGTCCACCAACCCACCGCCCCACAACCCAATCCCTGGGATGATGACGAACACCCGCCAGCTGCGAACGCCGCGCCGCGCTCGCGTGCCGGCTCGACGGGGCGTGCGCCCTTCTCTCCCTGGGGCGATGAGGACACGCCGGACGCCGCCACGTCACCCGCAACCGCACGCGTCGAGTTCGGACGCGCGTCGTTCGATCCGTGGGAAGACGGAGCGACCGGCGTCGGCTGACACGCCCACCCAGTCCCGTCTACCGAAGCCGCCGGAGGGGAACATCACCCGGGTCCGACGGTGCCGTCTGCGTGGCAGGTGGTGAAGTCGTCAGATGGTCAAACGGCGGATGACTCGCGACGTGGGTACGGTCGGCCGCGACCAGGTTGCCGTTGGAGGAGTTCAGATGTCTGCCACCCATTCCTCGAGCGAGGTTCGTGACAGCGGGATGTTGGAGACCGGCGACGGTAACCGCGTCTACTGGGAGGAGCGCGGGAATCCGGATGGCAAGCCGGCGGTGATCGTGCACGGTGGACCCGGGGGCGGCAGTCCGTCCGGTACGCCGAAGTTGTTCGACCCGGAGCGCTACCGGATCATCCTGTTCGATCAGAGGGGCTGCGGGCGGAGTACCCCGCACGCAAGCGATCTCGCCACAGACATGTCGCTCAACACGACCGAGCACCTGCTGCGCGACATGGAGCAGTTGCGTGCGCAGCTTGGGGTGGAGCAGTGGTTGCTGTTCGGTGGGTCGTGGGGATCGGCGCTGTCAGTTGCCTATGCCGAACGTCATCCCGAACGGGTGTCGGAGATGATCCTGCCCGCGTTCTGGCTGATGGGCCGCGCGGAGGTCGACTGGCTGTATCGCGGCGGCGTCGCGCGGCTGTTTCCCGAGGAGTGGGAACGGTTCAGCAATGGCATCTCCGAGGACGTTGTCGCCGCGTATGTGAAGCTGCTCAACGACCCCGATGTGCAGGTGCGATCCAGGGCGGCGCTCAACTGGTCGGCGTGGGAGGACGCTGTCCTGTCTCTGGAGCCCCACGGCAAACCGGCCCCGTTCAGCAACCGCGCCTCGGCCGATCTGCTGGCGTTCGCGCGGATCTGCGCACACTACGCAGCCAACGACGGCTGGTTCGAGGACGGTGCTTTACTTCGCGGCGCCGCAAACCTGGCGGGAGTCCCAGGGGTGATCGTCCATGGGCGGCTCGATCTGAGTTGTCCGTTCGACGCCGCTTGGAGGTTCGCCCAGGTCTGGCCGGGCGTTGAACTGGTTGCGTTCGCCGACGCCGGCCACAAGGGCAGCCCGGCGATGCATGAGTACGTGCGCAACGCGGTGGCCCGGTTCGCGGAGTCCTAAGCCGGTTTGTGGACGTACGGCGTTGTCGTGGTGACCGCGAGGAAGCCGAGGCGCTGGAGGATCGGGGAGCTGTCGTCGGAGGCGTCGACGTGGAGGTACTTGTAGCCGAGCTCGACAGCCCGGGCCGCTCGGACAGCGACCAGCGCCTTGTAGATGCCCTTGCCGCGCCACTCCGCGAGCGTTGATCCGCCCCACAGACCGGTGAACTCGGTGCCCTTCTTGTACACGGCCCACGCGGCGGAGACGACCTGCCCGTCGGCCTCGGCGACGTAGACATCCGTGCCGGCAGCGTGGCGGCGTACCAGGTCGTCGGTGAGCCAGGACCAGTCGTCGTTCCAGACCGTCGACTCCATGACCGCGATGCGCTCGAAGTCGGCGCGGTCGGAAACCAAGTGGATCGTGATGCCGTCGACCACATCGCGGCCGCGGAGTCGCTCGACGATGTCGGCGCTCTCGGCGACGAGTACGGTCTCCTGCTCCTCGGGCTCGAAACCGGCGGCGCGCAAGCGATCCGGCAGGTCGGCGGGCTGGTCGTGGCCGCGCAGCTTCCACTCGACCGACTGACCTTTCGCGGCGAAGTAGTCGCGCTGGCGGGCGATCAGCGCGTCGATCCCAGCGCTGTCGAGACCGTCGACGGTGCGGTAGCTGACGAACCCGCGGTTCGGGTACTCGACGCGGATCACCGGGCCGTCCATGCTCGTCGGCACGTCCGCGCTCCCGCTCGTCCCGCGCAGCTGGTCGTCATATACCGCGAGCAACTGCTCGCGCTTCGAGGCATCGGTCACGGAAGGACTCTGACACGCGACCGGATCACCCACCAACTGCGACGACGAGCCGGCTTCAGGGTCCCGTCGGTACGGCGACGACGCCCGGCGCGCTCGCTCAGGCCGTGCTTGTTGTCCCGCTTGTCGTTGGCGAAGTGACTCAGCGACACCATCAGGTTGAGCGGTTCCATCGGTCTGTCCTCCAGGGTCTTGGCGCTTACACCTGGACGTCGGATCAGACCGGCCGAACTTGACATCCCCCGGCTAGGAATCTTTCTCCGTGACGAGAACCAGCTGCCGCAACAGCTCGTCGAGCCGGGCGCGCTCACCGGCCGGCAGCTGATGGATCAGCTCCTCCTCCACCCGGATGATGTCGCCGATAGCACGCTCCCACAGGTCGTTCCCGGTCCGCGTGAGCGTGGCGACCACCTTGCGCCGGTCGTCGCGGTCGTGCGCGCGCTCGATGAATCCACGACGCTCCAGCGCATCCAGCCGATTGGTCAGCGCCGCCGCGGACATCCCGAGTTGCTTGGCCAGCCCGCCCGGCGTTTCGCGGTACGGCGTGCCGCCGCGTCGGAGCATGTGGAGCGTCTTGAACTCCCACAGCTGCAACCCGTACTCCGCGAGCACGGACTCCCGGCGGCGCTCGAGGTACCGCGTCAGGACCTGCATGCGGACCGTGATCCCCTCGACGTCAGGATCCAGCCCGGGCAACTGACCGGCCCACAGGTCGACATGAGCATCCACGAAATCCTTCACCCGACTAACTTTTCAGCCGCTGAAGGTTAGTTGTCAAATATTTCGATGTCGAAATACCGTCGTATCCATGAGCCAGCTTGCAGCCACCGATGTCGTCGCCGCCGCCACCCACCTGATGCGCGCCGGTCAGTGGGCCGCCGCCTCCGCCCTCCTGAACGCAGCCCGGACCGACGAGCCCGCCGAGCAGTTCACCCTCGCGCTGGCCCGAGCCGAGGTGGCAGCCGACCAGGACTTCGCCCAGCAGACCGATCACGCCCCGGCCGCGATCGCGGCCGCCGAGACCGCCCTATCAGCGTCCGAAGCCGCCGAACCCTCGCGCGAGCAGGCCTGGGACCTCGCGATGGTGAAGCTCCGGAAGGACTATTCGACCGTGCTGTTCGGATCGCGTGCTGACGCGGGAGAGCTCGGAGCACGCTCCCAGCTGCTGATCGCAGACGCTCCGGATGATGCCCGGCGTGGAGCGGTCAGCTTCTACGCCGGCGTCATGGCGGACAACCTTTACAAGCAGTCAGAGGTAGCGTTCGCGCACTACACGACGGCGTACCAGCTCGGGGAGAAGGCAGGCGACGACTTGCTGATGTCGCTCGCGCTGCGGCATCTCGGCGATCACGCGCACACGGCCGGTGACCTCGTGCTGGCGAGGCAGCACTGGGAGCGGTCGACCGAGCTGCGTCAGAAGGTCGGGCACCTGCTCGGGGCGCTCGCCCAGCAGACATTGCTCGCCGTGCTGCTGCGCGACGAAGGCAACGTCGCCGGCTCGCGCGCACTGGCGACCGAGGTCAACCGATGGGCGCGTCAGGTGGATCTCGAGTTCATCATTCGGGAGACCGCACTCCTGATGGACTGAACGGCAGGCCGAACGCCGCGGGTACGCCGGCGCTGAAGGCGACGTGATCCGGCGGCCGATCCGGCGGCACGAGACCGACGGACTTCAGGAGCTCGTCGGCGTCCAGCGACCTGACCGACGCGGAGTGCAGGATCCACGGTGGGTGCTCATTGGGCAGGTACCAGGTGCGGCCCGCGCGGTGGATGTGCAGACCCCAACGCGCGGTGAGGAAGTCCTCGAGCGGGCCGATCGGCAGCCGCGGACCCAGCTCGATCCCGACGTGTGCGCCTACATGCGAGCGGCGGAGGGTCGAGGTGTACGTGTGCCGATTGCCGACATGCTCGTGACGCATATCGGCCCACCGGTACGGCAGCCCGAAGGCCGTCCGCGCGGCCGCGACCACGGCGAGCCGGTTCGCGTCGAGACTGAGGAACACAACACCACGCCGACCGGTCTCGTCGATCGAGTAGAGGCGGATGTTCGCTTCCAGGAACGAACCGAAGAACGGCACGCCCGGACCATGCGGCAACCCGGTGTCGACCATCCGGAACGGCACGAGACCGACGTACGTGCGTCCCTCGAAGGTGTCCGGACGCGTGCCCGGCGGGAAGAAACGCGCGACCGCGGCCGGCTCGAGCGCCCAGTGCAGGAACGTCAGATCCAGCCAGCGCTGCCGCAGGATGCGCGGCCGCGGCAACGCCGGCGCAACTGGCCAAGTCACTCCGCTGTCGGCCGAACCTCGCAGGTCGGCCGACCGTCGTTCAGTTCACAGACGACGTACGCCGTACTCCCGGCCTCGGCCGGCTTCCACGGCATCACCGCGTCGCCGCTCAGCAACGTGTCGAGGGTCTGCAGCTCCGGATCACGCTGCTCGGTGTGGTGCCGGTAGCCGGCCGCACCGAGCGCCAGAGCGATCGCCATCCCGAGGAGGTTCACCTCGGTCGGTTCCTGCGGCGCGGCCGAACTCTCCGCGGGCTCCAGCTTGATGCCGTGATCCGGGACCTCGACGATCCGCGCGACGTATCTGCCAGCAGTCATGCCACCGAGAGTAGCCCCCACAGGTCAGCCGTTGCCGTCCAGCGTGAGGATCAGTTCCACCTCGACAGGGGCGTCCAGCGGGAGCGACACCACACCCACCGCGGTGCGAACGGGCAGGCCGGCGTCGGGGAAGGCCGCCGCGATGACTCGTGATGCGCCGTCGGCGACCGATACGTAGTCGGTGAAGGCCGGCGTAGCGGCGACGAAGACGCGCACTGAGACACAGGCGCGGGCCTCGGCGAGGTCGATCACCTCGGCCGCCGCCGCGAGGGCGTTCAGGGCAGCCGCCTGTGCGCACAACACTGCGACGCCGGGCTCCACCTCCTGGCCGACCTTGCCTTGGGCAAACAGTTGCCCGTCGGTCAGCGGGACCTGGCCAGAGGTGAACAGCAGGCCCCTGTCGAGGGTGGCGGAGCGATAGGCCCCAGCAGGCGCGGGCGGGTGCGGCGGCAGCTCCAAACCAGCTCTGCGAAGGTGATCCTGCGGCCTGTTCACCGGAACGCGCCGCCGGTCCACACCGGAAGCGGCCGGCGCCCGAGCGCTACTTCGGCGGCCGCGCGGCCGAGGAGGCGGGTCGAGTCCAGGACGGGGATCGGGGAGGTGGAGGAGTCGATGGCCAGCGGGATCTCCGTGCACACAGCGGCCACCGCGTCGCAGCCTTCCTCCGCCTGCATCCGCTCGGCGATGCCGTGGAAGGTGCTCCGCACGCTCTCCGGCACCCGCCCGTAGACGAGCTCGGCGAAGATCGCGTCGTGGATCCGTTCGCGCTCAGCCTCCGTCGGGATGACCGCTGTGATGCCATGCTTGGCCAGTTCGCGCGGATAGAGGGGACCATTCATCGTGAAGCGCGTACCCAGGATCGCGACTCGCTGGTAGCCGGCAGCCTGGGCGGCGTCGGATACAACGTCGACGATGTGCAGGCCCGGAAGCGGAAACTCCGGCCCGGCGTCCTCGAGCGCCAGGTGCGCGGTGTTGTCGGGGCAGACGAAGAACTCCGCGCCGGCCTTCGCGAGTCTCTCGGCGCTGGTGCGGAGGACGGCCCGCACCGTTGCGAGATCGCCCGCCTCCCAGGCGGGCATCACTCGTTCGAAGGAGATGCAGTCCATCGTGATGTCGGGATGCTGGGGTTGCCCGAGCTTGGCGCTGTGGCGGGCGACCTCGGTCCAGCACAATGCCGCACCCTCGATCGTGTGGCCGAGGACTCCGACGTGGGAGGAGGTGGTTGGCAAGCTCATGATCCGGAGCCCTTCTTCGCTTCTGCGTCGAACGCGATGTCGTGAGGAGGTGTCGCAGCGGAACGGGTCACCGGGAGACGCACCGTACCCAACTGCCCGAAGTCCGCGCGGATCGAATCACCGGCGTCGACGCGAACCGCCCGTGTCATCGCACCGGACAGGATCAACTGGCCGGCCCTGAGCCGGACGCCTCGACGCCCGAGCTCGTTGGCGAGCCAGGCAACGGCCGCGGCAGGATGACCGAGAACGTCCCGCCCGGTGCCGCCGGCACGCTCGACCCCGTTGACCAGGAGGGCGCAGGTGACCTCGCTCAGCGTGATGCGCTCCGGGGAGTGCCGGCTTGTACCGAGGTGGACGCCGCCCGAGGAGGCGTTGTCCGCAACGGTGTCGACGATGGTCAGGTCCCAGTTCCTGATCCGCGAGTCGACCACTTCGATGAGCGGTACGACGTACGCCGTGGCGGCGAGGACAGCGTCGGCGGTGACGCCGGTGCCGGGCAGATCGGCGGCAAGGACGACACCGAGCTCTGGCTCCACCAACGGTGCGACGTATCGGGCTCGGTCCAGCTCGGTCGGCGGCTGATGGATCGAGCTGGTCATCACATGCCCGAAGTCCGGCTCGTGAACTCCCATCTGCTGCTGCATCGCCTCGGCCACCAGGCCGATCTTGAAGCCGGCGATCGTGTCGCCTTCGAGGAGCCATTGATCGACCTGGCAGGACTGGATGGAGTAGGCGTCGTCGATGTCCAGCGTTGGGTGAGCCCTGGAGATCGGCGCCATCGGCAGGCGTTCTCGCCGGGCCGTCAATAGCTGCTGGGCGATCTGACCTGCCGCCTGGTGATCGCGCGCTGCCACCGTCACCGGGAGGCCTCCCGCCGGCCGGCCAACTCGGCCGCGACGTCGATGATCATGTCCTCCTGGCCGCCGATGATGTTGCGTCGGCCGAGTTCCAGCAGGATGTCACGCACGGGTGTGCCGTACTTCGCGGCAGCCCGCTTCGTGGGGTGGAAGAAGGTGGAGTAGACACCGGCGTAGCCAATCAGAAGGGCGGCCTCGTCGATGATCTGGGGAGCTTTCATGCAGGCCGCGACCACCTGCTCGGCGAGCGCGAAGGCATCGACGTCCAGCTGGAAGCCCGAGCGGTCGAGCGCTACCGCCAGCACTTCCGTCTGCGCGTTCCCCGCGCTGGCGCCGAGTCCGCGCAGCGAGCCGTCGATGTAGGTCGCCCCGTTGTCGGCGGCGGCGAGCGAGTTCCCGATCGCGAGACCGAGGTTGTTGTGAGCGTGGAAGCCCACCGGGATGTCGAGAGCGCCACGCAGGGCCGCGACCCGGGCCGCCGCCTGGGTGGGGACCAGGGCTCCCGCCGAGTCGACGACGTACACGACCTGCGCGCCGTAGCTCTCGAGCTTGGATGCCTGCCGCGCCAGCTCGGCCGGCTCGATCTTGTGACTCATCATCAGGAAGCACATGGCGGTCAGCCCGTCCTGGCGGGCCCGTTTCACCGCCTGCTCGGCGCAATCGGCCTCGGTGCAGTGGACCGCTACCCGCAGCGTGGTGGCTCCGGCCTGCTCGATGTCGTCGAGGTCGGCAAAGGTCGAGATGCCGGGGACGTAAAGGGCCGCGATCGACGCCGCGGGAGCCGCCCGGACAGCGGCTTCGACGTACTCCTTGTCAGTGGCTGCGGCACGGCCGTACTGCAGCGACGAGCCGCCGATGCCTACACCGTGGGCGACCTCGATGGTCCGGACCCCGGCCCGGGCGAGGCCACCGGCGATCGCCGACACCTGGTCGGTGGTGAACTGGTGCGAGACGCTGCTCATGCCGTCGCGCAGGCTCGTGTCCACGAGATGCAGTGCCATCCCAGTCATCCGACGGTCTCCTTCCGCTCGGATCGGGTGCGGGCGATTCCGTCCGCGACCGCGGCAGCCGCAGCGGTGATGATGTCCAGGTTTCCGGCATAGCGAGGCAGATAGTCGCCGGCACCCTCGACGTCGACCATGCACGTGACGACGTCGCGGTCGACGTCGAGCAGCTGCAGTCGATAACCGGGCACGTACGTCGCCACCGAAGCGACCATCGCCGTCACTGCGGCCTCGATCGCGGAGTCGTCCGGGTCGGTCACCGTGGCGTAGACGGTGGCCCGCATCGTCCTCGCGGGCTCTGCCGGGTTGATGACCGAGATCGCCTTCGCCCGCGGAATGCCGACCACGGTCCGCAGGGCGCCCGCGGTCTTGAGACAGAACTCGCTGAGGTTCTGCCGGGTGCCCGGTCCGGCCGACGCGGACGCGATCGAGGCGACGATCTCGCCGTACGTCACGTTCGCCGCGGACTTGATCGCGGCGAGTATGGGGATGGTTGCCTGCCCGGCGCAACTCACGAGATTCACGTTCGGGGCCTCGAGGTGATCGGCGAGGTTGACGGCCGGGATCACGGCGGGTCCGACACCGGCCGGCGTCAGGTCGATCGCCGTGACGCCGGCCGCGGCATAGCGTGGCGCGTTCGCCGCGTGCACGGCGGCCGACGTCGCCTCGAACACGATGTCGGGCAGTTCGGACTCGCCGAGCAGCCGATCCACGCCGTCGGCCGTCGTTTCCAGGCCGGCATCGCGGGCCCGGGCCAGACCGGGGCTCCCGGGATCGATTCCCACCATCCATCGAGGTTCGATCTGTCGCGAGCGCAGCAGCTTGAACATCAGGTCCGTACCGATGTTTCCCGAGCCGACGATCGCGGCGGTCAAGGTCTTCGTAGTCACCGTGTGTCGCTTCCCTCCGGCGTGTCCGTGGTCGCTACGAGGATGCGCGACCGCGGACGGGATCGCGACCAAAAGGCATGACTTAGCATCTGAGTCATGCCTTTCGCCTATACCCTTCGCCTGCTGTCCTACGTCTGCGCGATCGCCGGCGAGGGATCGATCACCGCGGCGGCGGATCGGCTCACCATCAGCCAGCCGTCGCTGACCAGACAGGTCCGCGACCTCGAGCGACGGCTTGGCGTCGCGCTGCTGGACCGGACGCCTCGAGGGGTGACCCTGACCGCCGCCGGTGAGGTGTTCGTCGCCCGTGCGGCCGACATTCTCCGCAGTGTCGACAACCTCGACGCCGAGGTCCGCGCCGTCGCCCGCGGGCACGCCGGCCGGCTCCGGATCGGCTTTGTGGGTTCTGCCATCAACGGGCCGTTGGGTCCGGCGATCGCACGGCTGCGCAGCGAGATGCCGGACGTCGAACTGCAACTGCGGGAGTCCTTCGACGACATGTCGCTGATGGCGGAGATCAAGACCGGCGATCTCGACCTCGCGGTGCATCGCCTCCCGATCAGGGCACCGGAACTCCTGAGCATCCCCTGGGCGCAGGAGCCGTTGAGTGTCTTCCTACCCGACAACTCTCCGCTGGCCGGCGACACCTCGCCACTCGTCTCAGAGGCCTTGCGGACCTTGGACCTGGTGATGTGGCCGCGGGAATCCGCGCCCCAGGCCTATGACGAGGTGATGGCGATCTATCAACGCCTCGGCGCGGTACCGCACTGCGTCGCGACCGCTCACACGGTGCAGGCGATTCTCGCGCTGGTCGCGGCCAGGGTCGGTGCGGCGGTGATGGCGCAGTCGTACAGCTCGCTCCGACGGGTCGGCGTGCGGGCCCGGCCGCTGGCCGACCACCACGTGACGCACTTCATCACGATCGCGAACGGCACCAGGTCGGCCGTCCTCGAGCGCTGTCTGACGATCCTTCAACCGGACCAGGCCCGGCAACGGCCCCGGAGGTCCCCGACGTCGTGATCGGGGACCTCCGGGGCTCCGCTCAGGACGAGAACGCCGCGTCGAACGACGCGGTGGGTGCGTCGAAGGCGAGCGAGCGGACGAACTGGACCGCCTCCGCAGCGCCGACGAGGCGGTCCATCCCGGCGTCCTCCCATTCGACCGAGATCGGTCCGTCGTACCCGATCGTGTTGAGCATCCGGAAGCACGCCTCCCACGGGACGTCCCCGTGGCCGGTCGAGACGAAGTCCCAGCCGCGCCGCGGGTCGCCCCAGGCAAGGTGCGAGCCCATCCGCCCGTTGCGCCCGTTGCCGACCTGACGCTTCGCGTCCTTGCAGTCGACGTGGTAGATCCGGTCCTTGAAGTCCCAGAGGAAGCCGACCGGGTCCAGGTCCTGCCAGACGAAGTGCGACGGGTCCCAGTTCAGCCCGAAGGCCGGCCGGTGCCCGATCGCCTCCAGCGTGGCCGTCGTCGACCAGTAGTCGTACGCGATCTCCGACGGGTGCACCTCGTGGGCGAACTTCACCCCCACCTCGTCGAACACATCGAGGATCGGGTTCCACCGATCCGCGAAGTCCTGGTACCCGGCTTCGAGCATCGCCGGCGGCACCGGCGGGAACATCGCGACCGTCTTCCAGATCGACGACCCGGTGAACCCGACGACCACATCGACGCCGAGAGCACGCGCGGCCCGAGCCGTCGTCTTCATCTCCTCGGCGGCCCGCTGCCGGACACCTTCCGGATCACCGTCGCCCCAGATGTGCGCGGGCAGGATCGCCTGGTGCCGCTGGTCGATCGGATCGTCACAGACCGCCTGCCCAAGCAGGTGGTTGGAGATCGTCCACACCTTCAGGTTGTGCTTGTCCAGGATGTCCAGACGATCCTGGACGTACGCCGGATCCTCGGCAGCACGCCGTACGTCGAGATGGTCGCCCCAGCAGGCGATCTCGAGTCCTTCGTAGCCCCACGAGGCCGCCAGCCGCGCCACCTCCTCGAACGGCAGGTCGGCCCACTGGCCGGTGAACAACGTGATCGGTCGAGTCATGTCGTCTGCTCCCTACCGAACACCGAGCAGGTGCTCCATCGCCAGCTGGTCCAGCCGTTCGAACCCGAGACCACGCTCGGCCAGCGCCTCCGGGTCGTACGTCGCGGTGCGGAGATCGGCCAGCGACTCACCCTCGGCCAGGGTGGGTACTGACAGCTCCGCGACGCGTGCGGACTCCAGTGCATGCAAAACCTCAGGGTCGGCACGGAACGCCCGCACCTTGTCCCGGAGGATCAGGTAGTTACGCATGCACGCACGTGCGGTTTCCCAGACGCCTTCCTCGTCCTCGGTCCGCGGCGGCTTGTAGTCGAAGTGGACGTGGCCCTCGTAGGCCGGGTAACTGCCGGAACCCTCCAGGACATCGACCGTCCAGAAGGCCTCCCGGAGATTGCCGGCGCCGAACCGCAGGTCCTGGTCGAAGCGCGGACCGTGCTGCCCGTTGAGGTCGATGTGGTACAGCTTCCCGTGCCACAGCGCCTGCGCGATCCCGTGCGCGTAGTTCAGGCTGGCCATCTGCTCGTGGCCGACCTCGGGGTTGATCCCGACCAGCTCGGGATCCGCGAGATCGTTGATGAAGGCGATCGCATGGCCGATCGACGGCAGCAGGATGTCACCGCGCGGCTCGTTCGGCTTCGGCTCGATCGCGAAGCGGATGTCGTACCCCTGCTCGCGCACGTACGCGCACAGGAGATCCATCGACTCCTTGTACCGGTCGAGCGCGGCCCGGACGTCCTTCGAGCCACCGGACTCCGCACCTTCACGACCGCCCCACAGCACGTACGTCGTCGCGCCCAGCTCGGCGGCGAGGTCGACGTTGCGGAGGACCTTCGCCAGCGCGTACCGGCGGACCTGCCGATCGTTGGCGGTCAGGCCGCCGTCCTTGAACACCGGATGGGCGAACAGATTGGTGGTCATCATCTCGACGGTCATGCCGGTGTCGGCCAGCGCCTTCTGGAACCGGTCGAGCACCTGCTTGCGGGTGGCGTCGTCGGGGACGACGTCGTCGTCGTGGAACGTGACCGCCGCGGCGCCCAGTTCGGCGAGCTTCTCGACCGCGTGGACCGGGTCCATCGCGGGGCGGACCGCCGTACCGAACACGTCGACGCCTTGCCAGCCGACGGTCCACAGACCGAAGGAGAACTTGTCGTCCTTGGTCGGGGTGTAGCTATTCATTCCGGAATCTCCTGCCATTGTCGGGATGTCGAACTGGCCTCGACCGCGGCCAGCACCCGCTGGACGCGCAGCCCGTCGGCGAACGACGGCTCCGGATCGGCTCCTTCGGCGATCGCGGTGACCAGGTCGACGACCTGATGGGTGAACCCGTGCTCGTAGCCGAGCAGGTGGCCCGGCGGCCACCAGGCGGCGACGTACGGGTGGACGGGTTCGGTCGCGAGGATGCGGCGGAAGCCGGCTGTCCTCGAGTCATCGGTGGCGTCGTAGAAGTGCAAGAGATTCATGTCCTCGAAGTCGAACGCCAGGCTGCCGAGGCTTCCGTTGATCTCGATCCGGATCGCGTTCTTCCGGCCGGTGGCGAAGCGGGTCGCCTCGAAGACACCCAGCGCCCCGGAGCGGAACGTCGCCAGGAACACGGCCGCGTCGTCGACGGTGACCGGTCCGCGCTCGGTGCCCGCCGTACCGGCCAGACCGGAGTGCTCGGCGGCGACCGGGCGCTCCTTGACGAACGTCTCCAGCCGGGCGCTGACCTCGCCGATGGTGTCACCAGTGATGAACTGCGTCATGTCGATGATGTGCGCTCCGATGTCGCCGAGCGCACCCGAGCCGGCCTTGGACTTGTCCAGCCGCCAGGACAGCGGCGCCTCCGGATCGGCGATCCAGTCCTGCAGGTACTGCGCGCGAACGTGGCGGATCGTGCCGAGCTTGCCCTCGGCAACGAACTGGCGGGCCAGCGCGATCGCCGGCACCCGCCGGTAGGTGAACCCGACCATCGACCTGATCCCCTTGGCCTTGGCCGCTTCGGCCGCCGCGGTCATCGCCTCGGCCTCCTCGACGGTGTTGGCCAGCGGCTTCTCGCACAGGACGTGCTTGCCGGCCTCCAAGGCTGCGATCGCGATCTCGGCGTGACTGTCGCCCGGCGTGCACACGTCGACCAGCTGGACGTCGTCGCGGCCGAGCAGCTTGCGCCAGTCGGTCTCGGTGTCCTTCCAGCCGAGCTTCGTCGCGGCCGCCTGCACAGCCTCGGCGTTGCGACCGCACAGAACGTTCATGGCGGGGTCCAGCGGCAGGTCGAAGAAGCGCGGCGCGCTCCGCCAGGCCTGCGAATGGGCCGCACCCATGAACGCGTAGCCGATCAGGCCGATGCCCAGGTTCGTCATTGCTCTCCTCTTAGCTCTCGCTGTGTTGGTCAGCTTTCGAAGGCGGTAGGCATGTACTGGTCCACGTTGTCCTTGGTGACCACCGGCGCGTACAGCTGGACGGTGCGCGGCACCTCGACCTCCACCAGGTCGCCGAGGGCTTTCTTCTGCACCAGCAGCCGGGCCAGCCGGATGCCGTCGGCACCCTGCGTGGACGGGTAGATGACGGTGGCCTTCAGCAACGAGTTGCCGGACTTGATGTCCCGCATCACGTTCGCCGAGCCGGCCCCGCCGACCACGAAGAACTCCTTGCGGCCGGAGTTCTTGATCGCGGCCATCACGCCGACGCCCTGGTCGTCGTCGTGGTTCCAGATCGCGTCGATCTTCGGCGCCGCCTGCAACAGGTTGGCGGCGGCCTTCTCACCGGACTCCACGGTGAACTCCGCGGCCACCCGGTTGTTCACCTTCAGCCCGCAGTCGGCGAGCGCTTCCTTGAATCCCCGGCTGCGGTCCTGAGTCAACGGCAGCGAGTCGATCCCGGCGATCTCCGCGACCACCGCGTCCTTCTTGCCCTTCAACTGGTCGCAGATGTACGTGCCGGCCGACACGCCCATCCCGTGGTTGTCGCCGAGCACCGTCGTCCGGGCCGCGAACGGGCTGTCGAACTCGCGGTCGACGTTGATCACCGTGATGCCGGCCTCCATCGCCTTCGTCGCGACCGGGGTGAGCGCGGCCCCGTCGAACGGAAGGAGAACGATGGCGTCGACCTTCTGGTTGATGAACGTCTCGACCTGGCTGATCTGCAGGTTGACGTCGTTCGTCCCCTCGGCGACGACCAGCTCGACGTCGGAGTACTTCTTGGCCTCGGCCTGGGTCGCCTTCGTGATCGCGCCCATCCAGCCGTGGTCGGCGGCCGGCGCGGAGAAGCCGATCTTGACCTTCTTGCCGGGCTCGTCGTTCTTCACCGCGGCTTGGTCGGCCGGCGCCTTGCCGGCGTTGTCCTCGGCCTTCGGGGTGTTGCTGGTACAGGCAGTCAGTGCGACCGCAGCGAGACCTGCGACCACCAGACTTCGGGCGGATCCTCTGGACATCGTTGTCCTCCTATGAACTCGTCGTGCGACCGGACAGACGTTGCTGGAGAAGGACGGCGACCACGATGATCGCGCCCTTCGCCACCGACTGGGCGGAGATGCTCAGGTTGTTGAGCGTGAAGACGTTGTTCAACGTCGTGAAGATCAGTACGCCGAACACCGTGCCGACGATCGTGCCGCGGCCGCCGGACAGCAGCGTGCCGCCGATCACCACCGCCGCGATCGCGTCGAGCTCGTACAACTGACCGTGGGTGGAGCTTCCCGTTGTCGTCCGCGCCATCAGCATGACCGCGGCGATCCCGCAGCACAGTCCGGCCAGCACGTACAGCGCCACGGTGTGACGCTGGACCTTGATGCCCGCCAGCCGGGCGGCCTCGGCGTTGCCGCCGACGGCGAAGGTCCGGCGGCCGAAGGTGGTCCGGTTCAGTACCACCCAGCCGGCCGCGGCGACCAGGAGAAAGATCCAGACCAGCACCGGTACGCCGATCAGCGAGCCGCCGAAGAAGTCGACGAACGAGTTGACCGTGATGATCTGGGTCCTCCGGTCCGAGATGATCTCGGCCAGGCCACGCGCCGCCGCCAGCATCGCCAGCGTCGCGATGAACGGCACGATCTTGCCGTAGGCAACGAGCAGTCCGTTGACCAGGCCGCAGGCCGCGCCGACCGCGAGCGCCGTGGTGACCATGAAGAGCCAGTGGTAGTCGGCGGCCAGCTGCTGGGTGGCCAGGGTGGTCGCCCAGACCGAGGACAGCGCGACCATCGCGCCGACGCTCAGGTCGATCCCGCCGCCGGTGATGACGAACGTCATCCCGACGCTGACGACGCCGATGACCGCCGCCAGTCGCAGGATCGTCAGCACGTTCGCACCGGTCGCGAACGTGTCGCCGGCCGTGATCACACCGACGATGCAGAGTATGACCAGCGCGACCACCAGACCCAGGTTGCGCCCGAAGCCGGATCTGAGCAGGTTCGCCGATCGTTGCGCCGCAGGCTGGGTCACGGTCGCCTGGGTCGACGCCGTCGTGTCAGGTGTCGTATCTGGTGTCGTATCCGGTGTCGTGATGTCCTCACTCATCACACCGCACTTCCCTCCATCACCAGGTCGAGGACCTGGTGTTCGTCGATGGCTTGCGCGGGTCCGGTGTGGACGGCACGCCCCTCCCGCAGTACGACGACCCGGTCGGACAGACCGAGCACTTCCTCGACCTCGCTGGAGACCAGCACGATCGCGACCCCGTTGGCCGCCAGCGTGCGGATCAGCCCGTAGATCTCCGAGCGCGCGCCGACATCGACGCCGCGCGTCGGCTCGTCGAGCAGCAGCACCCGGCAGTCCCGCAGCAACCAGCGCGCCAGCACGACCTTCTGCTGGTTGCCCCCGGACAGGTTCCGGACCGGATGGTCCACCCCGGCCGGTCGCAGATCCAGCGACCTGGCCAGGCCGGCCGCTGCCTCCTTCTCGGCCCGGTTGTTCAGGAATCCCCCGCTGGCGAACCGCTGCAGCGTCGAGACGGTGATGTTCTTGTACACCGCCTCGTCCAGCAGCAACGCCTGGCTCTTGCGTTCCTCCGGGGCGAGACCGACCCCGGCCTTCACCGCCGCCTGCACGCGGCCCGGACGGAGTACGACACCGTCCACCCGGACGGATCCGGCCGCCGCGCGACGCGCGCCGTACACCGTCTCGAGGACTTCGGAACGTCCCGAACCGACCAGGCCTGCCAGTCCGAGGATCTCGCCGGCCCGGACCGTGAAACCGATCCCGGCGAACTCCCCCGGCCTGGTCAGCTCGTCGACCTCGAGCACGACCGGCGCCGTGCTGGGGACCTCGTTGCGCGGCGGGAAGACGTACTCGATCGAGCGGCCGGTCATCAACCGGATGAGTTCCTTGGTCGGGGTCTCGCGGGCGTCGAGTCCGGTGGCGACGGTCGCGCCGTCCTTCAGGACCGTGACCCGATCGCCGACCTTGCGGATCTCTTCGAGCCGGTGCGAGATGTAGACGACCGCGACGCCGCGGTCGGTCAGGCCGCGGATCACCCGGAACAGGTTCGACACCTCTTCGGGGTCGAGGACCGCGGACGGTTCGTCCATCACGATCAGCCGGGCGTCACGGGAGAGCGCCCTCGCCATGCTCACGACCTGCTGGCCGGCAGCCGGCAGCGAACCGACCGTCCGGTGGGTGGGGATCTCGGCGTGCCCGAGACCCTGCAGGATCTCGCGCGCCCGGATCGTCGCCTCGTGCGTGCGGCTGAAGCCGAAGCGGGACGGCTCATGCCCGAGAAAGATGTTCTCGGCAACGGTCAGGTCGGGGACCAGATCGAGTTCCTGGTAGATGGCGGCGATCCCGCGCTCGATCGCCGCTGTCGGGCTGTTCAGCTGGACCGGGTCGCCGTTCAGGTGGATCGTGCCGGCGTCCGGCTGGTGTGCACCGGTCAGCACGCGGATCAGCGTCGACTTGCCCGCGCCGTTCTGCCCGAGCAGGCAGTGCACCTCGCCGGCACGAACATCGAGATCAACCCCGTCGAGCGCCCGCACCCCGGGAAACTCCTTGACGATCCCGGTCATAGTCAGCAGGTCGGTCATCGCGCGGCCCCGATTCTGGTCGGGTCGACGAAGACCTGGTCGAGTGAGATCTGTGCGCCGCCACGGACGGCCGCGGCAAAACCGAGCTCCGACCGGACGACCCGGCAGCCGCCGCCGTCCGGTGCGATCACGCGGTCGCGGATCGCCCTCTCCAAGGGTTCTTTCAGCCACGGCCCGAGCACGGCGAAGTACCCACCGAGCACGAGCACGTCCGGGTTCAGGATGTTCACCAGGATCGCTCCCCCAATCCCCAGCCAGGTGCCGACGTCCTTCAGCGCGGACAGCGTCCGCGCGTCCCCCGCTTCGGCCCGCCGGGTGATCCCGGCCAGCCGTTGCTCCACGTCCAGCGACGGATCCCGGACCGGGTCGTCCCTGTCCGTTGCCTTGTGCAACAGTGCGGTCAGCCCGACGACGGTCTCCCAGCAGCCGGTGCGGCCACAGCCGCAGGTCCGTCCGGGCGGTGCGACCGGCATGTGCCCGACCTCCCCGCTGTACCCGTTCCCGCCGCGCAGCAGGTGACCGCCGGCCACGACGCCGCCACCGACACCGACCGCGCCGGTCAGCAGCACGAGGTCGTGCACCGGCTCGTCCTCGGTCCGGCGCAGACCGGCGTACGCCGCCAGCGCCGCCAGGTTCGCCTCGTTGTCCACGTGCAACGGGTACGTCGGCCGACCCAGCCGCGTCCGCATCTCCTCGGCGACCGAGACCTCGCCCCACCCCAGGTTCGGGGCGAGCTTCAACTCACCGGTCTCGCCCTGGACCAGGCCGGGCACCGCCAGGGTGACCCCGGCCAGCTGTCCGCCACGTGCCTCCACGGCCGCGACCGCTTCTTGCACCAGGTCGGCGAGGCGGTCGAGCGTCGTACCGGGATCGAGGTGCGCGACGTCGACCGGGACGCGCTTCTCGATCACGACCGCGCCGGCCAGGTCGAGGGCGGCGACGGCCAGGTAGTCGACGTTGATCTCGGCGCCGACGCCGCACACGCCGGTGCCGTCGAGCTCGACGAGCAGACCCGGGCGGCCGAGCGCCCGGCTGGAGTCGGCCCGGCCTTCGCGCAGGAGGCCGCGCTCGACGAGTTCGGCGACCAGGCTGCTGACGGTCGCCTTGTTCAGGCCGGTGTCGTCGGCGATCCGGGCCCGGGAGCGCGGGCCGAGGTCGCGGACATGCCGCAGTACGACGGAGAGGTTGTTGCGCCGGAGCGAGACGTGATCGGCGGCAACGCCCCGGCTCCCCGGGCGGCGGCCATCGGTCAAGGTCATACCGGCACCCCCTCCGCAGACTTTGTCGGTTGAACCAACAAACTAAGTTCACACGGACGGGCCGTCAAGACTTCGTAACAGTCGAGTTCTTGCAGGAATTTGTCGGTCTTTTGTACGCTCGCCGCGCACTCTCCTGTCCGCCCCCTCCAGGAGCACGTCATGACACTGACCCGCCGTACCTTCCTCGCCGCGACCGCCGCTACTGCGGTGGCCGGCACTCAAGTCCAGTCCGCCTTTGCCGCCAGTCCGCCCGGAGATGTCGTCGGAAAGATCACCGTCGGTTATCAGGGCTGGTTCGCCTGCGCCGGCGACGGCGCCCCGATCAACGGGTGGTGGCACTGGAGCAACAACTGGGGCCAGCCGCCTTCGCCGACGAACACCGCGATCGTGAGCTGGCCGGATGTCCGCGAGTACAGCGCGACGTACCAGACGGCGTACGCGAACCTCGGTAACGGGCAGCCCGCGAAGCTGTTCTCGTCGTACGACCAGCAGACCGTCGACACGCACTTCCAGTGGATGCAGCAGAACGGCTGCGACACGGCCGCGCTGCAGCGGTTCAACCCGACCGGCGGCGAAGGACCGACGCGGGACGCGATGGCCGCGAAGGTCCGGCAGTCCGCCGAGCAGTACGGGCGGAAGTTTTACATCATGTACGACGCGACCGGCTGGGCGAACATGCAGACGGAGATGAAGGCCGACTGGACCGCGAAGATGAGCGCCTACACGGCGTCGCCGGCGTACGCGCGGCAGAACGGGAAGCCTGTGGTGTGCATCTGGGGCTTCGGGTTCAACGAGGCGAACAAGGACTTCCCCGCGTCGGTCTGCCTCGATGTCATCAACTGGTTCAAGGGCCAGGGCTGCTACGTGATCGGCGGCGTGCCGACGCATTGGCTGCCGGGCAACGAGGACTCGCGGCCCGGATATCTGGACGTGTACCACGCGTTCAACATGATCTCGCCGTGGATGGTCGGCCGGATCAGCGACATCGCCGGCGCCGATCACTACTACAACAACGTGAACCAGCAGGACCAGGCGGACTGCAACGCCCACGGGATCGACTACCAACCGTGCGTCATCCCGGGCGACCTGCAGTCCGGCCACCGTGCGCACGGCGAGCTGATGTGGCGCCAGTTCTACAACCTGACGCGGGTCGGGGTGCAGGGCATGTACATCTCGATGTTCGACGAGTTCAACGAGGGCAACCAGATCGCGAAGACCGCGGAGTCCTCCGCCTGGATCCCGTCCGGCTCGAGCATCCGCGCGCTCGACGAGGACGGTACGGCGTGTTCGTCCGACTACTACCTCCGGCTGACGAACGACGGCGGCCGGATGTTCAAGGGCCAGGCGCCGGTGACGGCGACCCGGCCCACCGTCCCGATGCCGAACCAGAGCTCAGGCGGCGTGATCTTCTACGAGCACGTCGACTACGGCGGCGGGTCCGGCACGGCGCTTGCCAAGGGCAACTACACCCGCGCCCAGTTGCAGGCGGCCGGCGTACCGGACAACTGGGCATCCTCGGTGCGGGTGCCGACCGGGTGGACGGTGACGATCTACGCCGGCGACAACTTCGGCGGTCAGTCGTGGACGCGGACGGCGGACACGCCCAACTTCGTCGCGCTCTCCCCGAACGCGAACGACCAACTGACGTCCTGCCGGATCTCCTAGAACAGCTCCATGCTGTCGGCCGTTGCGGTGATGACCGGGTTGTCGAAGTACATCCGGCAGGCGATGGCGTGGCCGGAGCAGGTGAGCAGGGCAGGTCCGGCCGCGTCGACGACCTTGTAGGCGACCGGGTGCTCGCAGCGCTCGACCTCGCCCTCGTTCGGCCGGCCGCACCCGAGGACGTGGCAGGTCGCGGTGTCACCGATGTTCATCAACGTCAGGCCGTGCTCGGGGCAGACGCCCCAGCCGACACCGCAGACCTGGCCCTCGTTCGCGGCCAGCCGGACGAGCTTGCCGGCGGTGGCCTCGAGCTTGGTCGCCATCTCCCGGAAGGTGGTCGCGGCCTGGTCGAGCTCGCGCCGGAACCGCCGCAGTTCGATGGAATCGGGCATGCTCTGCGTCGCAGCCTGCAGATCCTCGGCCAGCGTCGTCGCCGCGACCGCGATCTCGTCGACCCGGACCGGGGTGTTGAACTGACGCAACGTCGTGGTGCTCTGCGGCCGCGGACGGTCGCGTACTTCGGAACGCCAGTCCGAGCTGGCCGGCTCGTCGGTCCGGATCTCGGCGACCCGCTCCCCCGGCTGCCACGTCGGTGGCTTCTGCTCCGGATGCGGCCTGGATTCGGGCGGCGTCGACTCAGGATGGCCGGCCGGGCCGTCGGACGGGTCCGCGGCCGATGCTTCGAGGTGAGCGGTTGGTTGCGGACCGTGACCGTTGATGCCGTTGGCCGACCCGTTCACCGGAATCCGGCTCTCCTGCGCTGTCCGCCCGTTCATGCAGCCTCACTCATCCAGTGCCTGGCACCCGCCATGCGCAAAGCGCGCGTCCCCTGTTGTGCCCTCGGTGGCCGATCGTGCCATGTCCCAGGTACCCACGACCAGAGCAAATACAACGGCGTCACCCACTGCTCCCCAGCCCTTGCAGAACGCAACGATCAACCCCCAGGCATTCGCAGACTTCCCCGCCTGAAGGCCACCGAATCACACCACGTGAGTTACTCAACGTGGTTTTGACATTTCCATACTGACCGTCGTCAGACGGTCGCTGTGAGGTGCTCCTTGAGAAACTCGACGGTCCGGGCGCGGGCCTGGAAGGCCGAGTTCGGCGGGTTGTCGCGGACCTCGGCGGTGAGCACCGCATGCGCGCCCTTGCCGTACCCGTCCGGGTTGCCGGGTGCGGAGTCGAGTTCGATCACCTCGAACGCGTCGCCGAGCTGCGCACGCAGCGTGCTGAACCGCTCGGGCGGCGCCGCGCGATCCCCGCTGAACCGCAGGCCCAGCACGCACAACCCGTCGGTCCGCGTGCGCTCCTTGACGACCTCAAACTCCTCCCGCGACAACCCGGGATCGCGACGCCGCTTCGCGCTCACCGGGAACGGCACCGACGGCTGACTGAGCACTGGCGCGACGACGACGTCCTCGACCGCGGTGGCGAGAGCGAATCCCCCGGTGAAACACATCCCGATCACGCCGACCCCGCGACCCGGCGTCCGCGCGGCCAGATCCGCCGCAACCACCCGCAGGTACTTCGTGATCGGCCGCTCGGCGTCGACGGCGAACGCGCGGAACTCCTTCGAGACACACAACCGGGCCACGATCCCCAACGTGTAGCCGACGCTGATCGGGCGCCCCGGCGTACCGAACGGCGAGGGAATCACGACCGTGAAGCCCGCATCGACGAGGTGCTCGCCGAACTCGGCCACCTCGGGGCTCAAACCAGGGATCTCCGGGATCAGCACGACTCCCGGACCCGCGCCCTTCTCGAAGCAGTCGTAGGTCAGACCCGCGCCGGTGAACGGCGCCTTCCGCCAGGAGCCCAGGTCCACAGTCATGACCTGCAGCTTAGAGTGCTCGCGCGGCAACTGCTGGTCGCCCGCACATCTGGAATACTCCGCAGCTCAACCACTTTGGCCCTGGGGGGGTCCCTGTGTTTTTCCGCCCTGCTCACCTGCTGCGTCTCGGGCTGCCCGCCGCCCTGGTCGCCGGCTCGCTCGTCGTGCTGACCGGCTCGTCCGGTTCGGCCGCGCAGCCGCGTCCGTACAGTCCGCCGTTCACCCACCCGTCGGCGCAGGCCGAGTTCGAGCCGAACGCGGTGATCGTGAAGTTCAAGCTCAAGGCAACGACCGCCGCGCGCCGGGCCGCGGTCGCCAAGGTGGGCGGCACCGAGGACCCGGTCGCCTCGAACGTCGTGAAGATCAAGGGTGAGCTGTCCGCGCCCGACCTCCTGAAGAAGATGAAGGCCGACCCGAACGTCGAACTGGCCTCGCTCAACTACCGGCGCTACATCTCCGCGGTCCCGAACGACGAGTACTACACCACGGACCAGAAGACCTACCTGAACACGGCTCGGGTCCCGCAGGCCTGGGACCTCTCCAAGACCACCGGCAGCCAGATTGTCGCCGTACTGGACACCGGCGTCGACGCCGGCCACCCGGATCTCGTCGGCCACCTCGTCACCGGATACAACGCCACCTCACCGAACCGGGGTCCGATCGACGACAACGGGCACGGCACGATGACGCTGGGCATCATCGCCGCCGCCGCGAACAACGGCATCGGTGTCGCCGGAGTCGGCTGGAACGTGAAGGCCATGCCGGTCAAGGTCCTCGACTCCCACGGCGGCGGGTACGACGTCGACATCGCCGAGGGCATCGACTGGGCGGCCGCACACGGCGCCAAGGTGATCAACATGTCGCTGGGCGGACCGGGTGACAACCCCGTCCTGCACGACGCGGTCAGGCGCGCAGTCGCCAAGGGCGTCACCGTCGTGGTTGCTGCCGGCAACAGTGGCACCGACGAACTGCAGTACCCGGCGGCGTACCCCGAGGCGATCGCGGTGGCCGCGACCAACGCCGGCGGTGTGCTGACCGACTTCAGCTCGTACGGCGACTGGGTCGACGTCGCCGCTCCGGGGTGGAACATCCTCAGCACCGGCCCGCGCGCGTTGACTCCGCCGGAGTACGCGCCGTACTGGTATTGCACGGGTACCTCCTGCTCGGCGCCGATCGTGTCCGGGATCGCAGCGCTGGTGAAGAACAAGTGGCCGGCGTTCACCCCGGCCCAGGTGGCGCAGCGGCTCGAGGTGCTCGCCCGGGACGCAGGTCCGCGCGGCATCGATCCGTACTACGGCCACGGGATCGTGGACGCGTACGCCGCGCTTGGTGGCCGCTTCGCCCCGGACTTCCCGGTCAACCCCGAGGACAACAACGATCAGCCGGCGCGCGCCACCAAGGTGGAGGTTCTGGCAACGCTCGGCACGACGTTCAGCGCGCCGGTCAGCGTCGAGGGTGACGTCGACTGGTACCAGGTGACCGGGGTGGAGCGCGGTCTCAAGGTCTCGGTGACAGGCCCGGTGTTCAGCTGCGGCTACTCGGTGAACTTCGGGCCGCGGCTCGACGTGTACAACAGCGACCTGCTCCCGTTGGGGCACGCGGTGAACTCGTACCCCTCGACGCCGATCGACCCCGCGACCGGGTGCCCGAAGGCCACCACCCTGACCGCGACGACAACCGTCAGCGCACCGACCGGCACCACGTTCATTGCCGTGCGCAACGACAATGGGTCGCGGGACACCCGCAAGTACACGGTGACCATCTCCCAGGAGAGCGCCGGCTCGACGCCGGTCGGGACTGCCTATCCGGTGCGGGATGTGAAGCCGAACGATCTGTCCGCGAACGCGGCGCTGGGCGCGACGCCCACGGTCACGTTCGCGCGGACGGTCGTTGCCGACAGCGTCAGCCCGACGACGGTCCGGCTGCTCAACGGGAGGACCGGTACGACGGTCGGCGCGGCGGTGTCCTTCGATGCCGGCAGCAACGTGGCCACGATCAAGCCGACGGTGCCGTTGCTCGACAACACGCCGTACCGGATCGTCGTCAGCGGGGTGCAAGGGGACGGCGGGACACTTGCACCGTCCACGAGTGTGTTTTCGACGGTGGACCAGGTGCCGGCCGCGGTCGGGGCGTTCGATGCTTCGGGCGCGTATCTGGCCGCGAACCTGGCCTGGAAGGTGCCGCCGACGGGTGACCTCGACCAGGTGATCGTCCGTCGGAACCCGTCGAGCAAGCCTCCCACGCTGACGACCGGGACACTCGTCTACACGGGCACGGGATCTGCGGTGAAGGACACCGGTCTGGCGCAAGGCGTGACGTATACGTACGCGGCGTGGGTGAAGGATCGCGGCGGCAAGGTCAGCCCGGTCGCGACGACGCAACTGCTCGGCATGAAGACTGGGATCTCGACGACGTCGACGCTGATCAACTACGGCGGGACGATCACACTGCGCGGAAGCACACTCCGGATCGACAACAAGGCGTACGCCGGACTGCCGACCAACCTGTACGTGCGGGCGAAGAACTCGTCGAAGTTCACGCTGCTCGCGGCGCTGAAGACGTCTTCGACCGGGGCCATCAACTTCACGTACAAGCCGGCGGTGTCGTCGGTGTTCATGATGACGTTCCCCGGCAACGCCGACCTGATGGGGACACGCACGCCGGACATCACCGTCGAGGTCGCGCCGACGATCTCGGCCACGATGGCGCCGACGTCGATCAAGCTCGGGAGCACCACGGCGATCAGCGGCTACGTCGCGCCCGCACACGCCGGCCAGTCGGTGTACCTGCAGCAGTACGGCAACAAGGTGTGGAAGTCGATCGCCTCGGTAAAGCTGATCTCGTCCGGCAAGTACGCCTTCGGCATCAGGCCGGCGGTGCGGGGGCAGATCGCCTACCGCATCTGGTTCCCCGCCGACGCCGACCATGCACAGGCGTTCTCGGCGAACAAGATCCTCACCATCACCTAACCGCCACACCACCCACACGCCCCGGCCTCGCGCCGGCCCAGCCGGTGCGAGCCGGTGCGAGCCGGTGCGAGCCGGTGCGAGCCCGGTCCAGCCGGTGCGAGCCCGGTCCAGCCGGTCCAGCCGGTCCAGCCGGTGCGGTGCGGCCACAGCCGCCGGCACGCGCGACAGGCGCGGCCATGGCGACAACTGCGCCTGGGCAGGCGTCCGATGCGGCCAGCACGTCCACGGCGGCAGGACGGCCGGGACGCACGCGGCACACGCCCCAGGGGTTGCCCCCTGAGCTGGTCGGTTGCACCCCAAGAATCCGGGTAGGCAACCGACCATCTGAGGGGGCAACCCCTCAGATGGTCGCCCTCCGCCGGGGGCCGGAGCGAGGTCACGCGACGGCGCGCAGAGCTCTGAGCGAGCGGGGCGAGTGCGTGCGTGCGACGGTGCGACCGTGGCGGCGGGGCGGGACAGGACGTATGCGGCGGGTTGGCGGGGCGGGACGGGACGTATGCGGCGGGTCGGCGGGGCGAGGCGTACGCGACCGGGGCGGGATCCACGCGGCGCACGCTGAGGGTGCCCCCTGAGATGACCGGTTCACCGTCCGAGGCGGGGCGAGGCCAGCGGGTGTCCGTGCGACCGTGCGAGGTGCGATCGAGTGACCGAGCGAGGGTTGGGACGTACGACGTTGCCGGACGTTCGCACCAGCAACACCTGGAACGAGCCTGCGGGCGCGCTCATCGGCGCCGGCGGCGTACGTGCAGGCCACCAGCTCTCCCAACCCGCGTACGTCTCAGGGGTCAGGCTCTGAGGTGGTTGGTTGTAGGCCGGGAATCCGGGGCCCCTCGGATGGGCGTCCGCGCTCCAGGGTGAGCCGGAGCGAGGGCGGCTGGGTGGTTAGGGGTTGTAGTGCTGGATGGTGCCGCCGGTTGAGAGGTCTACGAGGGTGTGGGCCAGGGACTTTGCGTCGGCTAGGACTTCGGCGAGGTCCACGGTGGTGAGGTGGCGGTTGCGGACGACTACCTTGCCGGCGACCAGGACGGTGACTACGTCGGAGGCTCGGACGGAGTAGACGAGGGCGGCTCGTGGGTCGTGTACGGGTTGGTTGTGGGGTGCGGAGAGGTCGACGAGGGCGATGTCGGCTTGGCGGCCTGGTTCGAGGGTGCCGATGTGGTCGGCCAGGCCGGCGGCTGCGGCGCTGCCGCGGGTGGCCAGGCGGAGGGTGTCGGACAGGGTCATCCACTCGGCGTCGTGCTCGCGTTGCTTCTGCGTGAGGGCGACCATGCGGATCGCTTCCCAGACGTCGAGGGTGTTGTGTACGGCGGCTCCGTCGGTGCCGATGCCTACTCGTACGCCGGCTGATCGAAGGGCCTTGATCGGGGTGACCTCGCCCATCGCGAGCTTGAGGTAGACCTTCGGGCAGGACGCGACGGTCGTGCGGTCGGCATACCGCTCGAGGATCGGAAGGTCGGACTCGCGGATGCCGCACCCGTGGGCGATCAGCGCGCCGGCATCCAGTACGCCGGTGTGGTCGAGGACCTGGATCGGCGTGATGCCGTGGTTGTCGAGAGACGCTTGCGTCTGGTCGTCGGTCTCCGCGGCGTGCAGGTGGATACGGAAACCCTCCGCCCGCGCGATGTCCGCCGTACGTTTCAGGTCCTCGTCGGTGACCGTGTACGTCGCATGGGGCCCGAGGCTGGCAGTGATGCGCGGGTGGAGTCGACTGAGCTCGCGGGTCGTGTCGACGGCCGCGTCGATCCCGGCTTTTCCCTCGGAGGAGAAGTACGTCGGCGCGAGGTCGGCGCGGATGCCGGATTCGACCGCTGCGGCTGCGATCTGGTCGGCGTGGAAGTAGTGGTCGACGAACGTGGTCACGCCCGCCAGCAACATCTCCGCACAGGCCAGCCGAGCCCCGACCCGCACCCGCTCCGGCGTCAGGTTGACCTCCATCGGCCAGATCCGCTGGTTGAACCAGTCCTCGATCGACAGGTCCTCCGCCGCTCCCCGCATCATCACCATCGGACTGTGGGTATGCGAGTTGATCAGCCCCGGCACCGCCACCAACCCGGTCCCATCAATCACCTCCACCTCCACCTCCACCTCCACCTCCGCCTCGACCTGCGCGGGGGTGGTTGGGGCTATTGCGGTGATCTGGTCGTCTTGGATGTGGATGTCCTGGGCGTTGTCTACTCGGCACTCGTCCTGCTCGGGGACGATCAGCACCGCGACGTTCCGGATCAGGAGCCGCTTCATCCGTCCTCCAACCGTCGGCAGTCGTAGCGCAGTCTTCCGGGTGCCCGGTCCATCCGACGTGGTCAGGGGTGCCGGCTTGCGAGGATGCAGAACTCGTTCCCTTCGGGGTCGGCGAGGGTGACCCAGCTTTCCTCGCCGGTCTGGCCAACGTCGGCGTGGCGGGCGCCGAGGTCGAGCACGCGGCGCACCTCGTCGTCCTGGTCCACGTCGGTCGGGTTGAGGTCGAGGTGGAGCCGGTTCTTGATGGTCTTGCTCTCGGGCACGCGCGCGAACGTCAGGGTCGGCGGGACCGGGCCGGGGCGGTCCCTGCCTTCGGGCACCAGCGGCGAACCGATCGTGATCACGCCGTCTTCCTCCTCGTCCTGCACCTCGTAGCCCAGGACCGCGCACCAGAACTGCGCAAGACCGCTCGGATCGGCACAGTCGATCGCCAACTCGGTGAACTTGCTCGTCATTTCACGACCTCCCGGCCGATCGTAGGATGCCGGCCCGATCACCTGATCCAAGCACTCCAGCGGGCCGAGCACCGCACGCCGACAGACCAAGGGGAACGTATGTTCGAGTTTCGGGTATGGTGGGGGTATGGGTGCTGATCTCCAGGGCTCGTTGCTGGATGCTTTCGAGGATCCGGCGTTGGGGTCGTTGGACGGGCTGGTGCGGACCGAGTTGGGCCGCGGGGCCTGGGTCGACGTGTTGCCGGGGTGGTTGACCGGCGCCGATCAGGTGTACGAGCGGCTGGCGCGGGATGTGCCGTGGCAGGCGGAGCGGCGGCAGATGTACGACCGGGTGGTCGACGTACCGCGACTGCTCTGCTTCTACGGGGAGACCGTGGACCTGCCGTTGCCGATCCTGGACGAGGCGCGAGATGCGCTGAGTGCGCGGTACGCCGAGGAGCTGGGTGAGCCGTTCCGGACGGCGGGGTTGTGCTTCTACCGGGACGGCCGCGACAGCGTCGCGTGGCATGGTGACCGGATCGGCCGCGGGGATCGCGAGGACACGATGGTCGCGATCCTGTCGGTCGGCGAGCCGCGGGTGCTGGCGCTGCGGCCACGACCAGGTGGATCGGGTGGGGCGAGTGGGCCGGTGGGTTCGACGGTTCGGTATCCGCTGGGACATGGGGACCTCATCGTGATGGGTGGATCGTGTCAACGGACTTGGGAACATGCGATTCCCAAGGCTTCTGGCCGGATCGGCCCGCGCGTCAGCATCCAGTTCCGCCCACGCGGCGTCCGCTGAGGGCACACGCAGGAGCGGGCAGATCAGGCGGCAGTCGGCTGGTCGACGAGGGACTGGTCGACCAGCGGCTGGTACACGCCGTCGCGCGCAGCTACGTAGAAGCCGAGGAGGCGCAGCCCGGCGGCCTGGCAGATCGCGGTGCCGGCGTCGGCCCACTCACGGTCCGACTCGGGTGAGCGCAACGGACCTGGGCGTCCGAGCGCGAGGATGACACCCGTGCCGGGCGCGGTCTGAACGGCCGGGATAAGGGGGCGAAGGGTGTCCGAGCAGAGTTGGCCGGTGTCGTGGGGCCGGCTCAATTGCTCGAATTCGGACGGCAGGTCGACCATGACCGTGGCGCGGTAGTGGTCGTCCGGGTCGCAGAGGACGACGGAGAACGTGCCGCGGTGGCGGTCACCGAGGCTGATCATCAGGTCGACGACGTCCGCGGCGACGGCGGGGTCGGTCAGTGGTCGTTCGGTCCAGGTGGGTGTCAGGTCGAGGAAGCTCATGCCTAGAAAGTGCCGCGATTCCGGTCCCGGATCCGAGTTGTCCACAGAGAAAAGTGGCCCAACCTCCAGCATCGCGAATGGACCTCCCTGCTGGGCCGTTGAGTCCATAGGCTCATCTCATGAGCAGCAGACTTGAGCAGATGCTTCCCCCCGCCGGAGCGCCGCGGGACCTGGCGATGGCGCAGTTGGCGAACTCGGTCGGCGACGGTGCGTTCGTCGTCACCTCGGCGTTGTTCTTCACCCGGGTGGTCGGGCTGTCGACCACGGAGGTCGGCATCGGCCTCACAGTCGCGTGGCTCGTGGGCTTCCTGACCGGCGTTCCGCTGGGCAACCTCGCGGACCGGCGAGGAGCGCGCGGCACCGCCGTACTCCTGGCGCTGATGACCGCCAGCGGCGTCGGAGCATTCCTGTTCGTCCGGAGTTTCCTGGGCTTCCTGATCGCTGCCGTGGTCTACGCCTGTAGCCAGACCGGACTCACCGCTGCCCGCCAGGCGCTCCTCGCGGGCCTGGTACAGCCGGCTGAACGCACGCGCATCCGGGCGTTCCTGCAGTCCACGGTGAACGCCGGTCTCGCGTTCGGTGCACTGCTCGGCGGCATCGCGCTCCGCTTCGACACCGAGACGGCGTACCTGACTGTCTTCGCGATCGACGCGCTGAGCTTCCTGATCGCCGCCGGCCTGATCCGCCGGGTCCCGCCGATCGCAACCACGATCCGCGTCAAGGGCGAACCCCGCCTCGCCGTCCTGCACGACCGCCCGTACGCCGTCCTCGCGCTGCTCAACGCGATCATGCTGCTCTTCATGCCGCTGATCAGCCTCGTCGGGCCGCTGTGGATCGTCACCCGCACCAGTGCACCGAGCTGGGTCGTTGCCTCGCTGATGATCGTGAACACCCTCGGCGTGACGTTCTTCCAGGTGCACATCGCCAAGCGGGTCAAGGACCTCCGCACGGCCGCCCGCTCCGTCCGGTACGCCGGGGTCGCGATGCTGGCTGCCTGCGGCGTATTCGCAACAACCGCCGCCCATCTGAGCCCCGCACTCACGGCCGTCGTCCTGGTGGTCGCCGCCGCGCTGCTCACCGTCGGCGAGATGAAGCTGGCGTCCGGGGCGTGGGAGATCAGCTTCGGACTCGCACCCGCCGACAAGCAGGGTCAGTACCAAGGATTCTTCGGCAGCGGCCCCGCGATCGCCAGGATGCTCGGCCCGGCGCTGCTCACCACGGTGATCCTCGGCTGGGGCCCGATCGGCTGGATCGTCATCGGTGCCCTGTTCCTGGGGACCAGTTGCGCAACTGGTCCCGCCGTACGATGGGCTGTGCGGACGAGGGCCGTCAAGGAGGACGCCACGCCGCCGCTGGCAGAGGAGAACGCCGCCTGATGGAGATTCCCGGACTGGTCGAGATCACGTCGTACGACGAGCTGCGAGAGCTCGTCCCGCCGCCCCTGGCAGCCGCTGCGGCCAAGGAGCGCAAGGAGCTCCACGACCTGGACCTGCAGTGGCTCGCCGCCTCCCCGTTCTGCCTGGTCGCCACCTCCGACGCCGACGGCAACTGCGACGTCTCCCCCAAGGGCGACCCGGCCGGCTTCACCAAGGTGCTGGACCGGTCGACGATCGCGATCCCGGACCGGGCCGGCAACCGCCGCGTCGACGGCTTCACCAACATTCTCAGCAACCCGCACGTCGGCCTGATCTACTTCGTCCCCGGCCGCACCGACACGCTGCGCGTCAACGGCCGCGCCCGGATCGTCAGAGATGCGCCGTTCTTCGACGACATGATCGTCAAGGGCAACCGGCCACAGCTGGCGCTGCTGATCGAGATCGAGCAGATCTTCCACCACTGCTCGAAGTCGTTCATGCGCTCGAAGCTCTGGAAGCCCGAGACCTGGGACCCGGAGGCGCTGCCGCGCCGCGCGGTGATCTCCCAGACGCTGGAGCGTCCGGACGACGACCTCGAGACGCTCGACCAGTACTACGGCCCGGCGTACGAAGAGAAGATCTACAAGGTCAAGTACTGAACTACCGCAGGAGGCGCAGGCCGAAGTACTCCGTGGCGACGATGACACTCGCCCCGCGGCCCTCTACGGTTTCGTACTGTGAGCACGACTGAGCCGATCGCGGCCTCCCCCGTCGGGTACTGGGCCCGCCGGATCGCGCTGCCTGTGATCGTCTCGATCATCGCGGTCGTCGGATCGATCGGCGCGGCGGTCCACGGGGAGCCGGACAGCCGGCGGCCGGACTGGTTCATGGTGCTGCTGATCCTGATCGGATCGCTGTCGCTGTACTGGCTCCGGACCCGGCCGATCCCGGTGCTGTGGGCAACGGTCGTGTCGACGCTCGTCTACATGCTGATGGAGTACGCCTACGGACCGGTGATCTTCGCGTTCGTGATCGCGGTGTTCACCACCATCCGGCTCGGCCACCGGGTGTCCGGCTGGTCCGCCCTGGCCGCTCTCTACCTCGGGCATGTCGGCGGACGGATGCTGCTCGGCATCGACGTGCTCGGCGTGTACCAGACCCTCCTCGTCGGCACGTGCTTCTGTGTCCTCGGGTTCGTGGCCGAGCTGTTCCGCGCGCATCGCGACCGGGTAATGGCGGCGGCGCGCACCCGCAGAGAAGAGGAACTGCGCCGAGCAGGTGACGAGCGGCTGCGGATCGCACAGGAGCTCCACGACGTCGTGGCGCACCACATCTCACTCATCAACGTGCAGGCAGCCACCGCACTCCACCTGGTCGACCGGCAACCCGAGCAGGCCGCTCCGGCGCTCTCCGCGATCAAGGACGCCAGCAAAGAGGCCCTGGTCGAGCTTCGGTCGATCGTCGGCATCCTGCGGCAGTCCGACGAGTCCGCGCCGCGCCAGCCGGTCGCCGGTCTCGACCACTTGGACCACCTGGTCAGCCGTACGTCGCGGGCCGGTCTGGAAGTGCACAAGATCGTCCACGGCGAACCGCGTCCACTGACGGCAGGACTCGACCGAGCCGCGTTCCGCATCATCCAGGAGTCGCTGACGAACGTCGTACGCCACGCCAACGCCACATCCGCGACGGTCCGGATCCAGTACGGCGAACAGGCGCTGGTGCTCCAGGTCGACGACGACGGTCAATCGCTGACCGCGCCACCGACGGAGGGCAACGGCATCGGCGGCATGCGCGAGCGAGCCACCGCACTCGGCGGCACGCTCACCGCGAACCGCACACCCTCAGGCGGCCTGCGAATCACGGCGACCCTGCCGCTGTAGGACTTGTGCGATCAGGGCAGGCGGACGTGGGACGGGTTCAGGTCGGCCACGCTGGAAACGCCGAGTAGCGCCATCGTGCGGCGTACCTCCTTGGTCAGGATCTCGGCGGCGCGGGCGACACCGCGCTGACCGCCCGCCATCAGGCCGTACAGGTACGCACGGCCGACCAGGCAGGCGTCGGCGCCGAGCGCGATCGCCGCGACGATGTCCGCGCCGGACATGATGCCGGTGTCGAGGTAGATCTCGGCGTCGCTGCCGATCGCCTTGCGGACGTCCGGCAGGATGCGCAGCGGCGTCGGAGCCCGGTCCAGCTGCCGGCCGCCGTGGTTGGACAGCACGACCGCGTCCGCGCCGGCGTCGACCACCCGGCGGGCGTCCGCGACGGTCTGGATGCCCTTGACGATCAGCGGGCCGTCCCAGATCGAGCGCAGCCAGTTCAGGTCGTCGATCGTCATGGTCGGGTCGAACAGCTTGTCGAGCAGCTCGGCGACCGTGCCGTCCCAGGTCGACAGCGAGGCGAACGTCAGCGGCCGCGTGGTCAGCAGGTTGGCCCACCAGGCCGGGTGCATGGACGCGTCCAGGACAGTCTTGACGGTGAGGCTCGGCGGGATGGTGAATCCGTTGCGTACGTCGCGGAGGCGAGCGCCGGCAACCGGTACGTCGACCGTCAGCATCAGCGCCTCGTATCCGGCCGCGGCCGAACGCTTCACCAGATCCTCGCCGGCCTCGCGGTCCTTCCAGACGTACAGCTGGAACCACTTGCGCGCGTCCGGAGCGGCGGCCGCCACGTCCTCGATCGAGGTCGTGCCCATGGTCGAGAGCGCGTACGGGATGCCGATCTGCTCGGCGACCTTCACCACCGCGCTCTCGCCCTCGTGGTTCATCATCCGGGTGAAGCCGGTCGGAGCGAACGCGAACGGGAGCTCGGAGCGGCCGCCGAGGATCGACGTACCGAGGTCGATCTCGGACACGTCGCGCAGGATCGACGGCTGCAGCTCCATCTCGGCGAACAGCCGGCGGGCGCGGCGCAGGCTGATCTCGGCCTCGGCGGCGCCGTCGGTGTAGTCGAAGACCGAGCGCGGGGTACGGCGTTTCGCGATCGCTCGCAGGTCCGCGATCGTCAGCGCCTTCTCCAGCCGCCGGTCGGTCGCGTTCACCGTGATCGGCTTCGGCCGGAGCAACGGCTTCAGCTCGGACCATTTGGGCATCTGGCGATCGGTCATCACAACTCCTGGCTCAATCTGTGGTCGGACCACACCCTACCCTGTGGTCCGACCACACAGGTAGGGTCGTCCACATGAAGAACTACGAGCTGGTCCTGCATCAGGTCGAGGCCGACCTGGCGGCCGGGCGGCTGCGGATCGGGGGCCGGTTGCCCGGCGAGCGGGTGCTGGCCGAGCAGCTGGGGATCAGCCGGCCGTCGGTGCGCGAGGCGGTCCGGGTGCTCGAGGCGATGGGGGTGGTGCGGACCGCCACCGGGTCCGGGCCGGAGGCGGGGGCCGTGATCGTGGCGGAGCCGGTGTCGCCGCTGACCGCCGTACTGCGGTTGCATCTGGCAACCAATCACCTGCCGATGGCGGACGTCGTACAGACGCGCCTGCTGCTGGAGTCGTGGGCGGCGCGCGAGGCGGCCGAGCGGGATCTCGGGGCGGACGAGCTGAAGGTCGCGGAGGAGTTGCTGGACCGGATGGACGACGCCGGGCTGTCGCCGGAGGAGTTCCACCTGCTCGACGCGGAGTTCCACGTCGCGCTGTCCGGCCTGGCGGGGAACGTGTTGATCGCTGCCGTGATGGCGTCGTTGCGGTCGGCGATCCACGGCTACGTGCTGGCCGCCGTCCCCAATCTGCTCGACTGGGAGGCGACGGCGATGGGGTTGCGCGCCGAGCACCGGGGGATCCTGGCCGCGGTGCGCGGCGGCGAAGCGGAGCGCGCGGCCGACCTCGTGACCGCGCACATCCGGGGGTTCTACCAAGCGGCTCAGCTAGCACCGTTCGGCGGCGACGGCGGTACGGCGGAGGCCGATGACGACCGTCGCGCCGACGATCAGGTGGAGTGACGCCAGACCGAGTTTGGCGCCGAGGCCGATTCCGTTCGTCAACGGGCTGCCGAGCGACAGGACGCAGACGATGGTTGCGATGACGGTCCAGGTGTCGCGCGCCCAGCCGGCGCGGCGCTGGGTACGGCGTTCGAGGATCGCGAGCAGGCCCCAGGCGGCGAAGGCGACGACGATGGTCGCGACGACGACGGAGATCGCACCGATGTGCTGGACCCCACCCTGCCGGGCTTCGAGGGTGAGGCCGGCGAGCGGGCCGAGGATCGCCCAGCCGGCCAGCGCAGCGGCGGCGGCAACGCCGACGACGGCGAGACGGCTGCGACCGGGGACGGTCCGTCGAGTTGATGCCGGGGCGTCGGTTGCGGCGGGCATCGGGGTGATCGAATCGGGCATTGTGGCTCCTTCAGTGGCTGGTGGCCTCAGACTGCTGGAGCGCAGGTACTCGCGGCATCGGCCGGGAAGCTGCCCGGGGGTGGTCCGAAGTCGGCGCGACCTCGACTTTGGTCGGTGGTGGAGATGGGGGCGGCCACCTAGTCTCGGCGGCATGGAGTCGTGCATGGCGCGGAAGGCGCCCTGGTGGATGACCGCCGTGTCGATGGGATTGATCGCGGTACTGACCGGAATGACCGTCGTCGGGCGGCTGTCCGATCCGTCGCACCGGAAGTTCCTTGTGCTCGACGTGGTGGTCGGCGTCATCTCGGTCGCGCTGCTCCCGATCATGTTCCGCCGCCCGGCGCCGGGCGCGATCGCATTGGCCGCACTAGCGGCTCTCTCCCCCGCCGGTACGCCGCCATCCACCGTCGGCACGCTCACCGTGGCGCTCCGCCGCCCGTTCCGCACGGCCGCCCTGGTCGCGCTCGCCGGTACGGTCGGCCATCTGATCCAGGGCCTGTGGCAACCGATCCACGGGCTGCCTTACCTGTGGTTCGCCGTACTGGATGTCGCGGTGCATGCCGCCCTCCTCGGTTGGGGTCAGGGCACGCAGGCCCGTCAACAGTTGCTGGCGTCGCTTCGTGAGCGCGCGACCCGGGCCGAGGCCGAGCAGGGTCGCCGGGTCGCGGAGGCACGCACCCTCGAACGGACCCAGATGGCCCGCGAGATGCACGACGTACTCGCTCATCGTCTGTCCTTGCTGGCGACGTACGCCGGTGCGCTCGAGTACCGGCCGGATTCGTCGCCGGAGAAGCTCGCGAAGGCGGCCGGCGTGATCCGTACCGGCGTACATCAGGCGCTCGACGAGCTGCGTGAGGTGATCAGTGTGCTGCGCGACACCGAGATCGACGACTTGCCGGGCGGGCGGCCGCAGCCGACGTTCGGTGATCTGCGGGCGCTGGTCGACGAATCCCGCGAGGCGGGTACGGCGGTCGCCTATGACGACCGCGTCCTGGATCCGGCGTCGTTGCCCCCGGCAACTGGGCGGACGGCGTACCGGGTGGTCCAGGAAGGGCTGACGAACGCGCGGAAGCACGCCGCCGGGCGTCCCGTGACGGTGAAGGTGGACGGGCAGCCTGGCGACGGACTGCGGATCGAGCTGACCAACCCCGCGTCGAACGGTACGTCGCTGACGCCCGGAAGCGGGACCGGACTGGTGGGGCTGACCGAGCGCGTGCAGCTGGCGGGCGGGACGCTCGACCACGGGCAGGTGCCCGGTGGCGGCTTCCGGCTCGAGGCCTCGCTACCGTGGCCTGTATGAGCGAGCAGCCGACGATTCGTGTGCTGGTGGTCGACGACGACGCGTTGGTCCGGGCCAGCCTGGAGATGATGCTCGACGGCACGAACGGGATCTCGGTGGTCGGTCAGGCCGCCGACGGTGACGAAGTACCGGCGGCCGTGGACGCACACTTCCCCGACATCGTGCTGATGGACCTGCGGATGCCCCGGGTGGACGGGATCGTCGCGACCCGGCGGCTGCGGGCGCGGACGAATCCGCCCGAGGTCGTCGTCCTCACCACGTTCGACACCGACGAGAACGTGCTGCACGCGCTCCGCGCCGGGGCGAGCGGGTTCCTGCTCAAGGACACTCCGCCGGCCCAGATCGTCGAGGCCGTACGGCGGGTCGCGGCCGGCGATCCGATCCTGTCGCCGGCGATCACCCGCCGCCTGATGGACCGCGCCGCCACGCAGGCCGACGCTCATACCATCGCGCAGGACAAGCTCCAGCGACTGTCGCCCCGGGAGTACGACGTGATGCTGGCGGTCGCGCAAGGCAAGGCGAACGCACAGATCGGCACCGAACTCTTCATGAGCCTCGCAACGGTCAAGGCCCACATCTCGCACATCCTCACCAAGCTGGAGCTGGGCAACCGCACCCAGATCGCCCTCCTCGCCCATGACGCCGGGCTCGCATAGGCTCCAGCGCATGATCAGGGTGCTGCTGGCGGATGATCAGGCGTTGGTGCGGGCCGGGTTCCGGTCGTTGCTGAACGCCGAGGACGACATCACGGTGGTCGGCGAGGTGTCGGACGGCGCGGAGGCGGTCGCGGTCGCGCGGGCCGAGAAGCCCGACGTGGTGCTGATGGACATCCGGATGCCCGGCACCGACGGTCTCGAGGCGACGCGGCAGATCGGCGCGGATCCCGAGCTGGCCGACGTACATGTGGTGATCCTGACGACGTTCGACCTGGACGAGTACGTTTTCGAGGCGCTGCGGGTCGGGGCGAGCGGGTTCCTGGTCAAGGACACCGAGCCGGTCGAGCTGCTGCAGGCGGTCCGGGTGGTCGCCCGCGGTGACGCGCTCCTCTCCCCCGGTGTCACGCGGCGGCTGGTGGCCGAGTTCGCGTCGCGCAGCCGGCAACCGCGTGCGAGCAAGGAACTCGACGTACTCACGGAACGCGAGAAGGAGATCGTCGCGCTCGTCGGCGAAGGCCTCTCGAACGACGAGATCGCGGCCCGTCTCGTGCTCAGCCCGGCCACCGCCAAGACCCACGTCAGCCGGGCGATGATCAAACTCGGCGTCCGCGACCGCGCCCAGCTGGTGGTCGTCGCCTACCAAACCGGGTTGGTCCGTCCCGGTTGGCTGGGTTGACCTTCCACCCACTCGAAGCCCGAGGCTGCAGACATGGAACACCTGGAGCAGATCACCGCGGCCGTCGGGCTCGGACACGCCGGTGACCGCGAGGCGGCCCGTGAACAGCTGGGCCGGTTGTGGGACGCGACCGACGATCGACAGACCCGCTGCGCGATCGCGCATTACCTCGCAGACGTGCAGGACGAAACGGCGGACGAGCTGGTCTGGGACGTCCGCGCCCTGGACGACGTACAGGACGAGGCCTGGCTGCCGTCGCTCCACCTCAACCTCGCCGACGACTACCGCCGGCTCGGTGACACGACCCGGGCCGGCGAACACCTCGCGCTGGCGCGGAAGCATCTAGGGCTGCTCGGCGCCGACGGGTACGGCGACCTGGTGCGAGGTGGTGTGGATCGAGTAGCGGCAGCGCTTGCGGCGGGCAACCGTGACCGCCTGCCGACCAACCCCAGCACCTAGCCCCGACGGGCACGGCGCCGTGCTCGGAGGCCGCCGACGAACTCCCGGATCGAGTGGAAGGTGAAGAAGAGCATCACCGCCAACGCGGCCCAGAACACGATGTGGAAGTCCCGATAGTGGGCGTCGACCATGGACCCGTAGTCGCCGCCGCCGGTGCCGATACAGCTGTCACCGGGGTTCATCCGCTGGTGGTTGCAGCTCGGCGTATACCCCGAGTTGAACCCCGCCGACGCGAAGAACGTCACCACCGCGAACAACAACGCCAAGAGCGCGAACCGGCGAGCATGTGTCTTGCGGGGCTTGCCCATGATCACCTCCGCCGCGACAACTCCATCGGTCTCCGATCCATCAAACACCCGTCGCGGGTCAGAACATCTCGGCGCCGCCGGTAGGTTTCGCGGGTGACGGTCGGCTGGCCGAGTACTCCGCGGACGGTGCCGGGTACTCCGGATGCGGTACGGCGGGTGCCTCCCCTGGCCCGACGCGGTGAAGGGCCTGCGGACGGCACGCTCTGAGGTATGGATGCGCTAGTTGAGGTCAGCGGGCTGACGAAGAGGTACGGCGACACCCTTGCGGTTGATGGTGTCGATCTGACGGTGCTGCCGGGCGAGGTCTACGGGTTCCTCGGGCCGAACGGCGCAGGTAAGACGACCACGCTCCGGATCCTCACCGGGCTGATCGCGCCGACGAGTGGAAGCGTGCGCGTACTCGGCGGGAAGCCAGGCCAGGCCGACGTACTGGGGCGGACCGGCTCGATGATCGAGTCGCCCGCGTTCTACCCGTACCTGTCGGGATTGGACAATCTGCGGCTGCTCGCCGAGTACGCCGGGGTGTCGCGGCAGCGGATCGACGAAGTACTTGAGCTCGTCGACCTGGCCGATCGCGCCAAGGACCGGTTCTCGACGTACTCCCTGGGGATGAAGCAGCGGCTCGGAGTCGCGGCCGCGCTGCTGAAGGACCCGGAGCTGGTGATCCTGGACGAGCCGACCAACGGGCTCGACCCGGCCGGCATGCGCGACATGCGCCGGCTGATCCGCGAGCTCGGCACCGGCGGCCGGACCGTCGTGCTGTCCAGCCACCTGCTCGGCGAGGTGCAGCAGATCTGCGACCGGGTCGGGATCATCAACTCCGGCCGGATGGTTGCCGAGCACAACGTCGACGAACTGCGCGGCGAACAGGAACTCGTCGTCCGCGCCGACCCGAAAGACCAGGCGCAGGCGATCCTGGCCCGCTTCGGCAGCGTGCACCAGTACGACGACACGCTGCGGGTGGCCGTCGATCCGGCCCGGGCCGCGGAGGTCAACAGCGTGCTGGTCGGCGCCGGGATCGCCGTGTCCGAACTGCACATGACCGAACGAGCGCTCGAAGACATCTTCTTCGAGCTCACCACGGAGGAGAAGGCCGATGTTGGGTAGCTACCGGGCGGAGCTGCTCAAGCTCCGGAAACGATCCGCGGTCTGGGTGCTGTTCGGCGCCGGGCTGGTGCTGAGCCTGATCTTCGGGTACCTGCTGCCGTACCTCGGCTACGCGACCGGCGACGACAATCCACAGACCGACGGCGTACCGCGCGCCGAGATCCTCCGCGGCATGCTCCCGGAACGGGTCATCGACAACACGATCGGCGGCTACCCGATCTTCGCCGGCGCGCTCGCACTGGTCCTGGGCGCGATCGTGATCGGCGGCGAGTACACCTGGGGAACGCTGAAGACCATCCTCACCCAGCGCCCGCGGCGCGGCACGATCCTCGGCGCACAGTTCCTCGCGCTCGGCACGATGATCGCTCTGTGGGTGCTCGGGATCTTCACGGCCTGCGCTCTGTGCAGCGTCGGCATCGCCGCGGCCGAAGACGGTTCGACCGCCTGGCCGAGCATCGGCGACCTCCTGCAAGGTCTGGCCGGCGGCTGGCTGGTCCTGATGATGTGGTGCCTGGCCGGCGCCGTCCTGGCCGTTGCCTTCCGCAACGTCGCCCTCCCGATCGGGCTGGGCGTCGTCTGGATCCTCGGCATCGAGACGCTACTGGCCGGCGTCGTCAGCAGCCTGCTCCCAAGCCTCAAATGGCTGGCCAACATCCTCCCCGGCACCAACGCCGGCTCCCTGGTCTTCGCCGTCACCGGCATGGCCACCTCCGACGCGCCACCCGGAGTACGCGACGCAGTAGACGGCGGCCGAGCCCTCCTGACCCTGTTCGCCTACTGCGCAGCCTTCGCCCTCCTATGCCTCTGGACCACCAACCGCCGAGACATCACCTGACCGACTAGCTCCTGATGCCGGCGTGGACCAGGGCTAGTTCGCAGAACATGGCGTTGGCCCAGGAGAACCATTCGCGGGTGTACTGCGTGGGGTCGTCGACGTCGAAGCCTTCGTGCATCTGGCCGGTGCCGCCCGTGGTGTCGCGGAGGAGTTCCAGCAGGCGCTGGCGTTCCTCGGCGGACGTGCTCGAGATCCCCTGCACCGCAAGGGCGATGTGCCAGATGTAGCGAGGTGGCGTGTGCGGGCTGCCGATCCCCGCCGCGTGCGTACCGCTGTAGTAGTACGGGTTCTCCGGGCTGAGCAGCAGCTGTCGCGTCGCGAGGTACGTCGGGTCGTCCGCGGCGGCGTACCCGGTGAGCGGGATCGACAACAGACTCGGCATGTTGGCGTCGTCCATCACCAACACCTCCCCCAGCCCGTCGACCTCGTACGCATACACGTGCCCGTGCACAGGATGATCGACAACGGCGTACTGCGCGATGCCCTCGTCGATCTCGGCCTTCAACGCCTTCGCGCGATCCGCCAATGGCTCGTCCCGCAGTACCTCGGTCGCGATCTCCTGCAGGTACCCGAGCACCACCGACGCGAACATGTTGCCGGGCACGTTGAAGCCCAGTTCGGTCGCGTCGTCGCTCGGGCGGAACGCGCTCCAGGACATCCCGGTCGGCCGGGTCAGTCGCCCGCGTCCTTCGCGGACGAGAGTGTCCGACGGCCGGTCGTGGTGGCGCTGGAAACGGTACGGCGACCTCGCCTCGTGGTCCTGCTCCACGGTCCACAGCTCGACGATCGCCTCGGCGGCGGCGCGGTACCGCTCGTCGATCACGTCCGCGCGACCGGTGATCCGCCACAGCCGGTACGCCAGCTCGAGCGGGAAGCACAGCGAGTCGATCTCGTACTTGCGTTCCCACACCCACGGCGACATGTCGGTCTCGTCGGTGGTGTGCCCGGCGCCGTTCGCCTCCTGGTTGAAGGCATTCGCGTACGGGTCCAGGACGACGTACTCGAGCTGCCGGTGCAGCACCCCGATCAGTGTCTCCTGCAGGCCGGGATCGTCCTTGCACAGCAGCAGGTACGGGCGCAGTTGTGCGGCGGAGTCGCGCAGCCACATCGCCGGGATGTCACCGGTGAGCACGAACGTCGTCCCGTCCGGCAGCCGCTCGGCGACCGCGGGCAGGTTCCCGGCCATCGAACGCCGGAACATCTCCGCGATCACCTCGTCGCCGGTGGACTGCTGAACAGCCGCAACGGCTCGGGCGAGGACCTCGGGGTCGATCATCAACAAATCACCTTTCAGCGACAACTGCACTGCTCTGCAACAACAAGGACGGGTTCGGCGAGAAGGTCTGGTCGAGGACGAGGCTGGCCGCGCCGATCGCGCCGACGTCCGCGCCGAGCGCCGTACCGGCGACCTCGAACGGGTGCACGGCGCGGACCAGGAAGCGGCCATCGAGCGCAGCGCGGACCGCGTCGCCGAGGACGGGGGCGAGGTGCTCCCAGTGCGGCCCGCCGAAGACCACACGCTCGAGATCCAGCAGGTTGGCGATGTCCTCCACCACCTTGGCGATCCGCGAAGCCAGCGCGACGATGATCTCCCGAGCGACCCCCGGCCCGGCCGTGGCCAGCGCACACAGCCGGGCGAACGCCGCATCGACGGCGGGCCGATCCTCGATATCGATGCCTTGGGCAAGTACTCCGGCCTGGACCGCCTGCTGCACCAGGTATCGCGGCTGGCTGGTCTCGCCGACGCATCCGCGCCGCCCGCAGTAGCAGACCGGGCCGCCGGGGTCGACGATCACGTGCCCGATCTCGCCGACGTTGCTGGACGAGCCGCGGACGATCTCGTCACCGATCACCAGCCCGGCGCCGACGCCCGTGCCGAGGTAGAAGAACAGGAAGCTGCCGCCCTGGCCGGCCCATCTCTCGGCGGATGCGGCGGCCGTGACGTCCTTGTCCAGGACGACCGGCACACCGGTCCGCTCGCGCAGTTCGTCGCGCAGCGGGACCAGATGCCAGGCGGAGAGGTTCGGCGGGTCGACGACCACGCCACGCTCGGCGTCGATCGGCCCGGGCGCGGCGATACCGACGCCGGTGACGCGATCGCGCGGTGCACCGGACGCGGCGATCACTTCCTCGATCGTCTTCGCGATGCCGTCGATGAGTACGCCGGGATCGTCGGCGTACTGGTCGACGGGCCGCCGCGCGATCACTTCGCCGGTGAGATCGAGCAGTACGACGGTGACGACGGACGGGTCGAGATGCACGCCGACGGCGTACTGGCCGGTGGGCTCGAGCTCGAGCAACATCCGCGGCTTGCCGAGGCCGGCGCCGCGCAGCCGGCCCGCCTCGCGGACGAGGCCGGCGTCGAGGAGACGGCGGGCAATGTTGGAGATGGCCTGGCCGGACAGTCCGGTGGCTTCGGCGAGCTCGACCCGGCTGAGTTGTTCGCTGCGGCGGATCGCGTCGAGGACGACGGCATCGTTGAAGCCGCCGACCCGATCGAGATTCGTGCCCCGCCGTACTGTCACCAAGCCCCCAGGTCAGTTGGCGGTCGGGTCCGCACCCCACGGACGAGACCAGTCGTAGTGGAGGGACTCTTCACCCGCCCGCCAGGCGTTGGGCGTCGAGTTCGTGAGCCAGTCGGTCGGCTCGACCCCGGATGCCGCACCACCACTGAGCGCCAAATGTATACCGTCGCGCAACGCTTGGTCCGACCGCTCGGTCCGGGCTGCTGGATCGATCGACAGGAACAGCGCCGTACCGGATCGGGCGACCAGGTCGAGGAAGCGCGCATTGAGCTCCCACGGCGTCTGCGGCGTACACGGAACGCAGTCCGCGTCGACCGCGAAGAACCGGTTGTGCTGCGGCAGCCGGAACGCGAGCGTGTTCACACCCATCTTCCGGGTCCGCTCCCAGTCCCGCCCGGATGTGTCGTCACCGGTGCGCTGGACGTCGACCAATCCGGCGGCGAGATGGCCGACAGTGTTGCAGCCGATCAGTACGACGCCCTCCGCGGCGGCCCGGATCTCCCGGTAGAACGCGAGGATGATCTCGGCCGTCGTACGCGACGTGTCGTGGAGTTGCCAGCCGCCGCGGGTCAGCCGCGAACCCATCGCCGGGCCGAACGCACCGAATACGTCGTACGTACCGAAGTCGTGCTTGACCAGCTCGAAACCCCAGCTCTTGAACCGCTGCAGATCCGCGCGCACACCGTCCAGGACCTCGGGGTACGACGGATCGAGCGCGCGACCGGGCTTGTCGTGAGGCGCCGTCGACGCCCACGGACCGGGCTCCCGGACCAGCAGCGGCCGGAACCACAGGCCCGGGCGCGCGCCGATCGCCTTGATCGCGGCCGCCGTACCCGCCATGTCGTCGAAGACGCCCGGCGTCCCGCGGTCCCAGGGGCCGCCGGAGCAGACGCCGCCCGGGTACCAGCCGTCGTCGACGACGCTGAACGGCTTGACCGGGTGACCGTCCGCCAGCTCGACGATCGTGGTCGCGTCCTGGAGGACGGCCTTCTCGTCGAAGTTCTCGCCGTACGCGTAGTACCAGTTGTTGGCCCCGACCACCGGCGCGGGCTCAGGTCGCGCCGGTAGTCGGGTGCTCATGGTGGCGACCGCTGCGTTCAGGGTCTGCCAGGGTGTGCCGCCATCCTCAATGTAACCAGTCTCGAATAGTCGCACGGTCGCTGCGGCCAGCGTCCGGCCCCTCAAGTGTGCCGGACCGCCGCCGTTGCGCAGGTCGAGCCAGAGCGTGAAACCGTCGCCGTCGACCGTCCAGGCGCAGAACGCGTTCGGCTGGACGTCCACGCCGGCGCCGGTCGTGGTCCCGGTCTGCGGGTCGTGGACGAGGAAGTACCACGGCAGCAGGCGCTCGGGTTGCACGTGCCGCCACTGCAGGTCGCCGTACGAGCGTTCCCAGGCGTCACCGAGGATCAGCGCGCTGGCCGGGAGCCGCTCGGTCCAGCGGAGCGCGACGCGGGAGATCGTCGTCGCGGTGACGTCGACGGCGCCGTCGTTCCAGGTGACCTCAGCGCCCGCGGCCGACCAGGTCGGGCCTGATCTGACCGCGGCGGTCAACCCGTCCGAGAGATCCGACTGGACGAAAACAGCACTCGGTTCTCTCACCTGGCTCCCTCGGGCGGTTTACTTTCCCCACAGACTTTAGTTAGTGCTTCTCGGGCCGGTCAAGGCGGCTACCGCGGCGACGAGACGGTCGACATCCGACTGGTCCGTGTACGGCGCGAGGCCGGCCCGGACGGCTCCGGCCGGGCCGAGGCCGAGGTGACGGGCGACCTCGTACGCGTAGAACGAGCCGGCCGGTGCGTTCACGCCGGCCTTCGCGAGCTGCTCGGCGACGGCGGCCGGGCTATGACCGTCCACACTGAAGAGCAGGGTCGGCGTCCGGTGGGCGGCGTGTCCGTAGAGCGTGATGCCAGGGATCGCAGCGAGACGGGACTCGAGATCATCGCGCAGGTTGTCCTCGTACTCCTCGACCAGCTCGAGCGAGCTGACGAGTCGCTCCCGACGAGTGGAGCCGGCCCCGCCGAGGCCGGCCAAGAAGTCGACAGCCGCGGTCGTGCCGGCCAGCAGCTCGTACGGCAGCGTGCCGAACTCGAAGCGCTCCGGTACGCCGTTCGACGACGGCATGAGCTTGTCAGGCTCGAGCGTCTCGAGCAGCTCCGGCGCGGCGGTCAGCGTGCCCAGGTGCGGCCCGAAGAACTTGTACGGCGAGCAGACGTAGAAGTCGGCGTACTCCGCGTCGATCGGCACGTGAGCGGTGAGGTGCACTCCGTCGACGTAGATCAGCGCACCGGCCTCGTGCACCTGGTCGGCCAGCTTGTGCATGTCAGGGCGGGTGCCAAGCAGGTTGGAGGCGCCGGTGACCGCGACCAGGCGGGTGCGGTCGGTGAGCAATGGGCCGAGGTCGTCCAGCTCGGAGGTCTCGGGGTCGAAGCCGAGCCACTTGATCGTGGCGCCGGCGGCCTCGGCGGCCTGTACCCACGGGCGGACGTTCGCGTCGTGGTCGAGGCGGGTGACGATCACCTCGTCACCCTCGGACCAGGTCTTGGCGAGGGTGCGGGAGAAGTCGTAGGTCAGCTGGGTCATGCTGCGACCGAAGACGATGCCCTGCGCGGTCGTGCCGAGCAGGTCGGTCATCGCTGCGCGCGCACCGGCGACGATCTCGTCGGCGCGGCGCTCGGCGGCGGTCAGCTGACCGCGGTTCGCCAGCGCCGAGGTCATGGTTCTCGCCACCGCGTCGGCGACGGCTTGCGGAGTCTGCGAGCCGCCGGGGCCGTCGAAGTGCGCGGCTCCCTCGTCGAGCGCGGGGAACTGCTTGCGGACCGCGACCACATCGAAGGCACTCATGAGCGTCATCCTCTCTCGCCCCTGACAGTCGCCGCTATGTGCTGTCCATTACTGGCGACCAGCTGCCCGAATACGGATAAAAATCTCCGGAATGTCCGGGACGTAGTGCAGGATGTCAGGAGTGAGTACCGTAACGACTCCTGACAAGGCCCCGGTGCGGGCCTGGCTTCCGGTGATGCTGGCCCTGGCCGCGATCTGGGGCTGCAGCTTCCTGTTCATCTCGATCGGCGTGCGGGAGTTGCCGCCCCTCTACCTGGCGCTCGGGCGGGTGATCGCGGGGTCCGTCGTACTGCTCGCGATCCTGGTGCTGAAGCGTGAGGCGCTGCCGCGCGATCCGCGGATCTGGGCGCACTCGTTCGTGGCCGGCGCGATCGGCTCCGCAATCCCGTGGACGCTGTTCGGGTACGGCGAGGAGCGGATCCCGTCCCTGCTGGCCGGCATCTGGAACGGGATCACCCCGCTGATCGTGCTGCCGATCGCGGTCCTGATCTTCCGGACCGAGGTGTTCTCGGCGCAACGGGTGACCGGGCTGCTGATCGGGTTCGCCGGCATGCTCGTCGTACTGGGCGCCTGGCGGATCGAGGGCGGCGCCGACCTGGTCGGGCAGGGGCTGTGCATGCTCGCGGCGATCTTCTACGGGCTCGCGATCCCTTACCAGAAACGGTTCCTGGCCGGGACGACGTTGTCCGGTACGGCGCTGTCGGCGACCTTGTTGCTGTGCGCAACCGTCCAGCTCGCCGTCGTCGCACCGCTCGTCACCCGGCAGGCCCCGCCCGCGCCGTGGTCGTTGTCGGTCGAGGTGGTGCTGAGCGTTCTCGCCCTGGGTGCGCTGGGCAGCGGGCTGGCCTTCGTGCTCAACATGCGCAACATCCGGCTGATCGGCGCGAGCCGCTCGTCGATGGTCACGTACCTGATGCCGATCTTCTCGATCCTGGTCGGCGTGATCGTCCTGCACGAACACATCACCTGGTACCAACCCGTCGGCGGCCTCATCGTCCTGCTCGGCGTCGCGGTCTCCCAAGGCCTCGTCGCGACGCTGCGCCGCAAGGATCTCGTCGCGGCTCAGGCGCCCGCCCACTGACTCTCGCGGATCGCCAGGCCATCACAATCCCATCGCCCGGCCGCGCCACCGCGTGGCTCCCCGGCCGCGCGCCGATTGTGATGGCCTGGGGATCCGCCACCCCCGAGTTCCTCCGCGGGGCCGGCGGCTCGGAGCTAGTGGCGGCGGAGGTTGGGGACGGCTGCGACGACGACCGCGGCCAGCGCGAGGAGCGTGCCGGCGACGACCGGGGCCGTCACCGGCTTGTCCGCGACGGGGACGAAGATGTCGATGAACAGGCTGGCGATGAGCTGACCGGCGATCGTGCCGAGGCCGAGCACGAAGACGCCGACCACGCGGACCACGGCGGCTGCCGCGCTGATGAAGATGACGCCGCACGCCCCACCGAAGTACAGCCAGGGCTCGCTGGGTAGGTGGCGCGGCGCGCCGCGGAATGCGAGGTCGACGAGGAAGACGACCAGCAGGGCCGTGAAACCGACCAGGAAGTTGACCACGCCGGCCGCGACCGCGCCGTACGCGTCGGACGAGGCGGTCCGCGCGACGCGACCGTTGATCGCCTGCTGCACGGCGGTGCCGACGCCGCCGAGCGCGGGGAGGACGGCGAGCAGCAGGCCGTCGGGGTGACTCACCTGCCCAGATACCGCCAGCCCCACCGCGACCAGCGCGATCGCGGCACCGATTACACGGATGGCGGTGAGCGGCTGCGGGCCGGCCGGGCCGAAGCCGAGACGGTCGACGACCAGGCTGCTGATCGCCTGACCGGCCACGCCCGCCACCAGGAACACCGCGACGCCGATCACGGACACGGTGATCGACTGCGTCGCGACCAGGAACGCGCCGGCGAGCCCACCGAGGCACTGCCACCAGCGCAGACCGCCGTACCCGCGCATCGGCGTCCTGATCGTCCGCCAGACCCGACCGAGTGCGCGCCGGACCGGCGGGACCACGGCGGTCGCGACCAGCAGGATCAGCAGCCCGGTACCGAACGAGATCAGCGCCGCCGGGATGCCGTCGCCCAGGATGCCGCCGAGCTCGCCGTTCAACCGCGACTGCACGGCGACCAGCATGCCGATCCCGAACGCCGAGACCAGACCGACGACATGGTGCTGCCGGGTCGGGGCGGCGGGGCGGGTGGCGGTTGTTGTCACCTCACCATCATGACCGTCCGGCTTGTAGCGCCTGACAGCAGGTCCGCATCATGACCGGCGGATCAGCGCCAGGTACATCGCGTCGGTGCCTTGGAGATGCGGCCACAGCTGGACGTCCGGGCCGTCGCCCAGATCCGGTACGCCGGGGAACAGCGGGCGTGCGTCCTCGAGGGAGGCGTCGTCGCGCCGATCGAGGACGGCGTCGACCACCGCCCGCGTCTCGTCGGGATGCGGTGAGCAGGTGACGTACGCGACCACTCCGCCCGGACGGACCGAGGTGATCGCGGAGTCGAGCAAGGCCTCTTGGAGCGGGCGCAGTTCGACGACGTCTTCCGGCGTACGGCGCCAGCGGGCTTCCGGCCGGCGCCGTAGCGCACCGAGTCCGCTGCAGGGCACATCGGCGAGCACACGGTCGAACGAGCCGGCCGGCCAGGTCGGCTTGGTCCCGTCTCCCACGAGCACCTTGTGGTTGCCGGGGATCGCGCGCAGGTTGGCGCGGACCAGTTCGGCGCGGTGCTTGAGCGGCTCGACCGCGGTCAGCTGCCCGTCGCGCTCCTGCACAAGCGCCGCAAGCAACGCCGACTTCCCGCCCGGCCCGGCGCACAGGTCGAGCCAGTTGGCGTCATCCCCGTCGACCTTCGCCGAAGCCAGCGCGATCGCAACCAGTTGCGACCCTTCGTCCTGCACACCGGCCCGCCCGGTCGCCACCGCATCGATCCGCCCCGGATCACCTCCACCCTCGAGCACGGCGCCGTACGCCGACCACCGCGCCGGCGTTGCTCCGGCGGCAACCAACTCGTCCAGGTCAGCGACACCGGGCCGGGCGACAAGCGTCACCCGGGGAGGCTCGTTGTCAGCAGCGAGCAGGTGCTCAAGCTCGTCCACGGCTGCACCCGGCGGGGCAGCACCAGGCCCATCGGTGAGGGCCCGGTCGAAAGCCTCGATGACCCAGCGAGGATGCGCGTCCGCGACCGCCAGGTATCCGAGCGGGTCTTCGTCCGGCGTGGGCGCCACCGTGGAGATCCACTGGTCCAGTGTGCGTTGGCTGATTTTGCGGAGTACGGCGTTGACGAGGCCGGTGCGCTTCTGGCCGAGTTCGGAGCGGGTCAGGGTGACCATCTCGTTCACGGCGGCGTACGAGTCGACTCGCATGTTGAGTAGTTGGTGGGTGCCGAGGCGGAGCAGGTCGAGGAGCTCGGGGTCGAGATCGGCGAGCGGGCGGGAGACGCTCCGCGCCAGGAACGCGTCGTACGTGCCCTGCCAACGCAACGTCCCGTGCACGAGCTCGGTGCAGAATGCGGCGTCCCGACCCGACAGCCGGGCGTCCCGGAGCGCCTTGTTGAGTGCGAGGTTCGCGTAGGCGCCCTCGCCCGTCACCTGCCGGATGACCCGGAACGCCACCTGCCGAACCCGATCCGGCCGGACCTGCGGCGCGCGATTACGCGGCGACCGATCACTCACCGGGACGGTCCCAACCGATCCTCATCGGTGAGGCGGATGCCTCGGGCCCAGTCGGCCGCGGCCATCGGCTTCTTGCCCTGCGGCTGCACCGTCACCAACTCGACCGCGCGACTCCCCGTCCCGGCCTTCACGCTCGACTTCGTCGCCTGCAGCTCGCCGGGCTTCAACTCGTCGTCGGTCAGCCGTACGGCGAGCACCTTCAGCCGCTCGCCCCGGAACGTCGTCCACGCACCCGGCGCCGGGTTGCACCCACGCACCAGCCGATCCATCCGCTGCGCCGGCGCGCTGAGATCCAGCTCGGCATCCTCGACGGTGATCTTCGGCGCGAGCGTCACGCCGTCGGCCGGCTGCTCCCGCGCCTCCAGCACACCGGCTTCGATCCCGTCCAACGTGTCGACCAGGAGCTTCGAACCCGACACGGCCAGCCGGTGCAACAGATCGCCCGAGGTGTCCGAGGGCCCGATCGGCTCCGTGAGTACGCCGAACACCGGGCCGGCGTCGAGCGCCTTCACGATCCGGAACGTGCTCGCGCCGGTGACGTCGTCGCCCGCGATGATCGAGTGCTGCACGGGCGCGGCCCCACGCCACGCGGGCAGCACCGAGAAGTGCAGGTTCACCCAGCCGTGCTGCGGGATGTCGAGCGCCGCCTGCGGCAGCAGTCCGCCGTACGCGACGACCGGGCAACAGTCCGGCGCAATCTCCCGCATCCGGGCCAGGAACTCCGGATCGCTCGGCTTGACCGGCTTCAGGATCTCGATCCCGCCGAGCTCCTCGGCGTACTGCGCGACCGGTGAGGCGACCAGCTTCCGCCCACGGCCGGCCGGTGCATCGGGCCGGGTGACGACGCCGACGAGTTCGTGGCGGCTGGCAACGATCGCCTCGAGTGCGGTGACAGCTGGTTCCGGCGTACCGGCGAAGACGATTCTCACAGGCCGAATCCGTTCGTGGGGTGGGGCGAGACCTTGATCTGCGGACGGCCGGTCAGGCCGGACCACTCCGCCTCGCGGATCGCCTTCATCGCCTGTTTGCGGGTCTCCCGGTCCAGGCGGTCGACGAACAGGACGCCGTCCAGGTGGTCGGTCTCGTGCTGGATGCAGCGGGCGAGCAGGTCCGAGCCCTCGATCACCACCGGGTCGCCGTACATGTTGAAGCCCTTGGCGATCACCGACTGGGCGCGGCGGCAGTCGAAGCTCAGGCCGGGGATCGACAGGCAGCCCTCGGGGCCGAACTGCTCGTCGGCCGACAGCGACAGCTCCGGGTTGATCAGGTGCCCGAGCTCGCCCTCGACGTGGTACGTGAACACCCGCAGCCCGACGCCGATCTGCGGCGCGGCCAGGCCGGACCCGGGCGCCTCCTGCATGGTGTCGGTCAGGTCCGCGACCAGGCGGCGCAGCTCGGCGTCGAAGTCGACGACCAGCTCGGCCTTCGTGATCAGCACGGGGTCGCCGAACAGGCGGATGGGTTGGACCGACACAGACTCTCCACACAGGTTCCACGAGCAGGACCGGGCAAGTCTAGTTGGCCGGTCCGGCGGAATCTGGTGGGAGGCCCCTCCACATTGTTGCCACAAGCACGTACTGTGGTCTCAGGCGTACCCTCAGTCACTGCCGTCACACGCCGCTCGGGAGACCCAATGCTCACTGCAGCACGGGGGGCAACTCTGATCCTCCTGGGTGCACTGCTTGCGCAGGCACCCCTCACTGCCCAGGCCTACCAACCCCGCGAGCCCGAGTACTCCGGGCCGCCGTCCGGGGCGACCGCGTCCACGACGCCCACCCCCACCTCTGCGCCGACCACTGCGCCCACATCTGCGCCCACCGCGACGCCCACCCCCGGGCCCACCTCGACGCCCACTGTGACGCCGACGAGCACGCCGACCGCCAGTCAGCCGGTCGCGGAGCCGGCGGCGCGGTCGTGGAGCGAGGTGGTGAAGCAGGTGACGGAGACGTCGCCGGGTGATCTGCAGGTGCGGTCCGCGGACACGTCCGAGCAGGCCGAGTCCATGCTCAGGTGCTTCAAGCTCGACACCGAGAACTACTGCCTCGGACTCGGGTTCGTCGACAAGGTCCCGACGGGTGCGCAGTTGCAGCAGCTCGTGAGCCCGCCCAGCCTGCGCGCGGCGGACGAGGTCGGGGTCGAGCAGGACATCCCGACCGGCGATCTCACCCCGGCCGCATTCGTCGCCCAGCGCGCCGCGATGCCGAAGAGCACCCGCGTCTCCGCCGAGCTCGACGAGATGCAGGCGGCCTGGAACGGCCGCGAGAAGGCCCGCGAGCTGCGCGAGCTGGTTGCCGCCAACACACCTCCGGTGAACCCGCAGGAGCCGGGCAGCTCGCCGAGCCGGCAAGCACCGGGCGAAGGAACGGCTGCGCCAACACCCACCACGACACCGACCGTGACGCCTACGCGGACTGCGCCGACGGTCGGGCCGTCCAAGCCGGTGCCGCCGCAGACTCCGGCTGCTCCGGTGAAGACGCCGGCATCGGCGTACATCATGAAGGGGTTCCAGACCTCGCAGGAGAAGGGGTACTGGTGCGGGCCGGCGACGTTCCAGTCGATCGACTGGGCCGACGACAACCAGAAGGACACCCAGGCGTCGTGGGCCAAGGACCTCGGCTCGACCACAGGCGGTACGGCGATCTCCGCGATGGTGAAGCAGACCAACGTGAAGACCGCCTGGCCGAAGGTCGCCGGCACCTACGTCGTGCAGAACGTCTCGGACTGGAACGCGCAGACGTTCTTCACCGTCCACCAGAAGCACCTCGGCGTCTACAAGGCCCCGGTGATCGAGCACGTGCAGCTGCTGAAGCGGTACTTCCCGTACCTCGCCTTCAACCACAGCGGGCACTACCAGGTCGGCCGCGGGTACGACAAGGCGAACGGCACGATCGCGATCTTCGAGGTGTTCAACGAACGCCGGTTCAACAGCCGCGGCAACGTCACCGACGGCCCGCGGAACATCCCGGCCAGCGCGCTCTTCAACGCCACGCTGGCCAACTCGTTCCAGAACATCGGGTTGTGATGCGTCGCCGTACGGTTGCCGCAGGCACCCTTCTCGTCCTGGCCCTGGCCGGCTGCTCGTCCACCTCGAAGGACAGCAGCCCGCCTCCGGCCACCACACCGACACCGAAGCCGACACCGTCGGCCACCCCGACCTCACCAGGCCGGCCGACGGACAGCGGTACGGCGATCCCGGTCTGGGCGAGCGTCCTTCGGCAACCGGTCGACGGCCAGCACCTCGTCACCCAGCAACGCAGGTACGTCGTGACCCGCGGCAGCGACGAGGCCGGTACGACGACCATCACCAGCCGCACCAGCAAGAAGGCCGTCGTCCGCCACGTCCCCGCGACCGGGTTCGTCGCCCAGTCCCCCGTCGTCATCGATGACCACTGGGCCCTGATCGAGGACATCCGCTCGGACGGTCCGGATCCGCAGATCAGGGTGTTCCGCTATGACCTCAGCACCGGCAAGGCCGCGTCATCCGCCGCACTGCCACCGGTCTCGGAGCCCGAGATCGGCGCGTACGACGGCACGTTCGCCTACAGTTCGACCGACGCGAAGAACCGCTCGTGCCTGATCGTCGCCGACCTCGCGACCCTCAGGTCCCACCCGGTCACCTGTGTCGATGCTCCCGGCTACGTCGCCGATCCGGTCGTGTCGGCCGACACCGTCACCTTCAGCGAGATCGCCGCGCCGGAGACCGCACGCCGCTGCAAGCGCATCCTCTCCGCCTCGCTGTCCAGCGGCACGGCGCAACCGGTGCCCGCGGCAACCAACTGCATCCAGTGGAGCGGTGCGTCGTTGCGCGGCGCAACGGTGTGGTCCGAGGTCGCCGCCGCGGACCCGGACCAGTACCAGAGCAAGGCGTACATCCGTGAGTCCGGCGACTCCCCCGCCCGGCCGCTCGGCACCGTCGTCACCGACACGATCCTTGCCTGCGGCAACTGGATCCTCTGGGAGACCCGCACCGTCAGCGCGACCGGTGAGGAGACCTACCAGATCAACCGCTGGCGACCCGGTCTCGCCGCCCCACAACGCATGTACGCCGCCAAACCCGGCGTCGCCCTCACCCCGATGACGTGTCAGGACAACACGGTGTACGTCGAAGCGGCGTACCTCGCGAGCACGCCGACGTACACGGAAACGATCGCCGCGCCGGTCTAGCGCCAAGCGTGCCGGATCCGCACCTTGCCGAACCCGACCGCTCCGGTGATCCGGATCCGCGGACCGGTGCCGGTGGACATCCGCGGCGGCTTGTACTGCGAGTCCTTCCAGGTGGTGTGCAGACCCTCGATCTCGACGACGGCGTTGCGCGGCACCCGGATCTTCGCACCGCCGGTGCCGAGCTTGAGCTCGATGTCGACCTCCTGGTGCTCGAAGATCGCCCGGGACAGGTCGAGCCGGACCCGGCCGAACGCGGACTGCACCTTCAGCCTCCGCGGGACCCGCCAGACGCCGACGCGGGTGATCCGCCCGGACGCGGCGCCGATGGTCGCGGAGCGGCCCGGGTCCGGCGCCGGCAGCGATGCCAGGGCCCGCTGGATGTCCTGCCGGGTCCTGGCGCTGAGCACCTGGTGCAGGCGGGCGTCCATCTCCTCGTGCGTGAGGATCCCGTCCGTGTAGGCCTCCTGCACGCGTCGCACAGCGGCATCGCGGTCCACGTCCACGATTGCGGGCGAGCGGTCTTCAGGTACGGACGTCACCAAACCACTGTAGTCCCGCTAGACGGCCAGACCGCGGGCCCGGAGTTGCGTCCGAAGGTCGGCCGCACCGGTGAAGACCTCGGCGTCGAGACCGACCGCGCGGGCACCTTCGACGTTGTACGCCATGTCGTCGGTGTAGAACGTCCGCGCCGGGTCCAGGCCGAAGCGATCGATGAGGATCCGGTAGATCTTCTCGTCCGGCTTCACCGTCTGCTCGACCCCGGAAACGACCTCCCCGTCGAACCGGGTCAGGATCGGGAACGCGTCCTTCGCCACCTCCCACTTCTCGCCGGAGAAGTTCGTCAACGCGTACGTCGGCAGTCCGAGCGCCTGGATCTCGGTGATGACTGCGGCAGTGTCCTCGAAGACGCCCTTGACCATCTTCAGCCAGCCGGTGTCGTACGCCTCGATCCACTCGGCGTGCTCCGGGTGCAGGCTGGTCAGCTCCGCGATCGCCTCGGTCCACGGCCGGCCCTCGTCCTGCTTGTGGTTCCAGGCCGGAGTGGTCACGTTGGTCAGGAAGTGCGACCGCTGTTCCGCGTCGGGAATCAGGTCGGCGTAGAGGTAGTCGGGGCTCCAGTCCAGCAGTACTCCACCGATGTCGAACACCACCGCGTCGATCGTCCTGTCAGTCATGCCCGCAACCCTACGAGACTCGTGGAAAAGGGTGCGGCGGCCTTCACATTGCGGAGTACTGGCACGGTCTCGATGGCGGTGATGTGTTCGATGGCGCCGACGCGCTGGGTGAGGTAGGTGTGCAGTGCGTCGGTGCTGGCGCAGAGTGCCTGGGTGACGAGGTTCGTCCGGCCGGTGGTCGCGGCGACGAAGCCGAGCTCGTCGTGCTCGGCCAACGCCCGGCCGACGGCGTCCAGGTGCGCGGGCGGAACGGACAGGAACAACATCGCGCTGGTGGTGAACCCGAGCGCCACCGGATCCACGTCGACATCGAAGTAGATCGCTCCGCTCTGCTGCAGCTCGTCCAGCCGGCGCGCGACGGTCGCCGCCGACCAGCCCGTGCGTACGGCGAGATCCGCGTGCGTGGCCCGCCCGTCCTCGCCGAGCGCGGTCAGCAACTTCCCGTCGCCGTTCCCCAACGGCCTGACAGGTCCCCGATCGGCCGCGGCCGTCGTGAAGGCCGCCTCCTGCGCCGCCGTCAGACTCTTCGCCCGCCCACGCCAGGCCGTCGGACCACCGACGTACATGTGCAGCAGGTAGTGCGCGGAGACCGACGTGATGCCGGTCGTGCGCGGGAGGTCGTTCAATAGGAGAGCGCTTCCGTCGGTCGGGGTGCTGTTCACGATCGACACGATCTCGGTCCCGCCCGCGGCGAGCTTGATCCAACTGGTGTCGGAGCGGCGAGCGAGTGCGCCGGCGAGATCCTGCGCGACCTGCGGGGCCGCGGTCAGGCGAACCAGCCACAGCGACCGCCCGGCCGCCTGCGGGTCCGGGAGGCCGACCACGCGCAGTCCGGCTTCGGCCCGCAACCGGTTGAAGCGACGGGCAACCGTCTGCGTCGAGACCCCGAGAACCTCCCCGATCCGGCTGTACGGCGCTCGCCCGTCGAGCTGCAGCGCATGGATCAGGGCTCGGTCGATCGAATCCACCATGTGAAGATCATGACCTAGAGACCGCTCTCTTGGAATGTTCTCGCAGATCTCGTCCAGTTTGTGGAGAGAAATCGAGCTCGATCCGACTCTGGTGACATGAACAAGCGATGGATCGGGCTGATCGCCCTACTCGTGGCCGAGGCCATGAACCTGTTGGACGCGACGATCGTCCAGGTCGCTGCGCCGGTGATCCACGGGGACCTCGGCGGCCCGGCCGCGGACATCCAGTGGTACAGCGCGGCGTACACGCTGCCGTTCGCGGCACTGCTCATCACCGGTGGCCGGCTCGGCGATCGGTACGGCCGGCGGCGGATCTTCCGGATCGGCGTTGCCGCCTTCGTGCTCACCTCGACGACCTGCGCGCTGGCGATGACACCCAGCCTGCTGATCGCGTCGCGTGCGGTCCAGGGCGCGGCGGCCGCGCTGGTGATTCCACAGACCATCGGGCTGATCAAGGCCGGATTCACGGGTGACGCACTCGCGAAGGCGCTCGGCACGATCGGTCCGGTGATGGGGCTCGCCGGTATCTCCGGGCCGCTCCTCGGCGGGTTCATCACCGAGGTCAGCACGTGGCGCGCGGTCTTCCTGGTCAATGTGCCCCTGGGCCTCGCCGTGCTCGCCCTTTCGTCCCTGCTGCCCGAGTCAGCGGCTCCGCAGCGGCCGCGGATCGACGTACTCGGGACGGTGTTGCTGACCGGCGGCACCGCGCTCATCGTCTACCCGGTCTTGCAGTCACGCGACTGGTACCTGCTGATCGGCGGAGCCGTGCTGCTCGGGCTGTGCCTGTTGCGGGGCAATCTGATCGAGACGAGCCTGTTCGCGCACCGTGGTTTCGCTCCGGCGTTGGCGACCTCGACCCTGTTCTTCGCGGTGATGAGCGGGCTGACGCTGGTCGTCGTACTGCATCAGCAACTCACGCTGCACCACGGCGTCATGCGCGCCAGCCTCGCGTTGCTGCCGTGGTCGGCCGCGAGCGGGATCGCCTCACTGGTCGCGGGTCAGTGGCTCGTCGCCCGGTTCGGATCACGGCTCATGTACGCCGGTCTCGGCGTACTGCTCGTCGGGCTGGTCGCTGCGCCGTACGCGCTCCTGCCTGCGTTGGCCGTTGGTGGCGTCGGGGTCGGGCTGTTCACGACGGCGTTCTTCACAGAGGCGTTGCACCGAGTGGAGCCGCACGAAACCGGCTCCGCGGCCGGACTGCTCAACGCGGTCCAGCAGTTCGGTGCGACGCTCGGCGTTGCGGCGTTCGGCACGATCTTCCTCCACCACCCGACCTCGCTCGACCGCGCTGTGTGGATTGCGGCCGCGGTCGTCGTGGTGACGGTAGCGACCGCTCACCTCATGCGCTCGCCGCGTTTCCTGCGTTCGCCTCGGCACGGGCGTGGAGCGCCGGAGCCAGCGAGTACTGGCCGATGAAGATCGCCACACCGAGTACGGCGCAGCCGAGCCAGGTGACTGTGGGGCCGAGGTGCTCGAGGGCGTTCGTGCCGGCCAGCGGGCCGATCACGGTGCCGACACCGAACGCCATCCCGGACAGACCCATGTAGCGGCCGCGCAGATCGATCGGCGCGAGGTCGGCGAACACCGCGCCGATCACCGCGGCGAACCCGATCTCCCCGATCGTCCAGACCACGACCGACACCGCGTACCCCCACCAGCTGTGCACGACCGCGCCCACGCCGAAGCCGAGACCAACCACCAGCATCGAAGCCGCGAGCAGTTTCGGCCGGTCCAGCTTAACGAACCACTTGCCGAGGAACGGCTGGACGAGCACGATCACCACACCGTTGAGCGCGATCACCAAGCCGTACGTCCGGGACGACAGACCGTCCTCCGACATCGCCAGCGGCAGGGTCGAATAGCCCTGCATGTAGATCGTCGCGTAGCCGATCTGGATGAGGATCATCAGCAGGAATACGGTGTCGCGGACGACCACCGGCAGCAGCGACCGGCGTACCGAATTGTCCTCGGGTGCCGGGCGGCTCTCCGGAACCATCATCCAGATGACCAGGCCGGCAACCACCGACGTGGCCGCATTCACCCAGAACAGCAGGCCGTACCCGAACGATGCCAGCACGCCCGCACTGACAGTCGAGACGGAGAAGCCGAGGTTGATCGCCCAGAACAGCAGGCCGTACGCGCGGACCCGTTCGGTCGGCTGCAGCAGGTCCGCGACCGTCGCCTGGACCGCTGGGCGGAACAGGTCACCGAGCAGGCCGACCAGGAAGGCCGTCACCCAGATCAGCGCCATCGAACGGGCGGAGCCGAGCAGGACCAGCGCGACGCCGGTGCCGAAGAAGCAGATCAGCATCGTCACCCGGCGCCCGACCCGGTCGGACAACCAGCCGCCGACGAGTTGTGCGCACACGGTCCCGGCACCGACAGCGGCCGCGACCGCTCCCGCCGTACCCGCGGAGAGGTGGCGGTCGTGGGTCAGGTAGAGGACGAGGAACGGTTGCACGAAGCTGCCGAGCCGGTTGACCAACTGGCAGACCCACAGCGCCCAGAAGGCCCGCGGGAGGGCGGTGTGGGTGGGGTTGCCGACGGCGACTGCACTCATGGGATCAACTCTCGGGTCCGGACGAGGCATTGTCGACGATTAGGGTCAGGACTAATCTTGGCCGGGTGATCACGATCAGGCTGAACGCCGGGGACGTCGGACGGATCCGGTTCGCGCTGTCTCCGGTGTGGGAGGCCGTGACGAGTGTGCGGGCGTTGAGCAACAACACCGCGCGGAGTGTGCACGGGCCCTGGCTGCAGAAGGTCCGGCCGACGATCGAGGGCGACGACCTGACGTTGCTCAGGGCCCTCATTCCGTCGTCCGGGTACATCCCCGACTTCATGACGCCGGCGCCGCCGCGGCGGTCCACCAGTCTGGAGTCGGGCCTGGCCGCGATCGCCGCCACGCCGTACGAGCTGGTGGCGGACGAGCTCGGGAAGCTGCACCACGACACCCCGCACCCGCTCCTGCCGGAGCTGATCGCGCAGCCGGCCAAGGCGCTGGAGCTGATCACGTCCGCGCTGGAGACGTACTGGCGGCGGGCGATCGAGCCGGACTGGCGGCGGATGCGGTCGCTGCTGCAGGAGGACCTGGCGTTCCGGCTGGACGAGCTCGCGAGCGGCGGGATCGAGCGGCTGTTCCGCAACCTGCATCCATCGATCTGCTACCGCGGCGACCGCGTCGAGATCGACCGGCCCTTCCTGTGCGACGGCGAGCCGATGGGCGGGCAGGGCTTGCTGCTCGTGCCGTGCGTGTTCACCTGGCCGGCCGGACTCGCGGTCACCGCGGCGCCGCACGTGCCGACCATCACCTACCCGCCCCGCGGCCTGGGCCGCCTGTGGGAGGACCGCCAGGACACCGCGGACTCACCCCTCGCGGATCTGGTCGGCCGCACCCGGGCCGCAATCGTCGGCCACCTCGACCTCCCGATGTCCACCACTCACCTGGCCCACCAGCTGGGGGTATCGGCACCGACATTGAGCGTCCACCTCAGCATCCTCCGCAACGCCGGCCTCCTCGACTCCCGCCGCGACGGCCGAGCCGTGCTGTACCACCGCACTCCCCTGGGTCACCAACTCCTGGCCGCATCAACTCAGCTCGCGACGACCGCGTAGCTACTCCCTGACCTGCGAGAGCGCTGCCGCGTCCGCACGATCCTTGGCCGCGATGCTTCCTCGCGTGGGACGGCTTTGCCTGCCGGTCCAGCCTTCAGGTCAGCCGAAGCTCGGTGGGTCGACCTGGATCCGGACTGTGCCGGGGTTCTTCTTGGTGGTTCGGGCTGATTGGGATTCTTTGAGGGCTCGGACGAGGGTGGGGCCGTGCTGGCGCGGGGTGCGGACCACGGCTCGGACGGTTTCGTCGTCGACGTCCACCGGACCCAGGACCTCCAGACCCGCGGACGGGGGGACGAGGTCGCGGAGGCGGGTGATGAGGTCGGTGACCGCCTCGGAGGGGCCGGTGAGCTCGGCGAGCTTGGCGGCGGGGGCCAGGCGGGCGGTGCGGCGTTCCTCGATCTCCCGCATCGCGTATCCCTCGGGGCTCCAACGGACGATTGCCTGCAACGGCAGCGCGGACGGGTCACCGACGAGGATCACGGTGCCGCCGTCGCGCGCCGACCGGACCAGAGCGGCCGCGTTGAACCATCGGCGTACCGCTTCTTCCGGCGCTCGCAGATCCGGACGGGCAAGCATCAGCCAGGTGTCGAGCAGGACGGCCGCGGCGTACCCGCCCTCGGCAACCGGCTCGGCCCCGGGCGTGGTGACGACGAGCGCCGGCGTGTCCGGTACGACGTCGAGCATGTTGTCGCCGCCCGACGTCCGCACCACCACCCCGGGAAACGCCCGCCCCAACTCCTCCGCCGTACGCCGCGCGCCGATGATCGCCGCCCGCATCCGGGTGTCGCCGCACTCCGGGCACCGGTGATCGGCCGCCGGCCGCCCGCAGACACTGCAGCTCGCCGGCCCGGATCCACCGGTCCGACGCAAGGTCCCGCCGCAGGTCGAACACCGCGACGGCGCCCGGCAGGTCTGGCACACCAGGCTCGGCAGATACCCGGCGCGTGGGACCTGGACCAGCACCGGCCCCGACTGCAGCCCGTCCCGCGCGATCTCGAACACCCGGTGCGGCAACCGCGCCGCCCGCGCGGCCGGATCACGCGCCAGGTCGATATCCGACTCGCCCGCGATGTGCACCGACGGCGCCGCCGCGCGGATCACCTTCCGGTCCGCGATCAGCTCGTGCGCGAACCCGGACTCGATCAACGCCGCCGCCTCCGCGGACCGCGCGAACCCGCCGAGCAGGGCCGCACAGTTCTGCCGGAACGCCCGCAGCAGCAGGACTTCGCGCGCATGCGGGTACGGCGCGCGGGGCTCGGCGTACGACTCGTCGCCGTCGTCCCACATCGCCACCAACCCGAGATCGGTGACCGGCGCGAACGCGGCCGCCCGCGTCCCGATCACCACCCGCGCGCACCCGCGCAACCCGGCCAGGAACGCCCGGTACCGAGCCGTCGGCCCCAGGTCCGCGGACAGCGTGACGAAGCCCGACTCCCCCAGCACCGCAGTACACGCCGCCGCCAACCGCTCCAGATCACGCGCGTCCGGCGCCAGCAGCAACGCACCCCGCCCGGAAGCCGCACACACCGCCGCAGCCTGTGCGAACGCCAGCGCCCAATCAGCACCCGGTACGGCGGTCCACACCGCGCGCGGCGACTCCTCTCGCGCAATCGCATCGAGAAAGCCAGTCGGGTACGGCGACCACTCGGAGCGCGACGTCGACACCGGCGGACGCGGTGGCTGATCGCATCGCAGTGGCTCCGCTTCGACCTTCGCGTGCCGCGGCGGGACCGCCAGCCGGGTGACGTCCGCGAGCACCCCGGCGTACCGATCGGCAACCGCGCGACACAGGTCCGCGATCTCCGGGGTCAGCACCCGCTCAGGCGAGACGACCTTCCGCAGCCGGGCCAGCTTGCCGTCGTGATCCGACTCCGCGAGCCGCTCCAGCACGAACCCGTCGAGGTCCTTGCCGGCGAACCGCACCTTGACCCGGGCGCCCGGCTGAGCGGCCCCGGCCATGTCGTCGGGCACCAGGTAGTCGAACGGCCGGTCCAGGTGCGGGAGCGACACATCGACCGCGATCCGGGCCACCGGCAGCGTATCGGTGATCTCGGCCGGCTCTTTGGTCCGGGATTTGCGCACGGTGTCCCGCAGCAGCGTCAGTTGCTCCGGCGAGTCCGATGTCACCGGGAAATGCTAGTCGTCGGGGACGACAGTGCGCTGACGCACTGCCGTCCCCTGTGGACAACTCCTGCTGGACTGACTTGTCGACCTACTTGTTGACCGCGGCCTTGAGGGCCTCGACGCGGTCGGTGTGCTCCCAGGTGAAGTCCTCACCGGTCCGGCCGAAGTGGCCGTTGCGGGCGGTCTGGGCGTAGATCGGCCGGAGCAGGTCCAGGTCGCGGATGATCGCGGCCGGCCGGAGGTCGAACACCTCGCGGACCGCGTCGGCGATCTGGTTCACCGGAACCTTCTCGGTGCCGAACGTGTCCACGTAGAAGCCGACCGGCGCGGCCTTGCCGATCGCGTACGCGACCTGGCACTCGACCCGGTCCGCGAGGCCCGCGGCGACGATGTTCTTCGCCACCCAGCGCATCGCGTACGCCGCCGAGCGGTCGACCTTGGACGGGTCCTTGCCGGAGAACGCGCCACCACCGTGCCGCGCCATCCCGCCGTACGTGTCGATGATGATCTTCCGGCCGGTCAGCCCGGCGTCACCCATCGGGCCGCCGATCTCGAACCGGCCGGTCGGGTTCACCAGCAGCTTGTAGTCGGTCGAGTCGATGTCGAACTGCTCGAGCACCGGGTCGACGACGTGCTTCTTGATGTCCGGCGTCAGCATCGACTCGAGGTTGATGTCCGCCGCGTGCTGGCTGGACACCACCACGGTGTCGATCCGGACCGCCTTGTCACCGTCGTACTCGACCGTGACCTGGGTCTTGCCGTCCGGCCGCAGGTACGCCAGCGTGCCGTTCTTGCGGACCTCGGACAGCCGCTCGGACAGCCGGTGCGCGATCGTGATCGGCAGCGGCATCAGCTCCGGCGTCTCGTTGGACGCGTAGCCGAACATGAGCCCCTGGTCGCCTGCCCCCTGCAGGTCCAGCGCGTCCTCGGACGCGTCCGAACGCGTCTCGTACGCCGTGTCGACACCCTGCGCGATGTCCGGCGACTGGCTGCCGATGGCGACCTGCACCCCACAGGACGCACCGTCGAAGCCCTTCAAGGACGAGTCGTAGCCGATCTCCAGGATGCGCGCTCGCACGATCCCGGGAATGTCGACGTACGCCGTCGTGGTGACCTCGCCAGCGACGACGACCAGACCCGTGGTGATCAGGGTCTCGACCGCCACGCGGCTCTTCGGGTCCTCGGCCAGCAACGCGTCGAGGATGGAGTCGCTGATCTGGTCAGCGATCTTGTCCGGGTGACCTTCGGTCACGGACTCGGACGTGAAAAGGCGCCTCGCCACAGTTCTCCCTCGGATTCCTCTCGTGCCGCACGATCGTTCCCCACGATCGCACGGTCCCCCCATGCACCGACGGTTGGCGATGCATCTTGGGCAGTATGCCAGCAGTTTCCGCCCGAGTCCCGGTGACGCTTCGAATTCATCCGACATGCGGGATTGTTGATCACATCTTGGACAGACGGCCCGGATTCAGGCGTGGGCGCCGACCGTCACCTCGCCGAGTGTGAGCGACGGCGCAGCACCGAGGATCGCGGCCAGCCGATCCACCTCGGCGTCGAGCAGTTTGCGGCGGCGACGGTTCAGCGAGGTGAGCGCCTCGACGGTGACATGCAGCGTCCGGCCCGACTTCTTCTGGTGCCAGACACCCGCGACGATGCCGTCGACGAGCAGGAGCGGGTAGTTGCCGGCCTGGCCGCGGGCGGTTGCCCGGGCGAACGCCTTGCCGGGGAAGAGCAGTTCCCTCGGGTAGCTGCCCACGCCGTACGCGTCGAAGTACGGCAGCAACCGCACACCCTCGGCCCGCTCGATGTCGGCAGCCTGGTCGTCGCCGGGGGCATACCATACGGTATGGTCTGCCAGCTCGACGCGGGGCAGATCGTCGAAGTACGGCTTGACCGTGGTCGGGGTGGTCTTGAGCCAGCGGGCGAACTGCTGCGGGGTCGCCGGGCCGTAGGAGTACAGGTACCGGTGCAGGAGCTCGGTGAGGGCCTTCTCGGCGGGCATCGGCTCGAACGGCCGGAGGCGGTGCGGGTTCGCGTAGGTCACCTGCCGGCCGCGCAACGGCCCGTGGCAGAGCACGCCCGCGTTCGCCGCGATCGAGGTCGCCTGCCGCCAGCGGGCCCACGCACCCTGGAAGGCGGGGATCGTCGGCTCCCGGGCCCAGGCGCCGGTACGCCGGACGACTTCCTCGGTCAGCTCGTCGACGGTCAGGTCGTCGTGCGCGAGCGCTTCCCCGATGGCCATGATCACCTGGTCGATCTCGTCCGCGGACATCCGGATCGGATCCGGCTGACTGCCGACCGATGGCAACGCCGACAACGCACCGGTCCACATCGGCAGATCCTCGAGCGGCAACAGGTGCACGGTCCCCCCGCGGCCCGAAGGTCTTCACGAGCCCCTCGTCCTCCTGCACAGTCGCCCGCGTCGCGCCACCGACCCGCATCGCGACCGACAACTCCCCCGCCACCGCGATCTGCGCATGCGCCCCACACATAGCCCGCACAGCCTCGACCGCTGACTCGAACCCCTCACCCAGCCCGTGCCGCGCCACCCGCCGCCCGACAACCGCTTCCCAGGAGATCTCCATACCGCTCACCTTAGGAAGAGAAGAGGACAGATCCTGTCCTCTTAGGCCCAGTGGGTGGCGACGAGGTTCCAGATGACGCCGGCCAGGGCGTCTTTGCTGCCGGAGGGGACTGGGAGGGCGGTGCCGGTGCGGTCGAGGATGACGGCTTCGTTGAGGTCGCTGCCGAAGACCTTGCCGCCGGAGACATCGTTGATGACCAGGAGGTCGCAGCCCTTGCGTTCGAGCTTGGCTCGGCCGAGCTCGAGGACCGTGTGGTCGGCGTCGCCGGTCTCCGCGGCGAAGCCGACGATGACCTGGTCGGGGCGGGCGCGGTCGTGCGAGATGGTCTGCAGGATGTCCGGGGTCTGGATCAGGTTGACTGCCGGCACCGCGCCGTCGGCGGTCTTCTTGATCTTGTGCTCGACGACGTCGGCGGGGCGGAAGTCCGCGGGGGCGGCCGCCATCACGATCGCGTCGGCGTCACCGGCGCGCCCGGTGATCTCGTCGTACAGGTCGCGCGTCGAGACGACCGGCACCACCTGCACGCCGGCTGGGTCCGGCAGCTCGGAGTTGGCCGCGACGAGCGTCACCTTGGCGCCGCGGGCGGCGGCGATCCGGGCGAGCGCATAGCCCTGCTTGCCGGACGAGGAGTTGCCCAGGTACCGAACGGGGTCGAGGTGTTCACGCGTGCCGCCCGCGCTGACAAGCACGTGCTTCCCGGTCAGGTCGGCCACCGACTGGCCGGCCGCGCGGGCCGCCTCGTCGGCGAGCATCAACTGGCTGATCGCGAAGATCTCGGACGGCTCCGGGAGGCGGCCGCGGCCGGTGTCGGCGCCGGTCAGCCGGCCGACGGCCGGGTCGAGGACCGTGATCCCGCGGGAACGCAGGGTCGCCACGTTCGCCTGGGTGGCCGGGTGTTCCCACATCTCGGTGTGCATCGCGGCCGCGAACAGGATCGGGCAGCGCGCGGTCAGCAGGGTGTTCGTCAGCAGGTCGTCGGCCAGCCCGTGGGCGGCCTTGGCGATCAGGTTCGCGGTCGCGGGCGCGACGACGACCAGCTCCGCGGCCTTGCCGATCCGGACGTGCGGCACTTCCTCGACGTGGTCGAACGGGTCGGCCGTCACCGGCTGCCCGGACAGCGCCGCCCAGGTCGCCGCACCGACGAACTCCAGCGCGGCCGCCGTCGGCACCACCCGCACGCTGTGCCCCGACTCGGTCAGCCGCCGGAGCAGATCACAGACCTTGTACGCCGCGATGCCCCCGCCGACGCCGAGCACCACATTCGGCCGGTGTTTGGCGGGAACGACAGAGTCCCCCGGGACGGCAGTGGTCCCAGGGGTGTGCTCTTCACCGGATCCGGACATCAGCAGACTCCGTTCCCGGGCGTCATCGCGGGGCTGGTTACTCGGACTTCTCCGCGGCTGCGGCTTCCGCCTCGGCCTCGGGGTCGATGTCGGTGCAGGTCAGGACGCCCTCGTTGATCTCACGCATGGCGATCGACAGCGGCTTCTCCTGGACGTGCGTCTCGACCAGCGGTCCGACGTACTCCAGCAGGCCCTCGCCGAGCTGCGAGTAGTAAGCGTTGATCTGCCGCGCCCGCTTGGCCGAGTACAGCACGAGCTTGTACTTGGAGTCGGTGTGGGTGAGCAGGTCGTCGATCGGCGGCGAGGTGATGCCGATGGCGACGGGCTGGTTGCCAGACAAGGTCAGCTCTTTCCAGAGATGGAGGGTGATCGAATCAACTTTACCAACTGATCGGCAGCCTCCCGAACCGAGGCGTTCACGATCGTCACGTCGAACTCCTTCTCGGCCGCCAGCTCCAGGACGGCGGTCTCGAGCCGGCGATCGCGCTCTTCCTGGGTCTCGGTGCCGCGGAAGACCAGGCGGCGGACCAGCTCGTCCCAGCTCGGCGGCGCCAGGAACACGAACTGTGCCTCCGGCATCGTCTCGCGGACCTGGCGGGCGCCCTGCAGGTCGATCTCCAGCAGGGCCGGCTGACCCGCGGCGAGCTTGTCGAGCACCGGCTGCTTCGGCGTCCCGTAGCGGGCCGCCTTGTGCACGACCGCCCACTCGAGCAGCTCACCGTCGGCGATCATCCGGTCGAACTCGGTATCGGAGACGAACAGGTAGTGCACGCCGTGCACCTCGTTCGGCCGCGGCTTGCGGGTGGTCGCCGACACGGAGATCCAGATGTCCGGGAACCGCTCGCGGATGTCCGCGGCCACCGTCCCCTTGCCGACGGCGGTCGGTCCGGCGAGCACGGTCAGCCGCGCCGGGTCGGGCCCGGCGGAGGTGGTCTGGTCGGGGTACGTGGTCATCGTCACACCAGTGTCCAACGAGCCGGCCAGCGTTTCGGTCTGGCTCACCCGCAAATCACTCCGCGAATTCGCGCTCGAGCGCGGCGATCTGGTTGGAGCCGAGGCCGCGCACCCGCCGCGTCTCCGAGATCCCCGCCCGCTCCATGATCTGCTGGGCGCGGACCTTGCCGACGCCCGGGATGCACTGCAGCAGTTGGTTCACCCGCATCTTGCCGATGACCTCGTTCGTCTGCCCCTCGTGGAGCACCTCCGTCGGAGACGCTCCCGAGTGCCGGATCCGGTTCTTGATCTCGGCTCGTTCACGCCGCGCCGCCGCGGCCTTGTCCAGGGCAGCCGCGCGCTGCTCCGGGGTCAAAGAAGGAAGTGGCACCGTTTCACCTGTCCCGTTGTATGGCTTCGCAAGGGAACCTAACACGGGTCCAGCCCTCCGTCGGGCCGTGGTTGAGCAGAGTCGCGGGACAGGCCGCGGATTAGAACGATCAGTTGATCAGTTCAGCGCCGGAAGGTCGACCTTGCAGCTGTCCTTGGCCTGGCTGCTGATGTTCTTGTACGCCGTCATCACGGCCCCGGTCTCCTTGCTCAGCTTGGCCAGCTCGACCCGGTCCGAACCGGCCTTCTGCGCCTTCTGCGCGAACGTCACGACGACACCCCAGTCGTCCTTCACGTCCTTCGGCGCGGACTCCTGGAGCTTCTTCGCGTCGTCCAGGATCTTCACGTAGTCGACCGGCTTCTGCGGGTCGACGTCGACCGCCTTCGCGGCGTACTTGGCGAGGTCGACGCAGTACGCCTGCTCGTCGGTGCAGGCGGTCAGCGCGCCGGCGGTGGCGGCCAGGGTCACGAGGGTGGCGAGAGAACGCTTCACCACGCCCACGCTACCGGGAGTGACCTAATCATCCGAAACAAATACGTTCCGCTGCCTGACACCAACTCTGTCGCCGTGGTGCCGGCGGGACGGCGATGCGACGCCGCCCTGCCGGCACCGCGGGCGTCAGTTGCTGCCGGCGCCCGGGAGGTCGATCTTGCAGCTGTCCTTGGCCTGCTTGGTGATCGCGTCCATGGCGGGCTGGATCTTCGAGCCGTCGCTCTTGGCCAGCTCCATCAGCTTGTTCGTGTCGCCCTTGGCGTCCTGGGCCTTCTCGGCGTAGTCGATGACGACCTTCCAGTCGTCCTTCAGGTCGTCCGGCGCCGACTTCGACACCTTCTTCGCCTGGTCCAGCATCTTGCCGACGGCATCGGCGTCCTTGATGTCGAGGTTCTTCGCCGAGTCGACGTAGCCCTTGAGGTTGTCGCAGTAGTTGCCACCCGAGCATGCCGTCAGGGCGCCAACACTCATCGTCACAACGGCCGCGAGGGCTGCCAGCTTCCGCATCGTGTTCCTTTACTGAGTCGCGCGGGAAGACCGTGGCTCCCCGTCCGCCGACACCTTTCCGAACGCCGGGGTCACCGCGAGCTCCGGCACGCCGTGAACAAGATCGCACGGCGCGACTGGAACCGGGTTGTGATGTGCCGCGTCGTCGCGGCCACCGAACGAGATCGCGACCGCGTTCGCCGCGACGATCACCAGGATCGCCACCCAGTCGACGATCGCGAGCCGCTGCTGCAGGACGACGAGTCCGACGAGGGCCGCGAGGACCGGATTGACGCTCATGAAGACCCCGAAGAACTGCGCCGGCACCCGCCGCAACGTCAACAGATCAACGAGGAACGGCACCGCGGACGAAAGCACCCCGGCCACCAAGGCGTACGACGCCGCCGCGAGCGTCGCGGGATGGTGCAGCAGAACGACCACACCGACCGGCACGTAGGCCAGCCCGGACAGCGCGGCCGCGGCGGCCGAACCAGTTGCGCCCGGCAACTCTCGCCCGACCTTCCGGTTGAGGAGGATGTAGAACGCCCAGCACATCGCCGCAACCAGGCCGAGCCCGACACCCAGGTAGTCCGTTGTTGCCTGCGGACGGGTCAACAGCACCACTGCAGGGGCGACCGCGAACGCACACACCAGATCGAGCACGCGCCGTGAGCTCAGCAAAGCAACAGAGAGTGGGCCCAAGAACTCGAGCGTGACCGCGAGCCCCAGGCCGACCCGGTCGATGGCGGTGTACAGGGACAGGTTCATGACCGCGAAGACCAGGGCCAGTCCGATCACCGGCCGCCACTGCCGCGCAGTGATCGATCGCAGCCGCGGGCGGCCGACCGCGAGCAGGACGATCGCGGCGACCCACTGCCGGATCGCCACCACCCCCGCCGGACCGATCACCGGGAACGCGAGCGCCGCCACCGACGCACCGACCTGCGTCGACAGCCCGCTCCCGAGCATCATCGCCACACCGACCAACCGTTCTCGCCTCACACTGACGAGAGTCGACCCGCCGGAGCCCGCGGCAAAATGCAGGCACCCGCCGATCTATACGCTGGAGTCATGGATATCCGGCAGCTTCGGTGCCTGGTGGAGATCGTCGACTCCGGGACGTTCACGGACGCGGCGATCGAGCTCGGGATCTCCCAGGCCGCGGTCTCCCGCAATCTCCTCGCCCTGGAACGGGAACTGGGCGTCCGTCTGCTGCACCGCACCAGCCGATCGCTCACCCCGACCGCCGCCGGCGTCCGGGTGCTCGCGCGAGCGCGGCATGTCCTCGCGGAGCTCGACGAGCTGGTCAGCGAAGCGACCAGCGGCCAGACCCGGCTCCGCGTCGGGCACGCGTGGTCGGCGTTCGGCCGGCACACGACCGAGTTCCTGCGCAGATGGGCCGCAGCGTACCCCGGGATCGAGCTGCAGCTGATCCGTACCAACACGGCTTCCGGTGGCCTCGCGGAAGGGCTGTGCGACCTCGCGGTCGTGCGGGCGCACCTGGAACTGAGCCGGTTCGCCCACGTCCTGCTGACCCAGGAGCCGCGGTACGGCGTGCTGCCGGCCGATGACCCGCTGGCTCGCAAACGTGCGGTCACACTCGATCAGCTCCGGGATCGCACGCTCGTCATCGACCGTCGTACGGGCAGCACGACCGTCGACCTGTGGCCGGAGGACGCGCGGCCGAAGATCGAGCTCACCCACGACGTCGATGACTGGCTGGCCGCGATCTCATCCGGTCGCTGCGTCGGCGTCACCCCGCAGGCCACCACAACGCAGTACCGCCGGGACGGTGTCGTCTATCGGCCGCTGCGTGACGCGCCGCCGGTCGACGTACACCTGATCTGGCATCGCGAGGACCCGCACCCGGCGACCCAGGCGGCCGTCGGGCTGCTGACCGAGCTCTATCAGGAGTCGAGCAGCCCGACCAGCTGACGACGGTCCGGCGCCTTCCACAGCATGTTGCGAACCTGCTCGATGCCGCCGACGGGCCAGCGCTCCAGGAGTCGCCGTACCTCTGGATCCTGGATGTCGGCGGTCAGCGCGCCGATGAAGTCACCCCAGACGACTTTGAACGGCCGGCCGCACATCTGTTCCACGCCGAGCTCTATCGGCGTGGTGATGGCCAGGCGATTGTGCAGCTCGGCGACGCCACGATAGGCCGTCATCAGTGCCTCTTCGCGTTGCTGCCAGGTGTCTGCGCGCAGGACCTCGCGCAGCGGCGGCGCCAGAGCCGGGCCGCCCGACAGCCGGCTGAACGCCGTACCCAACCACTTCGAGTACGGCGCGTACTGCCGCTCGATCAGGAAGCACAACCGCATCAGGTCCTCGACCATCCGCGCACCGATCAACGCCGACCCGAGCTCGTCCCCGACGTAGCCGGCCCGCCCCACCAGGTTCATCTCCGGGTGGACCCGCCACCAGGCGGTGATCATCACATAGCGCCACACATCGTCCGGGTAGTACGCGAGCCGGTCACGGATCGCCTCGAGACCGAGGTCGTCGTGGAAGACCCCGCCGGCCGTGTGCTGCCGGAGAATCGACTCGGGAAATGTCAGCCAGTCCTGCGGGGTGAGGTCGGCGTCGATGTCGAAGGCCAGCTGGTCGGCGAAGTACTGACGGAGGGTGTGCACCTCGACATGCGTCGGACGGCCTTCGAACGTCGTCGGCACCGTCGGCCGTAGTTCGACTCCCTCCGCCACGAACAGCAGGACGCGCGCTTCACAGTTGTGATCGGTCGACATCTCGTCGTCGAAGCCCAGCACCTCCGAGCCGCGACCCATCAACGCCGCACTGTGCGGCACCTCCACCTGCGGCCGAACGACGTTCTCGTAGAACCGCTCGCAAATCCCCAGCCCCGAACCCATGCCGAACAGGATCGCAGATCTCTCAGTAGCCGAGAACCGTCCGGTACGCGTCGTTGGCCCGTCCGGCTGCGTCCTGGAGAGCGGTCGCATCCGGTCCCGCGCCGAGGATCTCGCGGGAGCTGGACGGTACGACGTTGCGGACCGCCGGGCCGAACACCTGGGTCAGACCCTCGGCCGTGCCGCCCTGGGCACCGAGGCCGGGGGCCAGGAGCGGGCCGTTGATGTCGAGGTTCTCGGCGGTCGAACTGATGGTCGCGCCAACGACAGCGCCGAAGGAGCCGAGGTCGTCGGTGCCGGCGTTCAGTTCGCGCAGACCGTCGAGGACTGCGCCGGCGACGGTCGGGCCGTCGGCTGTGCGGGCGGTCTGGAACTGCGGGCCTTCCGGGTTCGACGTCAAGGCCAGCACGAACAGCCCGGCCCCGGACTCGCGCGCCACGTCGATGGCCGGCTGCAGCGAGCCGAACCCGAGGTAGGGGCTGACCGTCAGCGCGTCGCACGCCAGCGGCCCCTTCTCCGCCAGGTACGCCGCCGCGTAGCCGCCCATCGTGCTCCCGATGTCACCGCGCTTCGCGTCGATGATCACCAGTGCGCCGGCGTCCCGCAGCCGGATCGTCGCCTGCTCGAGTACGGCGATGCCCGCCGACCCGAACCGCTCGAAGAACGCGGACTGCGGCTTGAACACCGCGACCCGGTCGGCGAGCGCGTCGACGACGCCGTACGTGAACGAGGCGAGGCCCTCGGCGGTGTCCGGCAGGCCCCACGAGTCCAGCAGGTGCTGGTGTGGGTCGATGCCGACGCAGAGTGGTCCGCGGGCGTCCATGGCGGCCCGCAGCCGCGTCCCGAAAGGCTTGTTGCGCATCTCGCTCCCGAAGGTTTCGTTGCTCATGGCAAGCTCCTGTTGATCTTCCGGATCAGTCCGGGGCCTCGGTAGATCAGGCCGGTGTACACCTGGACGAGACTGGCGCCGGCGTCGAACAGGCGGGTGGCGTCGGAGGGCTCGACGATCCCGCCGACACCGATCACCGGTAGCGCTCCCCCGGTCTCGTTGTGGATATGGGCGACGGTCTTGGCCGCGATCTCTCCCACCGGCCGGCCCGACAGGCCGCCGGTCTCGGCAGCCAGCGGGTGGGACTCGACGCCGGGCCTGGTGATGGTCGTGTTGGTGGCGATGATGCCGGCGATGCCGACCTCGGTGCAGACCTGGAGCAGCTCGTCGATCGCGGACGTGGTGAGGTCCGGCGCGATCTTCACCAGGATCGGTTTCGGCGTCAGACCGGCCGCGGTCAGACCGGCCGCCTCGGACCGCAGTGCGGTGAGCAGGTCGCGGAGGTGGCCCGCGTCCTGCAGCGCGCGCAGTCCCGGCGTGTTCGGCGACGAGACGTTGACCGCGAAATAGTCGCCGTACCGGTAGAGGCGGCGCAGTGAGGTCACGTAGTCCTCGACCGCGTCCTCCAGCGGTGTCACCTTCGACTTGCCGATCGAGATGCCGAGCGGGTAGCCGAGGTCGCCGTACGCCGCCAGCCGGGCCGCCAGCGCCTCGCTGCCGAGGTTGTTGAAGCCCATCCGGTTGATGACCGCCTCGTGCTCGACCAACCGGAACAACCGCGGCCGAGGGTTCCCGGGCTGCGGATGCGCAGTGACCGTGCCGACCTCGACGAAGCCGAACCCGATCGCCGGCCACGCGCGCAGCGCGATCCCGTTCTTGTCCATGCCCGCCGCGAGCCCGACCGGCGACGGGAACCGGATCCCGAAGACCGTCCGTGGTGAGGCCGGACCGAAGACCCGGGCCCCAAGAGCAGGACTGCCCGGGATGCGCCCGAGCAGGCGCATCCCCTTGAGTGTCTGCTCATGGGCGATCTCTGCGTCACCCTTACCCAAGCGATACAGAACAGGTCGCACTACCTGCCTATACACCGCGGATCCTCGGCACCCAGTCCTGCAGGGACCGTACGCCGATGTCCCCGGCGCGCTGCGCCTCGATCCCCTGGACGGCGGCCGCCAGCCCCTGCACCGTGGTGATGCACGGGATGTTCCGCGCCACCGCCGCGCTGCGGATCTCGTACCCGTCGAGCCGGGGCGAACCGCCCTGGGTGATCCCGATCGGTGTGTTGACGATCAGGTTCAGCTCGCCGTCCTGGACCATCTGGACGATCGTCGGCTCGCCGTTCGGGCCGGGGCCCTGGCTGCTCTTGCGCACGGTGACGGCATCGACCCCGTTGCGCCGCAGCACGTCCGCCGTACCTTCGGTCGCGTAGATCTGGAAGCCGAGATCCGCCAGCCGCTTGACCGGGAAGATCATGTGCCGCTTGTCCCGGTTCGCGACCGACACGAACACCTTGCCGTTGATCGGCAGCGGCTGCGAGGCCCCCGCCTGCGACTTCGCGAACGCCGTACCGAAGGTGTCGTCGATGCCCATCACCTCGCCGGTGGACTTCATCTCCGGCCCGAGCACCGTGTCGACCGACGCGCCGTCGATGGTCCGGAACCGGTTGAACGGCATCACCGCTTCCTTCACCGCGATCGGCGTCGAGGTCGGCAGCGTGCCGCCATCGCCCACGGCGGGCAGCAGACCCTCGGTCCGCAGCTCCGAGATGGTTGCCCCGAGCATCACCCTGGCGGCGGCCTTGGCCAGCGGTGTCGCGGTCGCCTTCGACACGAACGGCACCGTCCGCGACGCCCGCGGGTTCGCCTCCAGCACGTAGAGCACATCGCCGGCCAGCGCGTACTGGATGTTGATCAGTCCGCGGACGCCGACGCCGCGCGCGATCGCCTCGGTCGAGGCGCGGAGCTTCTCGATGTCCGCGTTGCCGAGCGTGATCGGCGGCAGCGCGCAGGACGAGTCACCGGAGTGCACCCCCGCCTCTTCGATGTGCTCCATCACGCCGCCGAGGAACAACTCGTCGCCGTCGAACAGCCCGTCCACGTCGATCTCGACCGCGTCGTCCAGGAACCGGTCGATCAGCACCGGGTGCTCCCACGACCCCGAGCCGGCGCTGAGCCGGTCCAGCGCCGCACTCAGCTCGGCCGCGCTGTAGACGATCTCCATCCCGCGGCCACCCAGCACGTACGACGGCCGCACGAGCACCGGGAACCCGATCTCCTCGGCCACCGCCTGCGCCTCGTCCGCGGACCGCGCCGTACCGTGCTTCGGCGCCGGCAGCTGTGCATCCGCGAGCACCTTGCCGAACGCGCCCCGCTCCTCGGCCAGGTGAATGGCTTCCGGCGACGTCCCGACGATCGGTACGCCGGCATCCGCGAGCCGCTGCGCCAACCCGAGCGGCGTCTGCCCGCCGAGCTGCACGATCACGCCCGCGACCGGGCCGGCCTGCATCTCGGCGTACACGATCTCGAGGACGTCCTCGCAGGTGAGCGGCTCGAAGTACAGCCGGTCGGAGGTGTCGTAGTCGGTCGAGACCGTCTCCGGGTTGCAGTTCACCATCACCGTGCAGTAGCCGGCCTCGCGCAGCGCCATCGACGCGTGCACGCAGGAGTAGTCGAACTCGATCCCCTGCCCGATCCGGTTCGGCCCCGAGCCGAGGATCAGCACGGCCGGGGTCTCCCGCGGCGCGACCTCGGTCTCCTCGTCGTACGACGAGTAGTGGTACGGCGTCTCGGCCTTGAACTCGGCCGCGCAGGTGTCGACCGTCTTGTAGACCGGCCGGATCCCGAGCGCCTGCCGCACGCCGCGGACGACGTCCTCGGTCAGCCCGCGGATCTCGGCCAGCTGCAGATCGGAGAACCCGTGCCGCTTGGCCAGCTTGATCACCTCGGGCGTCAGCCGGGGCGCGGCCGCGACCTGCAACGCGGTCTCGTGGAGCAGGTACATCTGGTCCACGAACCACGGGTCGATACGCGTCGCCTCGAAGACCTGCTCCGGCGTCACACCGGCCCGGATCGCGTCCATGATGATCCGCAGCCGGCCGTCCTGCGGCGTCTTGATTGCCTCCAGCAACGGCTCCAGGTCGGTCGCCGGCGAACCTGCCCAGGAGAACCGGGCTTCGGGCTTCTCCAGCGAGCGCAGCGCCTTCTGCAGCGCCTCGGTGTAGTTGCGGCCGATCGCCATCGCCTCGCCGACGCTCTTCATGTGCGTGGTCAGCGTCGCGTCCGCGGCCGGGAACTTCTCGAACGCGAACCGCGGCACCTTCACCACCACGTAGTCCAGCGTCGGCTCGAAGCTGGCCGGGGTCTGCTTGGTGATGTCGTTCGGGATCTCGTCCAACGTGTAGCCGATGGCAACCTTCGCCGCGATCTTCGCGATCGGGAAGCCGGTCGCCTTCGACGCGAGTGCGGACGAGCGGGAGACCCGCGGGTTCATCTCGATCACGATCAGCCGGCCGTCGGCCGGGTCCACCGCGAACTGGATGTTGCAGCCGCCGGTGTCGACGCCGACCTCGCGGATGATGCCGATGGCAAGGTCCCGCATGACCTGGTACTCGCGGTCGGTCAGCGTCATCGCCGGCGCGACCGTGACCGAGTCGCCGGTGTGCACGCCCATCGGGTCGACGTTCTCGATCGAGCAGATGATCACGACGTTGTCGGCCTTGTCGCGCATCACCTCCAGCTCGTACTCCTTCCAGCCGAGGATCGACTCCTCGATCAGGACCTCGGTCGTCGGCGAGGCGTGCAGCCCGGCGCCGGCGATCCGGCGCAGGTCGGCCTCGTCGTACGCCATGCCCGAGCCGACGCCGCCCATGGTGAACGACGGCCGCACCACGAGCGGGTACCCGAGCTCGGCGGCCGCGCCCATCACGTCGTCCAGCGTGTGGCAGATGACCGACCGGGCGACCTCCGCGCCGAGCTTCTCGACGATGTGCTTGAACGACTCCCGGTTCTCGCCGCGCTGGATCGCGTCGACCGACGCGCCGATCAACTCCACGCCGTACTTCTCGAGGACGCCGTTCTCGTGCAGCGCGATCGCCGCGTTCAGCGCGGTCTGCCCGCCGAGCGTCGCGAGCAGCGCGTTCGGCCGCTCCTTCTCGATCACCTTCTCGACGAACTCCGGGGTGATCGGCTCGACGTACGTGGCGTCGGCGAACTCCGGGTCGGTCATGATCGTGGCCGGGTTGGAGTTCACCAGGACGACCCGGAAGCCCTCCTCGCGCAGCACCCGGCAGGCCTGCGTGCCGGAGTAGTCGAACTCGCAGGCCTGACCGATCACGATCGGTCCGGAGCCGATGACCAGCACCGACTCGATGTCTGTACGCCTTGGCATCAGGCCCGCCCCTCCATCAGTTCCATGAACCGGTCGAACAGGTAGGCAGAGTCGTGTGGACCCGCCGCCGCCTCCGGGTGGTACTGCACCGAGAAGGCCAGCACCCGACCGTCCTTACCGGTGAGCTTCAGCCCCTCGACCACGTTGTCGTTCAAGGACACATGCGACACCTCGGCCGTGCCGTACGGCGTCTCGACCGTCCCCTCGAGCGGCGCGTCGACCGCGAACCCGTGGTTCTGCGCGGTGATCTCGACCTTCCCGGTCGCTCGGTCGAGCACCGGCTGGTTGATGCCGCGGTGCCCGTACTTCAGCTTGAACGTTCCCAGTCCGAGCGCCCGCCCGAACACCTGGTTGCCGAAGCAGATCCCGAAGTACGGCTTGCCGCGCTGCAGCAGCTCCTTGAGCAGCGTGGTCGGGTGCTCGGTGGTCTCCGGGTCGCCCGGGCCGTTGCTCATGAAGATGCCGTCCGGGTTCACCGCGAGGACGTCGTCCAGCGACGCGGTGGCCGGCAGCACATGCACCTCGATGCCGCGCTCGGCCATCCGCTTCGGCGTCATCGACTTGATCCCGAGGTCGAGCGCGACCACGGTGAACCTGCGTTCGCCGATCGCCGGTACGACGTACGTCTCGGCGGTGGTCACCTCGTCGGCAAGGTCGGCACCGGCCATCGGCGGCTGCTCCAGGACCTTCGCCAGCAGCGCGGCCGGGTCGAGGATCTCGGTGGAGATCCCGGCCCGCATCGCGCCGCGTTCGCGCAGGTGCCGCGTCAGTGCGCGGGTGTCGATGCCGGAGATCCCGACGATCCCCTGGCTCTTCAGCTGGTCGTCCAGGGACCTGCGGGCGCGCCAGTTGGACGGCACGCGGGCCGGGTCGCGGACGACGTACCCGGCGACCCAGATCCGCTGCGACTCGTCGTCCTCGTCGTTGACGCCGGTGTTGCCGATGTGCGGCGCGGTCTGGGTGACGATCTGGCGGTGGTACGACGGGTCGGTCAGCGTCTCCTGGTAGCCGGTCATGCCGGTGGTGAACACCGCCTCGCCGTAGGTCTCGCCGGTCGCCCCGTACGACGTGCCGGCGAACGACCGCCCGTCCTCGAGGACCAGCAGCGCCGGATGTGATGCGGGCTGGCTCATCTTTGCTCGGCTCCGATCAGTGTTGCGATGGATTCGGTCAGGGCGGCGGTGTCGGCCTTGCGACGCGGGCGGAACCCGGTGTCGAGCTCGCGGCCGTCGTGGGTCCAGGTGACCACGACCAGGCCGGACTTCTCCGCGGTCACCTTGCCGGCGATGCCACGGTCGGTCCGGACGGAGGTCAGCTGGTCCACGGGGATGAACACGTCCGCCGCGCCCTGCCGGTGGAAGATCAGGCCGGCCTCACTGACGGCCAGGTCCGCGATACTGCGGACGCCCAGTTCGTGCACGGCGATCCGGTCCATCCAGTCGCCGGCGCTCGTCGTCGCGACGTACACGCCCTCGACGCCGCGGGGTTTGCCCTCATCAGGCGCCGCGGGCAGCGGCGCGAGGTCGGACTGCCGGGACTGACGGTTCCGCCAGCCCCGGTACATGCCGAAGTAGGCCGCTGCCAGCACCAGCAGCGTGCCCAGAATGCCCAGGAAGGCCTTCACCGGGTCAGCTCACCGTCCAGGACGGTCGGCACACCGCGCAGGAACGTCGCGACCACCTTGCCCGGCAGCGTCATCCCCTCGAACGGCGTGTTCCGCGACAGCGACACCGACTCGGTCGGTGCGACGGTCCGCTCGACCCTGGGGTCGTACAGGACGACGTTCGCCGGCGCACCCACTTCGAGCGGACGGCCGTGCTCCGAGATCTGGCCGATCGCGGCCGGCCGGTAGCTCATCCGGTCGGCGACCTCGGACCAGGTCAGCAGCCCGGTGTCGATCATCGCGTGCTGTACGACGCTGAGCGCGGTCTCGAGCCCGATCATGCCGGGCGCGGCCGCACTCCACTCGCAGTCCTTGTCCTCCACCGGGTGCGGCGCGTGGTCGGTGGCGACGATGTCGATCGTGCCGTCGGCCAGACCCTCGCGGACCGCCTCGACATCCTCCTTGGTGCGCAGCGGCGGGTTCACCTTGTACACCGGGTTGTAGGAGGCGGCCAGGTCCTCGGTCAGCAGCAGGTGGTGCGGGGTGACCTCGGCGGTGACCTCGAGCCCGCGGCGCTTGGCGGCGCGGACGATCTCCACCGAGCCCTTGGTGGACAGGTGGCAGATGTGCAGCTTCGACCCGACGTGCGCGTTGAGCAGGATGTCGCGGGCGATGATCGCCTCCTCGGCGACACTCGGCCAGCCGGTCAGTCCGAGCACGCCGGACAGCGCGCCCTCGTTCATCTGCGCGCCCTGGGTCAGCCGCGGCTCCTGCGCGTGCTGGGCGATCACACCGTCGAACGCCTTCACGTACTCGAGTGCGCGCCGCATCAACGCCGCGTCCCACACGCAGTCGCCGTCGTCGGAGAACACCCGGACCCGGGCCGCCGAGTCCGCCATCGCGCCGAGCTCCGCGAGCTGCGTGCCCTTCCGGCCGACGGTGACCGCGCCGATCGGGTACACGTCGGCGTACCCGGCGTCGCGGCCGAGGCGCCAGACCTGCTCGACGACGCCGGCGGTGTCCGCGACCGGGTCGGTGTTGGCCATCGCGAACACCGCGGTGAACCCGCCCCTGGCCGCCGCCCGGGTGCCGGTCAGCACGGTCTCGGCGTCCTCCCGGCCGGGCTCGCGCAGGTGCGTGTGCAGGTCGACCAGCCCGGGCAGCGCGACCAGGCCGGCTGCATCGATCCTCGTCGTACCGTCCGGGGCCGGGACGTTGGTGCCGACGGCAACGATCTCGCCGTTGTCGATCAGCAGGTCCGCCACCTCACCGCCGACGATCTCGGCTCCGGTGATCAGGTACGCGCTCACGCGGTTTGCTCCTCTTCGTTGCTTCCAGATAGCAGCAGGTACAGGACGGCCATGCGGATCGCCACGCCGTTGGTGACCTGCTCGACGATCACCGAGCGGGTCGAGTCGGCGACCTCGGCGCTGATCTCCATGCCGCGGTTCATCGGTCCCGGGTGCATCACGATCGTGTCGTCCGGCAGCTGCGCCATCCGGTGCACGTCGAGCCCGTACCGGCGGGTGTACTCGCGGGCGCTCGGGAAGAACGCGTCGTTCATCCGCTCCCGCTGCACCCGCAGCATCATCACCGCGTCGGTCTTCGGCAGCGTGCCGTCCAGGTCGTACGACGTCGCGCACGGCCAGCTGGTCATGTCGACCGGCAGCAGCGTCGGCGGCGCGACCACGGTCACCTCGGCGCCGAGCGTCGAGAGCAGCAGCACGTTCGACCGGGCGACCCGCGAGTGCAGGACGTCGCCGACGATCGTGATCCGGCGCCCGTCGAGCGAGCCGAGGTGCCGGCGCATCGTGAACGCGTCGAGCAGGGCCTGCGTCGGATGCTCGTGCGTGCCGTCACCGGCGTTCACCACCGAGCCGGTCATCCAGCCGGACTTCGCCAGCAGATGCGGCGCGCCGGACGAGCCGTGCCGGCAGACTACACCGTCCGCGCCCATCGCCTGCAGCGTCAGCGCGGTGTCCTTCAGGCTCTCGCCCTTGCTCACGCTCGAGCCCTTGGCGGAGAAGTTGATCACGTCCGCCGACAGCCGCTTGGCGGCCGCCTCGAACGAGATCCGGGTCCGGGTCGAGTCCTCGAAGAACAGATTGACCACGGTCCGCCCGCGCAGCGCGGGCAGCTTCTTGATCGGGCGGTCGGCCAGCGACCGCATCTCCTCGGCGGTGTCGAGGATCAGGTTGGCCTCGTCGCGGCTCAGGTCCCCCGCACTCAACAGGTGCTTCATCAGCCCTTCGCCCCCTTGTCGGCGATCAGTACGGCGTCTTCCCCGTCGAGCTCGGTGAGGTGCACGGTGACGCGCTCCACCAGCGAGGTCGGCAGGTTCTTGCCGACGTAGTCGGCGCGGATCGGCAGCTCGCGGTGGCCGCGATCGACCAGCACGGCGAGCTGGACCGCGCGCGGGCGGCCGATGTCGCCGAGCGCGTCGAGGGCCGCGCGGATCGTCCGGCCGGAGAACAGCACGTCGTCGACCAGGACGACGACCTTGCCGTCGATCCCGTCGGCGGGGATGTCGGTGTGCTCGAGGCCACGGGGTGGTTTGAGACCGATATCGTCGCGGTACATGGTCACGTCGAGTGACCCTGTCGGCACGCTCTGCCCCTCGACGGCCTGGATGCGGGCCGAGACGCGCTGCGCCAGCGGGACTCCGCGGGTGGGAATGCCGAGCAGGACGACCGGGTCGGCGCCGCGGTTCCGCTCGAGAATCTCGTGGGCGATCCGGGTCAGTGCCCGGGAAATGTCGGAAGCGTCGAGAACTTCGCGACCACTGTGCTGCGGCGGCTGCGTGAACTCGGGTTGCTCTGCGCTCTGGGCAGGGCTCATCGCTACCGTTCCTCCTTTCCCGCCTCTCTGGACGGGTCTTTAAAGGACGTTCGGACCGCTTGACATGGTATCGGATGTGACACGCCGTCTTGACGCTGGCCTCTGACCCAGAATATTGTTACTCTGTGTAATCGAGGGGGGTTTCACCTTTCGGCCCGTTCCCTGCGGGCCGGACATGACGAAACTAGTCGGAGGGAAGACCAGCGTGCCTAGCGAATACGCGAAGACACTGGGTGGCAAGCTACGCGCCATCCGCCAGCAGCAAGGGCTGTCGCTGCATGGTGTGGAAGAGAAGTCCAAGGGTCGCTGGAAGGCGGTCGTCGTCGGCTCTTACGAGCGTGGCGATCGAGCCGTCACGGTCCAGAAGCTCGCGGAGCTCGCCGATTTCTACGGCGTGCCCATCCGTGAACTGCTCCCTGGTTCCGCCAGCGCGGCCGCAGCAGCTGCCGCTCCGCCCCGGTTGATCCTCGACCTGGAGGCTCTGCAACACCTCGACGCGAGCGAGGCGGGTCCGCTGACGCGGTACGCCGCCACGATCCAGGCTCAGCGTGGGGACTACAACGGAAAGGTGCTGTCGATCCGGCAGGACGACATGCGGACGCTCGCCGTGATCTACGACGAGTCGCCGACGACGCTGACCGAGCGTTTCATCTCCTGGGGCGTGCTGAACCCGGAGGCGAAGGGCGAGGTCGAGGAATCGTCCGAGGCAGCCGGCGCCTGACGCACAGCGTCTGACGAAGGCATCAGACGGTCGGGGCTTGTAGCAGCTGGCCCGCGGCCGCCCGCCTTCTTCAGCTGACCGAACAGAGCAACACAACGCAAGAAGCGGCAGGTAACACCTCACCAGCCGCGTACGGGGACGCATTGGCGGCCCGGGACCGTACCGAGACGGTCACCGGGCCAGACACAAAGAGGACTCGGAGAGGGCTCGCCCCCCTCGTCCTCACCGCCCAGATTTCTTCAGACGCCCAGCGTGGGCTTCAGCTGCAGCAGTCTCGCCAGCAGCCCGTTCACGAAGGTCGGCGACTCGTCCGTCGACAGATCCCGCGCCAGCGCGACCGCCTCGCTCACCGCGACCACGTCCGGCACCTGGTCGTCGAACAGCAGCTCGTAGGCGCCGATCCGCAGGACGTTCCGGTCGACGGCCGGCATCCGGTCCAGCGTCCAGCCCACCGAGTGGGTCTCGAGGAGGTCGTCGATCTGCTCGATGTGCTTCGCGACACCTTCGACCAGCGCCACGGTGAACTCGTTCACCGGCGGGTCGTTGTCGGCTACCCGGTCGGCCAGGGTGCCGCCGACCGGCAGCCCCCTGACCTCGGACTCGAACAGCACGTCGAGTGCGCGCTTGCGGGCCTTGCTACGGGCAGACATCTTCTGTTGTCGACTCTCTGCGGGATCAGGAGGTGACGCGGCCGAGGTAGTCCCCGGTCCGGGTGTCCACCTTGACCTTCTCACCAGTGGTCAGGAACAGCGGGACCTGGATGTCGTAACCGGTCTCCAGCTTGGCCGGCTTGGTGCCGCCGCTGGAGCGGTCGCCCTGCAGACCCGGCTCGGTGTACTCGACCGTGAGCTCGACCGAGGCGGGGAGCTCGACGTACAGCGGGAGGTCGTCGTGCACCGCGACGATCGCGTCCTGGTTCTCCAGCAGGAAGTGGACGGAGTCACCGACCACCTCGGGCTGCAGGTTGAGCTGCTCGTACGTCGACTTGTCCATGAAGACGTACGCCGTGCCGTCGTTGTACAGGTACGTCATGTCGCGCTTGTCGACCGTGGCCACCTCGACCTTGACGTCGGCGTTGAAGGTCTTGTCGACCACCTTGCCGGACAGCACGTTCTTGAGCTTCGTCCGGACGATGGCGCCGCCCTTGCCCGGCTTGTGATGCTGGAACCAGACAACGGACCAGAGCTGTCCGTCCAGGTCGAGCACCATGCCGTTCTTGAGGTCGTTCGTCGTTGCCACGCGGGTATGCCCTTCGAATTCGATCAGCGGTAACACCGGATTGTAGCGGTCACACACCGCTTCTTCCGATTCCGCGCACCCGGTGGGCCGTAGGCTGGGAGTCCAGACCGTGCACGGGAGGAGGCCGGCGATGACCGGATTCATCATCTTCGTCGTGGTCATGATCGTCGTGAGCCTGATCAACAAGGCCAAGCAGCAGTCCACCCGCGGCAAGAACGGCCGGCCCAGTCCGCGCGTGCAGGCGTTGATCGAGAAGATCCAGGCCCAGCAGGGCGGTAACCAGCCGACCCAGTTCCAGGGTCAGTACACGCAGGCGGCCGGCCAGGGCGGTCCGCCGCAGGCGCCGCTCCAGAGCCAGCAGTCCACCTTCCCGGCGCAGACCGGGAGCGCGCCCGGCAGCCAGCAGGTCGCGGCCGCGCTCCAGCAGATCATGCAGAACGGCCGGCAGCCGCGCCATCTGGGCGAGCGGTCGTCCCCGGGTCAGCCGTCGCAGCTGCCCGGCGGCTCGACGCAGCACCCGCCGACCGGGATGTACCAGCCGCCGGCCCAGTTCCAGCCGGTGCAGTACAACCCGATTCCGTACCAGCCGCCGGGGCATCGTCCGCCGCAGAACCAGCTGCCGACGTCGAACCAGGACCTGGACGCCAAGGTCCGCGAGCTGATGAACGCGGGCAACGAGGTCGGCGCGATCCGGCTGCTGGGCGAGCAGCGCGAGCTGGGGATCCTCGAGGCACAGCGGTACGCGCGCTCGCTCGTCGCACCCACGACGGCTCCCCGCGACACCGACGATTTCGAGCCGGACGAGGACGACGGCCGGTACGTCGGTTCGGCCGCGTTCGCCGAATCGATCTTCAACCTGGACGACCGCGAGGAGAACGTCTGGGCCAGCGGCTGGGTCGACAAGCCCGAGCCGGAGGACCGGTCCGACATCGACGAGCTCTGGCAGACCGTCCGCAACGCACCACGGCCCGGGACCACTCCCAGCTAGGTCCCGGCTAGTCGCGTTTGTCGCCGAGCGATTCCAGCAAGGTGCGGAGCAGGCCGGCCAGCTGATCGCGCTCCGCGGCCGACAGACCGGAGAGCAGCTGGGACTCGGTGTCGACGTGGGTCGGCAGCACCATGTCGATCAACTCGAGCCCCTTGGCCGTCAGCGTCACCTGCACGCCCCGACCGTCGGTCTCGCTGGGCGCGCGGGTCACCAGACCGCGGGTCTCCAGCCGATCCAGCCGCTGGCTGATCGCTCCTGACGTCACCATCGACGAGTGCATCAGCCCGGCCGGCGTCAGGCTGTGCTCCGGGCTGCTCCGCCGCAGCGTCGCCAGGACGTCGAAGGACGCGCGGTCCAGGTCGTGCTTGGCGAAGTTCCGCCGCAGCTCGGCGTCGAAGAGCACGCTGAGCCGGCTCAGCCGGCCGATGACCCCCATCGGCGACGCGTCCAGGTCGGGCCGGCGCGCCCGCCACTGCTCGAGCACCAGGTCGACGTGATCTGCCATCGGCCCAGCTTACTGCCGAATTGCTTAGCGCTGAGGGATTGCAAGTAGCTTAGCGCTGAGATACTTTATCTTAGTGCTAAGCAATCGAGTCTCTCTTCTTCTGGTCACGGCGATCACGCCGCTGCTGTGGGGTACGACCTACTTGGTCACCACCGAGTTCCTGCCGCCGCATCGACCGCTGCTGGCCGCACTGCTGCGGTCACTGCCGGCCGGTCTCCTGCTGATTGCCATCACCCGGGTGCTGCCGCGCGGCAGTTGGTGGTGGCGTTCATTGGTCCTCGGCACACTCAACATCGGTGCCTTCAACGCACTGCTCTTCGTCGGCGCGTACCGGCTACCAGGCGGCGTGGCCGCGACAGTCGGTGCGATTCAGCCACTACTAGTCGCAGTACTGTCGGCCGGACTGCTGCGGCAGCGCCTGTCTCTGCGCACTGTTCTCACAGCCATCGCCGGAGTGTTCGGCGTCGGCCTTCTGGTACTGCGCGCGACCGCGCACCTCGACATGTTGGGCGTACTCGCGGCTGTCGGCGGTGCGATCGTGATGGCGTTCGGCGTCGTACTCAGCAAGCGCTGGACGTCACCAGCTCCCCTACTGGCCACGACGGGATGGCAACTGGTCGCCGGCGGACTAGTACTGCTTCCAGTGGCCTTCATAGTCGAAGGCGCGCTACCGGACTTCACACTGCGGAACCTCGCGGGCTACTCCTACCTCGCACTGTTCGGATCCGCAGTCGCGTATGCACTGTGGTTCCGGGGACTACGCGAACTCGCTCCGACCGAGGTGACGTTCCTGGGACTGCTCAGCCCGGTGATGGCGACGACACTCGGCTGGCTGGTGCTGGACCAGCACCTGTCGGCTTGGCAGGCCATCGGCGGGGTGATCGTGCTCGGAGCCCTCGTGACTGCCCAGGTACGACGGAAGGTCCGGCCAACGCCCGCCGCCGAAGCCCCTGTCCTCGTCACAGCCGGGGAGCGGTGACATGCGGATCCTGGTCTGGGGTGCAGCCGGCGCCGTCGGCAGTCGTGTCACCCAAGAGGCAGCTGCTCGGGGCCACCACGTCACACCCGTCGGCCGCTCCGGCCTGGTCCGGGGCGACGCCGCCGACCCGGGCGACGTCGCTCGGCTGAGCGCCGGGCACGACGTGGTGATCAGTGCGACCCGACCGCGTCCGGGCGACGAAGGAGAGCTCGTTGCCGCGGCCAAAGGTTTGCTCATCGGCCTCCGCGGCAGCGGCGTGCGGCTGATCCTGGTCGGCGGCGCGGCCAGTCTGATCGTGCCTGGGACAGAGGTGCTGCTGGTCGACTCCCCCGACTTCCCGGTGGAGCTGCGCCCGATCGCCCTGGCCTGCAACGAGCAGTACGACGTCGTGCGCGCAGCCAGCGGTTCGGACTGGACGTACGTGAGCCCACCGGCGCTGCTCGAGCCCGGCGCGCGGACCGGGCGCTACCGGAAGGGCTACGACCATCTGATCACCGACGCGGACGGCAGCTCGGCGATTTCGATGGAGGACTTCGCGGTCGCACTCGTCGACGAAGCCGAGCGAGCGGAGCACGTCCGGCAGCGCATCACGGTCGGGTACTAGGCCGGCCGGCCCTCGCATCGCGCGAGGGCCGGCCGGATTTCAGATCAGACCCTCGCGCAGCGCGTACGCGACGGCATGTGAGCGGTTCTTCAGCTGCAGCCGGCTGGTCACGTCGTGCAGGACATTCTTCACCGTGCGCTCCGAGTAGGACAGCTCACGCGCGATCTCCTGCGTGTCTTTGCCGTCGGCCACCAGACGCAGCACCTGCGTCTCGCGATCGGACAGCCCGGTGTGGGACAGCCCGCGCGGCGCGAGCACATGCCGCTGCATCCGCGACACCTGTCCCAGCAACCGGCCCAGGAGATCCGGGGGCAGGCTGCCGTCCCCGGCAGCGGCAGCCTGCACCAGGTGCACGATCCGGTCAGCGGTCGCCTCGGTACGGCGCAGTACGCCGGACACCCCCAGCTCGACCGCGGTCATCAGCGCGTCGTCGTCGATCGTGCTGCCGATCAGCACGGTCCGGCGGCACCCGCGCTGGGTTGCAGCCCGCAGTACCTGGACGGCCCCGGCGTCCAGCGAGTCGATGGCGATCAACGCAACCACTGGCGGGGTGGTGCGCTGGTCCCCAGACAGCCCTGACAGCCCGGGCATCACCGCGGCCAGATCCGTGTCGTTGATCAGGCTGATCTCCGGACGCTGCCGGAGCGCGTGCACCAGCCCGAACTGCGACAGCGGGTCCAGCGCCTTCACCCAGACCGGAATGCGGTGGTGCCCATTCGTACTCGTCATACCTGTCACTCCCCCAGAGCGTTGTTGAGCGGAACGGATCGAATCCGTAGTCACACGAACCCCCCAAGTCGTCGATTTCCTCCCGATCGCGCGTCCGGCCGGCCGGCCTTTCGGACCGGTGACAGCCGGTGTCACGACCCAACGCCTAGCGTGAGGCACCGGCGTTTCACCGGCGTCTCACCCCGGTCTCTTGGCCGGGAGCTTGCGAACTGTGCCCGCAGGGCGGGTGGAATCTGCCCACAACCACCTGATGCCCGAAAGGGCAGTTTGGTTATGAGCCAGGCCGGTGAGCCTGGTTATCAGTCCAGGCTGGTGAGCGCGCGGAGCGCGAGCCGGTACGAGTCCAGGCCGAAGCCGGCGATGGTCCCGGTCGCCACCCCGGCGACGACGCTGGTGTGCCGGAACTCCTCGCGGGTGGCCGGGTTGGTGAGGTGGATCTCGATCAACGGCGCCGTCCGCTGCGCGATCGCGTCGCGCAAGGCATACGAGTAGTGCGTGAAGGCGGCCGGGTTGAGTACGACGGGGGTCCGGCCGTCGGCGGCCTCGTGCAGCCAGCCGACCAGCTCCGCCTCGTCGTCGGTCTGCCGCACCTCGACCTCGAAGCCGAGCTCGGCGCCGGTCTTCTCGCACACCCCGACCAGCTCGGCGAACGTCGTCGTGCCGTACTTCTCCGGCTCGCGGGACCCCAGGCGCCCGAGGTTCGGACCGTTCAGCACCAGCACCCGCCTGCTCACATCCGTCACAACGCTCACCCTAGCGGCAGGCCGTCGAAGGCCGTTTCCGCTTCGGTCACCGCGTCCAGGTAACGGTCGGCGGCGCGCCGGCCCGCGCTCATGGCCGCCCAGTTGCGGCGGGACAGCACGCGCTGGACCGACACCGCCTGGGCCGCCAGGAGCTCGCCCGCGAGATCGCCGCCGATGGCTTCCGCGAGGGCGCCCTCGTCGTCGTCCATGAACTGGTGGAGCCCCGTCGCCAGCGCGGGAGTGGTGAAGACGAGCCGGTAATAGGCGAGGACCTGCGGATGGTCGTTCAAGCCGGTGATCGGGTCGCGGGCGGTCAGCCCGGCGAGGAAGTGCTCACGGAGCGCCTGGACCGGCGGGACCCCGGCAGCCGCGACCACTCGCGCGGACTCGTGCCGGTGGTCGGAGATCCGGTGCAGGACGAGGTCCTGCTTGGTCGGGAAGTACTTGAACAGCGTCGGCTTGGAGACGTTCGCCGCCTCGGCGATGTCGGTCACCGAGACCTCGTCGAAGCCTCGTTCGAGGAACAGCGCGATGGCCGCCTCGGACAAGGCGTCGTGCGTCTGCTGCTTCTTGCGCTCGCGAAGTCCGGTCACCGGCTCATGTTAACCTAGGCAAAAGATTGACCGGGTTAATCTTTTCGTGGAGGGGTGGATGCGGGATCTGACGTCGGAGCGCGAGTACGCCGAGCGCTGCCGGGAGGCGCTGCGGCGGATGGTCGCCGGCGCGCGGGAGAACGTGGCGGTCGGCGAGCACACCTGGGGCGACCGCTACACGGCCGAGCGACTGGGCTTCTATCTGAAGACGCTCGCCCGGGACATGGGCGAGGAGGGCCACAATCCGCCGTTCTTCGGCGTGATCGCGTACGGCGACGCGGACTCGGACGCCGGCGCCGGCGCCGGCGCCGGCGAGCACAGCCGGCAGACCTACTACCTCGGGCGGCGGCACATCTCGGACGCGATCGGCCGGCCGCCGATGGTGATCGACTGGCGCGCGCCGGTGTCGGCCGCGTTCTACCAGGCGTCGGCGATCGAGCCGCGCGGTATCGAGACCCGCCGCCGGTTCGGCTGGTCCGGTCAGCTGCTGACGAGCTTCGAGGACGAGCACCTCCTGACCGGCTCGCCGTCGGGTGGAAGTGACTTGGTACGCCGTGAGATCGAGCGCGCCCGGGTCGGCCCGATGCGGGACATCGTCGCCACGATCCAGCCCGAACAGGACACGCTGGTGCGGACGGACCTCGACGTCTCGGTCTGCGTGCAAGGCGCACCAGGGACCGGGAAGACAGCGGTCGGCCTGCACCGGGCGGCGTACCTCCTCTACGCGTACCGGTCCCGGCTGACGCGAAACGGCGTACTGGTGCTCGGGCCGAACCGCGCGTTCCTGCACTACATCTCCGCCGTGCTGCCGACGCTGGGCGAGGTGGACGTCGAGCAGACGACGATCGAGCAGCTGCTGGATCGTGAGGTTCGCGCGACGGACTCCTCGGAAGCTGCCGAGGTCAAGCACGACGTACGGATGGCCGAGGTACTGCGGAAGGCGGTGTACGCGCGGATCGGTCGACCGGAGCGGGCCGTCGTGGTGAGTGACGAGTCGTACAAGTGGCGCGTCAACCAGCACGAGTTCGCGGAGATGGTGGTCGAAGCCGAGGCTGATGCGACGACGTACCTGACCGGACGCGAGCGGGTGATCGCGCGGATCGTCGCCGCGCTCCAACGGCAGGCCGAGGCACGCGGGCAGAACTGCAACGGCGTCTGGCTGCGCCGGATGGCGCGTGCGGTGATGGCCGACGTCGAGGCGGTGTGGCCGAATCTGAAGGCCGACGAGGTGCTGGCCGATGTGCTAAGCGATCCCGGCCCAGCGGCCGACGGCATCCTGAGCGCGGCGGAGCGGCAGGCCATCAGCTGGTCTCGGCCGCGCAAGGCGAAGAGTGCACGATGGACGGCCGCCGACGCCGTGCTGCTCGACGAGGCGAGCGCGTTGCTGGAGCGCTCTCCGGCGTACGGCCATGTGATCGTCGACGAAGCACAGGACCTCTCCCCCATGCAATGCCGGGCGATCGCCCGCAGGAGCGAGCACAACTCGATCACCGTGCTCGGCGATCTGGCGCAAGGTACGACGGCCTGGGCCGCGACCGACTGGCCGGCACAGCTCGCCCACCTCGGCCAACCGTCGGCGGAGATCGTTGCCCTGAGCACCGGGTTCCGCGTGCCGGCGGTCGTGGTCGAGCTGGCGAACCGCTTGCTCACCGCGCTCGGGGTAGGCGTCCCCGCCACCACCTCGTTCCGCTCCGACGGCGAGCTGACGATCAGGCAGGTCGACGATCTGCCGGCCGGATGTGTCGAGAACGTTCAGAGAGCGCTCTCTGCCGAGGGCTCGATCGGCGTCATCGCCGCCGACCACCAGGTCGCAGCCCTGGCCGACGGTTTGAAGGCGGCCGGGATCGAGGTGGTCCCGGCCGACGGCGACGGCCGGGTGGCCGTCGTACCGGCGAGCCTGGCGAAGGGCCTCGAGTACGACCACGTGATCGCGGTCGAGCCGGCCGACATCGTCGCCTCGGAGCCCCGCGGCCTGAACCGGCTCTATGTTGTCCTGACCCGGGCGGTGTCCCGGCTCGACGTCCTGCACACTCGTCCCTTGCCGACCGAACTCCTGGGGTGACTGCCGGACTCTTCCCAGGTATGAGTCCACGAATGCCAGGAGTGGTGATGCCCAAGGAACCCGGGCAGGTGGTGACGCGGGACCGCGTGCTCTGGGACCGGCTACGGCACGCCGACGAGCAGGCCTTGTCCGAGCTGTTCCACCAGCACAGCGACGCCGTGTACAACTTCGCGTTCCGGCGTACGGCGTCCTGGTCGCTCGCCGAGGACGTCGTACAGGCGACCTTCGCCGCGCTCTGGCGGCGAGCACGGTCCGGTCAGGTCGAGGCGCTGACCTTGGACTCGGCACGGCCGCTGCTGCTCGTGATGGCCGGCCATGAGTGCGGCAACCTACTCCGCTCGTCGCGACGGCAGACCGCACTGCGGCAGCGCATCGAGCTGGTCGACGCCGCCGGAAGTGCCGAGCCGGACCACTCGACCGCGACGGCCGACCGGATCGACGACGAACGCGCGATGAGCGACATCCGCCGGGTTCTCGAACGGCTCCCACTGAAACAGCGCGAGGTCGTCGAACTGGTGGTGTGGTCGGAATGCTCGATGGCCGAGGCCGCACGTGCGCTCGGCATCCCGGAAGGAACCGTCAAGTCCCGGCTGGCCAGAGCCCGCAGCAGCCTCGCCGGCCTTCTCGATCTCAGCACGGAAGGCCAGTCATGAAGACCCTGCCACCGGCCGAACGGCCACTCCCCGGCAAAGCAGAGATCCTCGAGCGCATTCTCTCCGACACGACCGCGCCCGCGACCGGCCGACGCCGCCAGGGCTGGCTGGTGCCGGTCGGCGCCGCCGCGGCCGTCGCCCTGGTCGCCGGCGGCATCCTCGTCGCCGCCACCCGCCACGACGCGTCTGCGCCGTCACCGGCCGACGGGGCCCCGGCATCTGTTGAGCCGACCACGCCGACCACGCCGACCACGCCGACTACGCCGACTACGCCGAAACAACGTCCGGCGGCCGAGATCGACCTGAACGCCGGTTCGCTGACGGCAGCGCAGAAGGCCCAGGCCGCGCAGTCCTGTATCGCCCCGCAAGAAGGTCCGCACCGGCCCACGGCGATCTCCCACGGCATCAAGGTCCGCACCTGGGGAGTCCAGCGGACCGAGGACACCATCGCCTTCACCAGCCCCAACGGCCTGCAGTACGCGTGCGTCGGCAACGGTTCGATGATGACCACGAGCATCGTGGGAGGCGATCCGGCCGTCGCCGCCGAGAACAAGACCGTTCTCCCGGTAACCGACGCGACCCACCCGGCCGCACCCGCGGAGGGCACCGGGGCGACCTGGGCCTTCGTCGACTTCGACCGGCTGCCGGACCAGCTCGCCAGAGACGGCTGGTACCGGGTGGACGACCGGGTCGCGAGCATGCGCCAGCGCTGGGTTGTCCGCGGCCGAACCGGCCCGTGGTTCGTCGCGGAACCCGTCGACGGGCTGGTTTTCCTCCGCTCCTGGGACCGATCGGCGGCGCTCCGGCTGGGCGAGGAGGTCCGGGTCGAAACGCAGGTCCTCGGGCCCAACGGCGAGCTTCTCGACGCGCCCGCCGGCATCAAGGGCGGACGCCTCACCGCGAGTCCCGGCACCACCCGGGTCGACCGCGGCAAGGTCGTCCGCCTGCCGGGCGCGCCCCAGGGCGAGCTCGATTTCAACTAGCTCCCTGGGAGATCCCACGGCGCGCCGGGGCCGCCCATGCGTTCGGCGTACGGCGTGCCGTGGGCGAGTTCGCCGCGACGGATCGGCTTGTCGGTGAAGGCCGAGGCGTAGATGGCGGCCGCCAGTTCGAGCGTGTTGCGGGCCTCGGCGAGAGTGACCGGGGTCGGTTCGCCCGCCGCCCTGGCGTCCAGTATCGCGGCCAGTTGAGCGGTGTGGCCGCTCGGTACGTCGGGGAGGTCCGCGGACCAGGCGTCGGCGATCACCTCGTGACCGGGAGCCGGCGTGACGGTCCAGTCGGGGTTCTTGTAGCCGTACAGGTGCTCCAGCTCGACGGTCGCGTTCTGGCAGTCGAACCGCAGCTGGGACGTCTGACGGGCGGATACCAGCGAGTTGACCACCGAGGCGACCGCGCCGTTCTCGAAGGTCACCAGCGCCAGCGAGACATCCTCGGTCTGCGTCGGGCGGGCCTGCCGGGCCGCGAGCGCGGTGACCTTCTCCCACGGGCCGAGGATCGACAGCAGCAGGTCGTACTGGTGGATCCCGTGCCCCATCGTCGGCCCGCCGCCCTCGACGTCGAACGTGCCGCGCCACGGCACCGCGAAGTACGCGTCGTCGCGGTACCAGACGGTGTTGCACAGGGCAACCAACGGCCGGCCGAGCACGCCGTCGGCCAGCAACTGCCGGAGCCGGACCGCACCCGATCCGAAGCGGTGCTGGAACACGCATGCCACCTGCGCCGACGACTTCTCCTCCGCCGCCACCAGCGTGTCGAACTCGTCCAGCGACAGCGTCGGCGGCTTCTCCATGTACACGTCGACGTCCGCGGCCAGGCACTCCACGGCGAGCGGGACGTGCGAGTTCGGCGGGGTACACAGGTGGACCAGGTCGACGCGATCGGCCGCGAGCAGGTCGGTCAGGCTCGGGTACGTCGCCGGAATGTTCCACTGGGCGGCGAACTCCTTGGCCCGATCCAGGTCGACATCGACTGCCGCGACCAGCTCGGCCCGATCCGCCAGCGCCGTCACGGCCCGGGCGTGCGAGCCGGCGATCCCGCCGGTACCAACGATCGCAATCCTCTGCTTACTCATATGGAAAGCCCTTTCCGAGGGGCTTTCCATCCTCTGCGCCACGCCGCCGGTTCCACAACCCTCCGCCCGGCATCTGACCACATCCGGTCAGCGGACCTGCCGGCATCACCGGACCTGCCCGCGGGGCTGCCCGGCGGGCTGACCGGCGGGCTGACCGTTCGCCCCGGGGACGTTTGAGGGGTCAACCCCTGACCTGGCCGGTTGCGCACGCAGATTCTCGGGAGGCAACCGTCCGTCTCAGGGGTTGACCCCTGAGACGGACGCGGGATTGATGCTGGGTCCGGGGCAGGCGCGGTCAGCCGATCTCGCTGAGTCGTGGCCGCCGTACGGGCACTGCCGGAACCGATGCGGGTGAGCTCGGCGTCGAGCGGACCCGGCGTTGCAGGGGCGGCTGATCGAATTGCGTCGTACCGCGGCCGGTCGTCAGGACCGCCGAGTCGTGGCGAATTGTCGTTGCCGAGATCGTCGAGTCGTGGATCGAGGTCGTAGATCGGACCGATTTCGGACCTGAATCCACGACTCGGCGGACTCAACCGACGTTCGACCACAGGCTGCGGTCTGGGTGGAGCTCGGGGCACCCGGTGGGCTGGGACAAGAACCGGTGGCCTGAGACATGAACCGGTGGGCTGGGACAAGAACCGGTGGCCTGAGACATGAACCGGTGGCCTGGGACCTGAAATAACAGGGCTCCGGCCACAACAACCTGTCTCAGGTCACCAGAGGCGGATCGGCTGCGGCGCACAGAGGGCCCGGCCGCGCCACGAACCGGTGGGCTGGGACAGGAAGCGGTGGGCTGAGACACGAACCGGTGGGCTGGGACAAGAACCGGTGGGCCGCGCCACGAACCGGTGGGCTGGGACAAGAACCGGTGGGCCGCGCCACGAACCGGTGGGCTGGGACAAGAAGCGGTGGGCTGAGACACGAACCGGTGGGCTGGGACAAGAACCGGTGGGCCGCGCCACGAACCGGTGGGCCGCGCCACGAACCGGTGGGCCGCGCCACGAACCGGTGGGCTGGGACAGGAAGCGGTGGGCTGAGACACGAACCGGTGGGTTGGGACAGGAAGCGGTGGGTTGGGACAGGAGGCGGTGGGTGTGGGAGTTAGCTGATTTCGCCGTATGCCGCGATCAGCAGGCTCGGGTCGGGTGCCTCGAGGATCGTCGGCTTGGCCAGGGCGTCGAGGATGACGAAGCGGAGGCGGTCGGCGCGGGTCTTCTTGTCGAGCTTCATTGCGTCGTGCAGGTGCGGCCAGGCGTCGGCGCGGTAGGTCACCGGGAGGCCGAGAGATTCGAGTACGGCGCGGTGGCGGTCGGCCGTCGCGTCGTCGAGGCGGCCGGCGGCGCGGGCGAGCTCGGCGACGAACACCATGCCGATGCTGATCGCGGCGCCGTGGCGCCACTTGTACCGCTCGACGCGCTCGATCGCGTGGCCGAGGGTGTGCCCGTAGTTCAGCGCCTCGCGGCCGATCTGGCCGCCGACGGTCGTGGTCCGCTCGCGCAGGTCCGCGCCGACCGTGTCGGCCTTCACCTGGATGGACCGGGCGATCAGCTCCTCGGTCGCGCCGTACGACGGACTCGTGGCGCCGGCCGGGTCCTTCTCGACCAGGTCGAGGATCACCGGGTCGGCGATGAACCCGCACTTCACGACCTCGGCGAGGCCACTCACGTAGTCGTTCAACGGCAGGGTCTCGAGCGCGGCCAGGTCGCAGAGGACGCCAGCCGGCTCCCAGAACGCGCCGACCAGGTTCTTGCCCTCGGCGGTGTTGATCCCGGTCTTGCCGCCGACTGCCGCGTCGACCATGCCGAGCAGCGTGGTCGGGATGTGCACGACCTTCACGCCGCGCAACCAGGTCGCCGCGACGAAGCCGGCCAGGTCGGTCGTCGTGCCGCCGCCGACGCTCACGACCGCATCCGACCGGGTGAAACCGGCCTGGCCGAGCACCGACCAGCAGTACGCCAGCACCTCGGCGGTCTTGGCCTCCTCCGCATCCGGGATCTCGATCGCGTGCGCCGTGAACCCGGAGCCGGTCAGGTCGTCGCGGATCGCGTCACCGGTGGACCGCAGCGCGCGCGGATGGATCACCGCAACCCGCTGCACCCCCTCCCCCAGCAGCGCCGGCAGCTCGTCCAGCAGATTGTTGCCAATGACAACGTCGTACGGCGCGGCCGCGGCAACCCGGATCCTGGTCGGCTGATCCGTCACGTCAGGTGCTCCAGGATTTCGTCGGCGATCTGCTCCGGCGTCTTGCTGTCGGTGGTCACGGTCAGCTTGGCGACCTCGGCGTACAGCGGGCGACGGGCTTCCATCAGGTTGCGGAGCTGGGTGCGGACGTTGCCGAGCAGCAGCGGCCGGGCAACGCTGAGGCCGACCCGCCTGGACGCCTCGCCGAGGCTGACATCGAGGTAGACGACGGTGTGACCGGCCAGGTCAGCGCGGGTCGCGGCGTCCAGGATCGCGCCACCGCCGAGCGACAGCACCTCGCCGTCGTCCTTCAGCGCCGCGACGATCGCGGCCCGCTCCAGCTCGCGGAAGTGCGGCTCGCCCTCGTCGACGAAGATCTCCGAGATCGGCTTGCCCGCGCCGGCCTCGATGTCGGCGTCGGTGTCGCGGTGCGTGGCCTTCAACCGCTCGGCCAGCAGCGCAGCGATCGTGGACTTGCCCGATCCCGGCGGCCCGACCAGGACGACGACCGGGCTCACTCCCACTCCCGCGGGGCGATCGTCGTCGGCAGGTTCGCCAGGTACGCCTGGTGGTTGCGCGCGGTCTCCGTCACCGAGTCGCCGCCGAACTTCTCCAGCGCGACGTCGGCCAGCACCAGCGCGACCATCGCCTCGGCGACGATCCCCGCCGCCGGTACGGCGCAGACGTCCGAGCGCTGGTGGTGCGCGGCCGCCGCCTCACCGGTCGAGGTGTCGATCGTCCGCAACGCCCGCGGAACGGTTGCGATCGGCTTCATCGCGGCGCGGACCCGGAGCGTCTCGCCCGTGCTCATGCCGCCCTCGGTGCCGCCCGAGCGACCGCTGGTACGCCGGACCGCGCCGTCTTCGGCCACGATCTCGTCGTGCGCCTTCGAACCCGGCGTCCGCGCGAGCTCGAACCCGTCGCCGAGCTCGACGCCCTTGATCGCCTGGATGCCCATCAACGCACCGGCCAGCTTCGAATCCAGCCGCCGGTCCCAGTGCACGTAGCTGCCGAGCCCCGGCGGGAGACCGTCGACGACGACCTCGACCACGCCGCCGAGCGTGTCGCCGGCCTTCTGCGCGGCGTCGATCTCGGCGACCATCTGCTTGCTCGCGTCCGGGTCCAGGCAGCGGACCGGATCCGCGTCCAGCTTGGCGACATCGCCGTACGCCGGGATCACGCCGTACGGCGCCTTGACCGTGCCGAGCTCGACGACGTGGCTGACGATCGTCACGCCGTACGACTGGCGGAGGAAGCGGGCCGCGACCTCGCCGAGGGCGACCCGGGCGGCGGTCTCGCGGGCACTGGCGCGCTCGAGCACCGGACGGGCCTCGTCGAACCCGTACTTCTGCATGCCGGCCAGGTCGGCGTGGCCGGGCCGCGGGCGGGTCAGCGGAGCGTTGCGGGCCAGGCCGGCCAGCGTCTCCTCGTCGACCGGATCCGCGCTCATCACCTGCTCCCACTTCGGCCACTCGGTGTTGCCGACCTGGATCGCGACCGGGCTGCCGAGCGTGAGCCCGTGCCGGAAGCCACCGAGGAACGTCACCTCGTCCCGCTCGAACTTCATCCGGGCGCCCCGGCCGTAGCCGAGCCGTCGACGAGCCAGGGCGTCGGCCACGTCATCAGTCGTGACCTCGACCCCCGCGGGAAGACCTTCAAGTACGGCGACGAGCGCTTGTCCGTGCGACTCGCCGGCGGTAAGCCAGCGCAGCATGCCAGGATTCTTTCACGCCCGGCTCATCCCCCGGACAGCGGTCTCAGCGGCAGGTCTGGGTGTCCTGGGTGAGGCCGTCGCGGACGGAGAGGACCACGTCGAAGGTTTTGATGATCGGGGACTCGTCGCAGCTGGTGGTGGCGCCGGCTGCCTGACCGCCGGCGATCGCGGCGCCCGTGAGGGCGGTGGTGGCGAGCGCCGCCACTGCCAGGCGCCCGGCGGTACGACGGAATGCGGGGGTCATGCTGCGCTCCCTTGAACGGTCGGTTCCTTATACCAACGACCGTAGAAGCTGGGAAGGCTTGGCGAACTGGCCTTGGAACCCGTCTTGGGGGTAGCGCTGGCACCACCCCCGATAGGGTCCTGTCATGAGTGAGGAGATGTGGCGGGCACGGGTGCGTGGGTGCTTGCTGGGTGGTGCGATCGGCGACGCGCTGGGCGGGCCGGTGGAGTTCGACGACGGTCGGTCGATCGTCGCGAAGTACCCGGACGGCGTACGGGCCTTCGTCGCTGGAGGTGACGGCTGGCCGCCGGGGACCATCACCGATGACACCCAGATGACGCTGTTCACGGTGGAGGGGCTGATCCGGGCGAACGTGCGGACCGACCGCGGACTCGGGTTCACCGTGGCCGTCGTACAGCATGCGTACGACCGGTGGCTGGACACGCAGACGCTGCCGGGACCGAGCGGCGAGCTGGACGGTTGGCTGCAGGGCGAGCAGTGGCTGTACGCCCGTCGCGCGCCGGGCAACACCTGCCTGTCCGCGCTGACCGAGGCCCGCAAGGGCGAGCCGCGGATCCCGCAGTACGGCGCGGAGGCGGTGAACGACTCCAAAGGATGCGGCGGGGTGATGCGGGTCGCGCCGTTCGGGCTGCTGCCGGACTACTTCCCGGCCGACTGGATCTTCGACTCGGCCGCGACGGCCGCCGGGTACACGCACGGTCACCCGACCGGAAAGCTCGCGTCCGGGGCACTCGCCGCGATCATCCGTGAGCTGTGCAACGGCGCCGGCCTGGACGACGCGCTGTCAAAGACGACCAGCCTCCTGACCCAGCACGAGGGCCACGAGGAGACCAGTACTGCGCTCTCGTTCGCGCGGCATCTGGCCAAGACAGCACCCGCCGGACCGGTCACGGTCGAGCGCCTCGGCGGCGGCTGGATCGCCGAGGAAGCGCTGGCGATCGCGGTCTTCGCAGCGCTCGCCTACCCGGAGCCCGAGCAGTTCCTGGACGCGCTGTCCCTGGCCGTCACGCATTCCGGCGACAGCGATTCCACCGGCGCGATCTGCGGCAACATCCTCGGCGCCCTCCACGGCGAGACGGCTCTCCCCGCAGAGCTCGTCTTCACCGTCGAGGGCCGTCCTGTCATCCTCCAACTCGCCGACGACTTCGCGCTGGAGTTCACCCAGGGCAAGCGCCTGCACGGCGACTACGGTCCACACACCACGTGGACCACCCGCTACCCCGGCTGGTGAGAGCTACTGCGGCTCGATCGAGAGCTTGTGGTGGAACACGTTGCGCGGGTCCCACTTCGACTTGATCTGCTGCAGCCGCGGGTAGTTGCCCAGGTAGTACAGGTCGTGCCACGGGACCCCGGACTTGTTGTACGCGGGGTCGGCCAGATCGGTGTCCGGGTAGTTGATGTACGAGCCGGCGTTCGTCGCGTTCGGGACCGGAGCGCCGCCCGTCTCGCGGTAGATCTCGCCATAGACCTTTCGCGCCCAGGCCAGGTGCATGTCGTCGTCGGTCGCGGTCTCCCACGACGCCGTGAGCACCATCTTGCCGACCACGTCACGCTGTGCGGAGGCGGTCGCAGTCGACGGAACGGTGTTCACCTTCCCGCCGTACGGGACCAGCAGCAGCGACGACTGCGGACCCTTGTACGCCGAGTCCGTCAGCCCGCGGTAGATGGCCAGGATCTGCTCGTCGGTGTACCCCTTCTTCAGATACCCAGCCTTGTACTTCCCGCGTCCCGGATCCGGCGTGTCAGCGATCGACCGCTGGATCGTCATCTGCAGGAACGGCCCCACGCCGAGGTCGACCACCTGCGGCTTCACGTCCACCCCGGCGACCATCGCCGCGTTGAACGCGTTCATCAGCTGCTCCGAGCCCGGCACCGCCGCGTCGATCTGGGTCGACAGCAGGAACTGCCCGGCGCTGTTGTGGGTGAGGATGAACGGCGCGTAGAGCGTCGAGTACGGCGAGTCCGCGGTGTTGTGCTGCTCGAAGAAGTCGAACCAGTTCCGCACCGTCCGCGCGAAGTCGGCCTGCGTGGTTTTCGACCAGTCGTACAGCAGGATGGTCGACCGTAGCGCGGCCGGTGCCTTGGGCAACGACTCGCTCGCGGTCCGGCCGGAGGCCCCGGCGGACCGCATCAGGTACCGGGTGACGACGCCGAAGTTCCCACCGCCACCACCGGTGTGCGCCCACCACAGGTCACTGTTCGCGTTGTCGCGGGTCGCAACCACCGACCGCGCCCGACCCCGGGCGTCGACAACCACGATCTCCACGCCGTACAGGTGGTCGACGACGGAGCCGTACTTGCGCGACAGCGGACCGTACCCGCCGCCGCTGAAGTGACCGCCCGCACCGACCCCGAGGCAGCCGCCGGCCGGGACGGTCAGGCCCCAGCCGTAGAACAGCTCCTTGTAGACGGTCTCGAGGGTCGCGCCGGCGCCGATCGAGAACGCCTTGTACTGCGGGTCCCACGTCACCGCGTCGTACGTCGACATGTCCAGCAGCACCTCGATGTCGCTGCTGTCGACGAAATCCTCGAAGCAGTGTCCACCGCTCCGGACCGCGATCCGCTTGCCGCTGCGGACCGCCTCCTGGACAGCCGCGACGGCGTCCTCGGTCGACCGGATCACCCGCGCGTACTGCGGCTTGCCGATGAATCGCCGGTTCTGGCCGCGCTGGACGAGGTCCTGGTACCGCGCGTCGTTCGGGCCGATCCTGTCGCTGCGGGCGGTGGTGGTCACGGCGGACGCAGTACCTGGCACGGCGAGCGCCGCACCCGCGACTGCGGTCCCGGCCAAGAGACCACGACGACTGACTGGCATTGATTTCCCTCCCGAGAGTTCGATTACCTCGACCCTAGGAAGGCGGGCGGTGCCCGCACATCAACCATCTGGTGGAGTGCCGGGATCCCCTATCCGGCGTACAGCCGCTCCAGCGGCGCACCGAGCAGTACTCCGGCCAACGCCCCGACCAGCATGAACGGCCCGAACGGGACCATCTGCTTGCGCGTCATCACCCGGCCGGCGATCAACGCGATCCCGACGATCGCGCCGAGGAAGAACCCGCCGTACAGACCGGACACGAACTGTCCCCAGCCCAGCCAGCCGAGCGCCAGCCCGAGGAGCCCCGACAACCGCACATCGCCGAACCCGACGCCCCGCGGGAACGCGAACCACAGCACGTAGAACACCGCGAACCCGATCGCCCCGGCGATCACTGCCCGGCGCAACGACCCCCACTCCCCCGTCGCCACCGCCGCGGCCAGCAACCCGGCCCCGACGACCACGTACGTCGGCCAGATGATCACCGAGGGCAGGAATCGCGTCCTGGCGTCGATGTACCCGAGCACCGCCCCGGCGACCGCCAGCACGAGCCACGCGGGCAGCACTGCGTCCATCCCGAGCATCCAGCCCAGCAGTCCGCCGGCGACCGCGGCGAGCCCGCCGCACCAGTACGCCGCTCGCCGACCGGCCACCGAGGCGTACGGGACCTTGGTCTCGCCTTCCTCCAGCACCGGCTCGGGGATGCGGCGCATCAGCCACGGGCCGAGGACGGCCGCTGCGGGACCGCAGACGACCACCCCGATCCCCGCAGCGAGCAACGCGTTGTCGGCCGGCACGATCCAGGAGCCTAGACGATTCCGGGCCGCCACTTCGCAAGCCCTGTGGACAAGAGTGTGGGAGTGTGATGGAAAGGGTCATCTCTGGAAGGACTGCCGATGGATGGCATGGACAAGAGCCGGGTGAAGGACGCGCTGCTGCGGCAGGTCGAGGCCGAGCTGCAAGCGGCCAGGGGTGACGTGTCGCGGGAGGATTCGGCGGCGAAGCTGGATCAGGACTCGTCGTTCTCGGTCGACGACCAGTCGCAGGCTTCCCAGGCCGGTGATCTCGGCGGGCTGTTCGAGGACCGGGAGCAGCGGCAGGCGGGCATCCTGAGCGGGATCGAGAAGCTTGACTTCGGGCCGCGGAGCGAGGTCGGGCCGGGCGCGATCATCGGGTTCGACGGCGACCGGTACGTCGTCGGCGTGGTCGCCGCCGCATTCGAGTGCGACGGCGCGACGTACGAGGGGATCTCGACCGACGCACCGATCTACGCGGCCGTCGAGGGCCTGCGCGCCGGCGACACCTTCACCTTCGCCGACCACGACCACCGCATCGACTTCGTCAGCTGAGCCCGGCCCGGGCGCGCCGTACCAGGATCCGGGCGATCACCGCGGCGCCGACGCCGATCAGCAGCAGGCCGCCGAAGAGGACGCCGATCGTGCTCCAGAAGCCGTCGTTCTCGGTGATGACCTCGACCCGCTGGTACTCGGCGTCGGTCGCGGCCGGCGCGAACGTGAAGTCGTCGGTGATCCGGCCCGGATCGCGATAGGTCGCCGTGTACGCGGTCAGGTAGTCGGCCGGCTTGGCCAGCGCGACGTCCTCGACCCGGCCGGCGAACAGCAGCTCGGGCGTCACCGCCGCATCCGGCAGCTCGGTGGCGTCGACCCGGTGCTCGGCCGCGACGTACACCGTGACCGTCTGGGCGGTGGTGGCGCCCTTACTCAGCCGCATCGGGTACACGATCCGCTCCGACGCGAACGTCAGCCGCAACGGCGGCGTCGCCCCGCTCAGGCTCTCGCCGTCCCGCTTGGGCGCGAGCTTCACCGCCACGATCTCCCACTTCTCGGTCAGGTACGGCGTGAGGTTCGCGGCCAGTGTCGCCGGTACGACGTACCCGTTCGTGCGCAGCCAGTCCGTGACCGCAGTCCCGGTCGAGCCGGTGAGGCGCGCGACCGCGAACGGCCCGAGGATCATCTGCTGGCGGACGTTCACGGCGGACCCGGGGGCCGCCTCGCCGGCCAGGCCGCTGCGGTTGCCCATGATCCCGAGGCCGCGGAACGGCCAGTACGTCTTTCGGTACACGACCTTCGGCCGGGTCAGCCGGTCGAGCCGGTAGAACAGCTCGTCGTCGCCCAGCTCGACCTTGGCCGCGGCCGGAACCGGCATGATCCAGGCCGCCTTCTTCGACGAGCCGTTGATCGCCATCGAGAGCGTGATCTTCTCGGTGCCGCCCGCGTGCTGGACCAGCGCGGTCTCGCCGTACGCACGGGCCTGCGACTGGGCGTCCGGCAGGTAACCGCCGCACGCGCACGCCCACGCGGGCGTCACCCCGGCCGCGATGAATCCGACCGCCAGCACACCCGCCACTACCCGCCAAAGCTTCACGGGCGGAACACTAGCTAGACAAGGGTGTACGGCGTGTGGAAGAAGTTGCCCGGGTCGTATTTCTTCTTGGCGGCCTGGAGCTCGGCCGAGCTCGCGCCGTAGTACGAACTCACTGCCCGGCCGGCCTCGAGATAGTTGACGTAGGCACCGGCCGAGGCGGCCCGGACCGCACGGTGACCGTTGGCGATGAAGGTCTGCGCGCCCGTGTTCTGCGCGGACGAGTACCACTGGATCGTCCCCAGCGCGCTCCGCCACGGCCACGACGCCCCACCGGCCGGCTGCTTCGCGGCCTGCCCGCCGAGCGGGTCGAGGATCGCCGACGCCGGTGTCCTGGCCCGCGCGGCCGCCTTCACCGCGCCGAGCAGCGCGGTGATCGTCGCCGCATCCATCGGGCCCTTGAGTACGTCGGAACCCGCGAGGAATCCCTGCCGCGGACTGGTCGTACCGCCGCCGAGGTACTTCACCGCTTCCAGGTGCGACTTGACGGTGATGGTCCGCGCCGACGCCTTCGCGCCGACGAACGACTCGAGCTGCGCGGCCGCCGCGTTCGCGTTGCCGGTGGTGGAGACGCCGAGCACGTGGATCGACAGCGTTCCGTTGCTCTGGGCATCTATGTGCAGGTTGCCCCAGGCGGTCGCCGCCGCGGTCTGGGCGAACTTCTGCCAGCCGCGGACGACGGCCGCCGCCTGCGACTCGGGCCAGGTGAGCCGGAAGAACCCGAGCTTGGTCGCCGGGATGGTGGCGAACCGGAACGACGTGACCACGCCGAGGTTGCCGCCGCCGCTGCCGCGCAACGCCCAGAACAGATCGGGCTCGACGGTCGCGCTGACGTTGTGCGACTTCCCGTCCGCGGTGAACACGCCCATCGACACGACCCGGTCGCAGGTCAGCCCGAACGTGCGGGTGTGGATGCCCATCCCGCCGCCGAGCGTCAGGCCGGCGACGCCGACGGTCGGGCAGGTCCCGGTCGGCAGCGAACGCCCGTACCGGTCGAGGAACGCATGGACGTCGTACAGCCGGGCGCCGGCGCCGACGGTGAGCACGCCGTTCGAGTAGCTCATGCCGCGGATCGCGCCGACGTCGAGTTGCATCCCGTTGCTGATGGTCGACGCACCGACGTACGAGTGGCCGCCGCTCTTCGGCACGAGCACGAGCTTGTTGTCGCGGGCGAAGTTGATCGCCTTCTGCACGTCGGCGGGGTTCGCGGCCTTCACGACAGCGGTCGGGCGGACGCTGTCCCAGCGCGGGTTGAACAGCTGATGCGCGGCGGCGTACCCCGAGGTCGAGGGCAGGTAGACCTTGCCCGTCAGCGATCGGGAGAAGGTGTTCCAGTTCGGCGCGGCCGAGGTCCCGGTCGGCGCCGAGCTGGTCGGGGTGCTGCTGGGCGTCGTGGTCGTCGACGCGGCTGAGCTACTCGGGGCTGTCGTGGTGGGAGCGGTGGTGCTCGGCGTGGACGTGGTCGGCGTCTGCGTGGGGCTCGTCGTCCCGCCGGCGTTGTCCTTCGCGTCGCCGCATCCGGCCAGTCCGACAGCAGCAACGGCCCCGCTGGCCTTCAGAACCGTCCGGCGGTCAAGCAGGCTCACGATCCCCCAACTCCTCACGAGCGGCCGTCCTCATGGCCGCCAGAGGAGCCGGCGACCTACCCGTCATCATCTCCACCTGGAGGGTCGCCTGATGCACGAGCAGATCAAGTCCGTTCAACAGCTCTGTACCGATCCGGTGCGCCGCGATCGCGAGCCGGGTCGGCCACGGGTGGTACGCCACGTCGAACACCACCGGAGCCACCGCCGCGAAATGCTCGGCCCACGGGTCGACCGCGCCACCGGGCAGGGTCGACACGCACAGGTCGAAGCCGCCGATCTGCTCGACCTGCGAGAAGTCCGCGACCGAGGTCCGGAGTCCCAGCTCCGCCGCGAGGTCCAGCAACCGCTCGGCCTTCGCGACATCCCGGACGACGACGGTCACCTCGGTGACCTTCATGCCACGCAGGGCCGCCAGCGTCGAGGCCGCAGTCGCCCCGCCGCCGATCACGACCGCTGTCTCCGCCGCCGTGATGCCTTGCTCGGCGAAAGCGTTCACCAGCCCCGGTACGTCGGTGTTGTGGGCCGACCGTGATCCGTCCGGCTCGAACAGCATCGTGTTCGCCGCGCCGATGAGCTCCGCGACCGGATCGACGGTGTCGACCAGGTCGAGCGCGACCCGCTTCAACGGCATCGTCAACGACAGGCCGCGGACGTCGTCACCGAGGGACGCCACGAATCCCCGGAGCTCGTCCTCCTCGACCTCGAAGGCGTCGTACCGCCAGTCCAGGCCGAGCGCGGCGTACGCGGCCCGATGCATGGCCGGCGACAACGAATGCGCGATCGGCGACCCCAGGACGGCACAACGGGTCACAACTCAGCACTTCCCCGTGTGGGCCTGGCACCAGGTCTGGAGCTTCTTCACGTTCGCCTGGTGCTCCTCGGGGGTGCTGGCGAACGCGGTCTCGCCGGTGTCCAGGTTGACCAGCGTGAAGTACAGCCAGGAGCCCTGCGCCGGGTTGAGCGCCGCGCGCAAGGTGTCGACGTTCGGCGAGTTGATCGGCGTCGGCGGCAGGCCCGCGTTCTTGTACGTGTTGTACGGCGAGATCATCTGCCGCTGCGCGGGCGTGGTGAACACCCCGCCGTCCTTGCCGACGACGTAGTGGATGGTCGAGTCCATCTGCAGCCGCTGCCCGCGCGCGAGCCGGTTGTAGATCACCCGCGCGACCTTCGGGTAGTCCTCTTTCCGGTTCGTCTCGGCGGCGATGATGCTGGCCACGATCACGACCTGGTACGGATCCACCTTCTTGTGCTCCGCGGCCTTCACCAGGTTGAGCTGTGCCGCGATACTCGCGTACTTCGCGGTCATCAGCTTGAGCATCGTGGTCGCGTTCGCGTTCTTCGGCACGTCGTAGGTCGCCGGGTACAGGAAGCCCTCGGGGTTGCCGTTGGCGTAGGACGGCAACCCGAGCGTCGCCGGATGCGCGAGCGCGTTCGCGGCCTGGCCGGAGGGCAGCTTGAGCTTGGTCTGCAGGGTCACCGAGACCTCGGCCTTGGTCTTCCCGGCCGGGACGCTGACGCGCATCACCTTGACCGACGCGTTCGTGTCCAGCATCAGCGCGAGCGCGGCCTTCGCGGACATGTGCTTGCGCAGCGTGTACGTCGCGGCCTGGATCTGCAGCGAACGCGCGTCGTCGCGGGCCACCCGCTCGAACGCGCGGGCGCTCTTCACGACTTCCTTCTTCTCCAGGGTGTCCGCGATCGACGAGACGGCCTGGCCCTTGGTGATCTCCACCAGCACCGTGCCGGTGCCCTGCCCGTCGTAGTCGGGCGCGGAGAACACGCCTTCCAGCGCGTCCTTGCCCTTGCCGAAGCCGACCACGGCGCCGGCCACGATCGCGCCGACGACGATCAGCGATACCAGGCCGGCGAAGCAGCCGAACGCCCGGCGGCTGCGGGCCCGGCGGCGATTGGCGCGCCGCTCGACGCGGGACTCGGCCCGCAGACCGAGGCCGCTGCCCAGGTCGTCGCGCTGCTCCTCGCCCTCGTTGAGATCTTCATCCACCGATGGTCCGTTCACAGGGGTCTCCCGGGTGGGTTACCGGTCTCGCGCTCGAGGTCGAGCGCATGTTGCAGAATCACGACCGCCGCGGCCTGGTCGACCACCGCGCGCCGCTTGGCGCCTTTCTTTCCCCGTTCCCGCAGCATGCGTTCGGCGGTGACGGTGGTGAACCGCTCGTCCACCAGCCGCATCGTCGTTCCCTCGCGCACCTTGTCCAGCACCTGCTCCGCCGTCTCCCGGATCTTCACCGCGGCCGGCCCCTCGCCCCCGGACAGGGAGCGCGGCAGCCCGACCACGATCTCGAACGCCTCCAGTTCGGCGGCGAGTGCGGCGATCCTATCCAGATCCCCGGGCCCTCGCCGGACGGTTTCCACAGGCGTGGCCAGGATTCCGTGCGGATCGCTGCTGGCGACGCCGATCCGGGCATCGCCGATATCGAGCGCGATCCGCACGCCACGTCTCATCGCCGGGGGTCCTGGATCAACCCGTGACCTGGTGGCCGACGGTGTGCTCGACCGCTGCCAGCGCCTCGTCGGCGCCGGCCGGGTCCGTGCCGCCACCCTGCGCGACGTCGTCCTTGCCACCGCCGCGACCACCGAGCTTCTCGGCCGCGACCCGAACCAGGTCACCGGCCTTGAGCCGCCATTCGCGAGCCATGTCGTTGAGTGCGATCACCACACCGGGCTTACCGTCGTTCACACTCAGTACGGCGATCACGGCCGGCTTGTCGGTCGCCATCCGGCCGCGAATGTCGAGGGCCAGCTTGCGCAGGTCCCCGCCGTTCACGCCGTCGGGAGCGCGGTGGCCGACGTACTGGACGCCGAAGACGTCCTTCGGGTTCTTCGACAGCTCGCCGGCGGCCTCGAGGACCTGCGCGGCCCGGACCCGCTCGAGCTCCTTCTCGGCCGCGCGCAGCCGCTCGGCCAGGTCCGCGACCTTCGCCGGCAGCTCCTCCGGGCGGGTCTTCAGGTTCTCGCTGAGCAGCCGGACCAGGGCCCGCTCGCGGCCGAGGTAGTGCAGCGCCTCCATGCCGACGAACGCCTCGATCCGCCGGACGCCGGCGCCGACCGACGACTCGCCGGTCACCGTCACCGCGCCGACCTGCGAGGAGTGCTTCACGTGCGTGCCACCACAGAGCTCACGCGACCACGGGCCGCCGATCTCCACCACGCGCACCTGCTCGTCGTACGTCTCGCCGAACAGCGCCAGCGCGCCCCACTCCCGCGCCTCCGGCAGCGTCATGTACTGCGCCGACACCGGAAGGTCCTTCCGGACGGCGAGGTTCGCGACCTCTTCGATCTCCGAACGGGTCGACGGGTCCAGCGCCGACGACCACGCGAAGTCGAGCCGCAGGTAGCCGGGCTTGTTGTACGAACCGCTCTGCAACGCGTTCGGGCCGAGCACCTGGCGCAGCGCGGCGTGCACCACATGCGTGCCGGAGTGCGCCTGGCAGGCCGAGACCCGCCACTCGTGGTCGACCGCGGCGTGCACGTCCAGGCCGGGGCGCACTACGCCCTCGAGGATCTCGACCTTGTGCACGATCAGGCCCTTGACCGGGCGCTGCACGTCGAGCACCTTCAACTTCACGCCGTCGGCGACGATCAGGCCCTCGTCGGCGATCTGGCCGCCGGACTCCGCGTAGAACGGGGTCTTCTCCAGCACGACCTCGACGGTCTCGCCCTGCTCGGCGAACGGCGCGACCGCGCCCTCACGGAGCAGTCCGCGGACCTGCGAGTCGCTGGCAAGCTCGGAGTACCCCGTGAACTCGGTGACGCCCTTCTCGCGCAGCTCGCGGTACCCGGAGGTGTCGGCGTGACCAGCCTTCTTCGCGCGGGCGTCGGCCTTGGCGCGCTCGCGCTGCTCCTTCATCAGCGAGCGGAAGCCTTCGGTGTCGACGTTCAGGCCCTGCTCGGCGGCCATCTCGACGGTCAGGTCGATCGGGAAGCCGTAGGTGTCGTGCAGCTGGAACGCCTTCGCGCCCTCGAGCTGGTGCGCACCGCCCGCCTTGGTCTCCTTGACCGCGACGTCGAAGATGCTCGTCCCAGCCGTGAGAGTCCGCCGGAACGCCTCTTCCTCGGCGTACGCGACCTGGCTGATCCGGCCGAAGTCGGGCACCAGCTCCGGGTAGGACTTCTTCATCTGCTCGAGGCTGACCGGCAGCAGCTCGACCAGGCTCGGGTCCTCGTAGCCCAGCAGCCGCATCGAGCGGATCGCCCGGCGGAGCAGCCGGCGCAGGACGTACCCGCCCTGCTCGTTGCCCGGGGTGACGCCGTCGCCGATCAGCATCAGCGCACTGCGGACGTGGTCCGCGACCACGCGGAACCGGACGTCGTCGACGTGCTCGACGCCGTACTTGCGGCCGCTGAGCTCGGACGCCCGCTCGATCACCGGGTAGATCTCGTCGATCTCGTACATGTTGTCGACGCCCTGCAGCAGGTACGCGACCCGCTCCAGGCCGAGACCGGTGTCGATGTTCTTCTTCGGCAGCTCGCCGAGGATCTCGTAGCCGTCCTTGCCGCCGCCCTCACCGCGGATGTTCTGCATGAAGACCAGGTTCCAGAACTCCAGGTAGCGGTCGCCCGCCTCCCAGTCCCGGTCAGCGCCGAACTCCGGGCCACGGTCGATCAGGATCTCCGAGCACGGGCCGCACGGACCCGGGATGCCCATCGACCAGAAGTTGTCCTTCATGCCGAGCCGGACGATCCGGTCGTCGGGCAGTCCCGCGACCCGCTTCCAGATGTCGATCGCCTCGTCGTCCTCGTAGTACACCGAGGCGTAGAGCACGGACTCGTCGAAGCCGTAGCCGCCTTCGTTCTGGGGCTTGGTGACCAGCTCCCAGGCGTACTCGATGGCCTTCTCCTTGAAGTAGTCGCCGAAGGAGAAGTTGCCGTTCATCTGGAAGAACGTGCCGTGCCGGGTGGTCTTGCCGACCTCTTCGATGTCGAGGGTGCGGACGCACTTCTGCACGCTGGTCGCCCGGTCGTACGGCGGCGTCTGCTGGCCGACGAAGTACGGGACGAACTGGGCCATGCCGGCCACGTTGAACAGCAGGTTCGGGTCCGGCGACGGCAGCGGCGCGCTCGGCACCACGGTGTGGCCCCGGTCCTCGAAGTACTGCAGGAACCGCCGCCTGATCTCACTGGTTTCCATGGGTGTTACCGGTAGTCCTCACGATCGTTTGCGGTCTCGATGCCCAGCGCGTCGCGCAGCTCGGTCTCCCGCTCGGCCATGCCCTCGCGGACCTGGTCGCCGAAGTGCCGGACCGCGGCGGCCAGCTTGGCCGCGGACTCCTGCATACCCTCCGGGGCGAGCACCTTCGCGCGCTTCTTCAGCCGGGTGACGGCGTACACGCCGACGGCGATCCCGATGATCAGCCAGATGATCCGCTTCACCGCTTCCGCGCCTTCCGCTCGGCCTTCATCTCTTCCTTGACCCGGCGGCTGACGTCCTTGCGCTGCTGCTCACCGAGCGCGCGGCGCACGCCGTACGTGAAGGCGGCCGCCTTCACCAGCGGGCCGCCGGCAGTGGCCGAGAACAACGACATCAGCGCGGCCGCGTTGGTCGTCACCGTCGTGGCGTTGTCGGTGATCGTGTCCACCTTCGCCAGTTGGGCGTTCGTGGTCGCCACGGTGGTGGTCACCTCGCCGAGCAGCGGGACGCTGGAGTCGGAGACGCCCTTCACCATGATCCGGGTCTCGTCGAAGACCTTGCCCAGCTTCAGGATCGGATAAGCCAGCAGGCCTACCAGGATGAGCAGCGCGCAGGCAGCTATCAGCCCCGCGACTTCACCGACGCTCATGGAAACGATCCACCTTCCCGTAGCGAGCCCGTTGTGACCTCATGTGACGTATGGACGCTCGACCCTATCGCGCGGCCATACCGCACTCCGCTCCAGGACACCATCCCTCACATCACAGTCGCCCACCAAACCGGCTCACCCGGTCGGTGACACCTCCGTCGCGGTCGGTTCGGACGGACTCGGTGTTGCTGGCGTGGCAGGGGTTTCGGAGGGTGTCGGGCTCGGCGTCGTAGGACTCGTCGGCGTCGTCGGCGTCGCCGGTGGCGGGCTTGCCGGTGGTGGACTCGTCGGTGTCGGGCTTGAGGGTGGCGGGCTTGACGGTGGTGGGCTTGCCGGCTTCGTCGGTGACGAGGTCGGCGGGGTCGTGCTCGGGCTCGGCTTGGCCGGAGTCGACGGTGCTGCTGTCGTCGGGTCCTCGGTCGCGGATCGCGTCGGGCTGGGCTCCGGCGCCGACCAGGGCGGCGCGGGCTCGCTCGGGGTGGCCGACGGGCTCAGGATCGGGATCAACGGCTTCCCGACCGGAAGCGCCGGTCTCGTAGTCGACCTCGACGTACCTTGCGACCGACCGACGCTCGGAGTGGTCAGGCTCGGAGCGGACGAGGGCACGGCCTGGGTCGTCGCCGTCTCGTGCGACCTGAACGGCATCAGGAACAGCGCACCTGCCACCAGAACCAGAACTGCTGCCCCGACGGTCAACTTCAGGACGGGAGTACGTCGACGGATGTGCTTCGGACTGGACTGCCTCACAACACAAAACCTTTCGCCCCCAGGCCGAAAGGGAGCCTACCGACTCGAACGCTTCAATCGAAGCTCACCGTGAGTGCCTGAACGGTCCCGTCCGGTGCCCAGTCGAGCTCCATCGAGCCCGTGCCACCGCCCGACCAGCGGAAACGCGCCAGTTCGTCGCCGTCCGCGATCAGCGTCATGGTCTCGGCCGGCGGATTTTCCTTGTACGCCGCGGCGATAGCCGTCCGACCTTCGAACGGGCCGACCGGAATGGCGACGAATCGCATCGTCGCGTCGACGGCGAACCGCTCGGCGAAGCTGTCCCAGTCGCCGGTCGTGACCGCCTGGTTGAAGGCGGCGACATGATCGGCGGTCCGGCTCACTTCCGGTCCCGCAGGATCTTCCGGATCGCCGCGACCCGATCGGCGTACGCCGCCTCGCCGCCGCGCCGGGTGGGGTTGTAGTAGTCGGTGCCGTCGATCACGTCCGGGGCGTACTGCTGCGGCACGACGCCGCGTGGGTCGTTGTGCGAGTACTCGTACGACGAGCCGTGGCCGATCTTCTTGGCGCCAGCGTAGTGCGCGTCGCGCAGATGCGGAGGAACCGGCCCGACCTTGCCCGCCTTCACGTCCGCGATGGCGGCGTCGACGGCCATGATCACCGCGTTGGACTTCGGTGCGAGCGCGAGCGCCACGACGGCCTGGGCGAGGTTGATCCGCGCTTCCGGCATGCCGATCAGCTGCACCGCCTCGGCCGCGGCGACCGCGACGCCGAGCGCGGTCGGGTCGCCCATGCCGATGTCTTCGCTCGCGGAGATCACCAGGCGCCGGGCGATGAACCGCGGGTCCTCCCCCGCCTCGATCATCCGGGCCAGGTAGTGCATGGACGCGTCCACGTCCGAGCCCCGGATCGACTTGATCAACGCCGACGCGACGTCGTAATGCTGATCGCCGGCCCGGTCGTACCGCACCGCGGCCCGATCAACCGCAGTCTCCAACGTCTTGAGATCGATCAGTGCGGGCCCGGCCTGACCTGCTTGCCCGGCTTGCTTGGCGCGGGCTCCGCCGGCTGCGGCTTCCAGGTATGTGAGCGCCCGGCGCGCATCTCCGCCGGCCATCCGGAGCAGGTGGTCCCGGGCGTCCGGCGCCAGCTCGAACTCGTCGTTCAGCCCGCGCTCGTCGGCGAGCGCACGGTCGAGCAGCACGGCGATGTCGTCGTCGGTGAGCGACTCGAGCGTGAGCAGCAGACTGCGGGACAGCAGCGGCGAGATCACCGAGAAGAACGGGTTCTCCGTGGTCGCGGCGACGAGGGTCACCCAACGGTTCTCCACGCCCGGCAGGAGCGCGTCCTGCTGTGCCTTGGTGAACCGGTGCACCTCGTCGATGAACAAGACGGTCTCGACCGTGCCGGTCGCCCGGGACAGGTCGCGACGAGCACCGTCGATCACCTGCCGAACGTCCTTCACACCGGCGGTCACCGCCGACAGTTCGACGAACTTCCGGTTGGTCTGGTGCGACACCACCGCGGCGATCGTCGTCTTGCCGGTCCCGGGAGGACCCCACAGCAGCAGCGACATCGGCTGGTCCCCCTCGACCAGTCGCCGCAGCGGTGAGCCCGGCGCGAGCAGATGCTGCTGCCCGACGAGCTCGTCCAGACTCCGCGGCCGCATCCGCACGGCCAGCGGAGCCGCCGTGTGATCCGCATCCGCCAAACTCCCGCCACCACGGGCCGGCGCGGGCGCACCCGGAAGATCGAACAAGCCGTCACTCACCCCCGAAGCCTAACCAGCGGCACCGACAACTCTGCCGGGACGCCCGGCCGGCCGGTGTCAGCGGTCCGGTCCGGGGCGCCGGTTGGCGGCGTTCCGGAGTACCCGGTTGTCGCGGCGAGTGGCGGGCGGGTCTGTGCCGAGGGTGCCGATGAGGTCGTTGCGGACCGACCGGAGCTGGGCCTGCGCGGGATCGAGCCTGGACTCGACAGCATGACTGTGGTCTCGCCAGGCGTCCCTGCTCTCCTTCAAGTACAGCGCGAACGCGGGCGCCTTGAGCGCCAGATCGGCCCAGAGCGGCGCCCCGGTGAAATCCACGCCCAGGCTGTACAGGGCGTACGCCGACGTGAGCCTCGCCTGCTGCATGAAGGCTGCGCGCCGGTTGATCGGCGTCTCCTGGCCCCGGGCCAGGTCGAGGCGGTCGTCCATCAACTGCCTGCCCTGGCGGACCATCTCGTCAGCGGTCTGGCGCAGCGGCGCGCTCACCCGGACTTGTGCGCCCTCCGCGATCACATCCCGCAGCACACTCGCGCGGGCCACCCGGGTCAGGGACTGCGCGAGCCAGTCGTCGGCCCGGACCGGCAGGTCCACACGCTCGCCGTACGCGTCGTCGAAGTCCTTGCGGAGGTCCGCGACACTCGTGACCGGCATCGTCCGGCCCTCCATCGCGGCCCGGTTCACCGCCTGGGCGGACGCCTCTTCGAGGCTCAGACCCCACTCGTTCTCCGGGTCGAGGGACAGATCGGCCGCCGCCACCAGGATCTGTTCGGCGTCCGTGCCCTCCGGATCCAGGCGTACGCCGTCCAGCTCGAGGCGGCGCCACCAGTACGCGAGCCGGTCCGCCGTCTGCCGCGCCTGGCCGGTCGCCGTCGCCGGGAAGGACCGCTCGTACCGGTCGAGCGCCAGTAGGGCCTCGGTGGCGAACATGCCCACCACCTGCCGGGCCGCGGCAAGCTCGTCGCGGCTGGGATCCCGAGGCTCGCCCCGCGGAGTCATTGCCGGCCGTCCAGCTCGGCCTCTACCCGCTCGACGGCCTCCGCCCGGCGCCGGAGGCTGTCGAACGCCTCGGACTTCTCCGGGTCCGCCGGCTGGTAGTCGGCGTCCTCCGCGGCTTCGACCGGGACGTACCACCAGCGGCCGGCGTACAAGGTCGGACCGACCTCGGTGCCGGCAAGCATCGGCGTCGCCGCACCGGAGTCCAGGAACTCACGCATGCGCCCTTGCGAAATTGTGTCGTCCGTCACTCAAACGACTGTAGGACGCCGAGGGGCGAAGACGAGGTGCCAAGTGCCGCTGCGGCGGAGCAGAACCTGCGTGGGGACCTGCAGCGCAACGATGGTCAGGACGGTGATTACCGGGTCGGTCGCGGGGACGACGGAGATCGGGAGTGTGTAGGAGAGGACGACGCGCAGGATCGCGTCGACGATCGATGCGATCCCCCAGCACACGGTGATCCACTTCCAGGCGTCGCGGAACCGCTCGTTCGTCTCCCAGAGCTGGTCCATCACGGCGGCCCGGCGCGGCATGATCGCCTGGGTAACGGTGTAGGTCAGGGGCCGCGGGTGCCGGAGCGACCACAGGGTGATGCCGGCGAACGGCAGGCTGATCCAGGCGTTGCGGACGAGGAGCAGGCGCGCGTCGCCACCCAGTACTGCGACGACCGCGCTCCCCACCATGCTCAGGACGACCGCCATGCCGACCAGGTCCGTACGGCGCTCGCGCACCAGCGAGACCGCGGAACTGATCAGTCCTGGGATCACGCCCGCGAGCAATGCGGTCAGGTCGCTCACGCCGAGGGCCTTCAGGCCGTAGTACAGCGCGAGCGGGATACCGATGTCGACGATCAGGAGCCAAGGGGTCTTGCGCGTGCGGGGCATGACCAGAGAATCAGGCCTCGAGCCGTCGGCCGGCATCGAGCCGACGGCTGCCCACCCCTAGACCAAAGTCTCAGTCCTTCTTGCCCGACTTCGCGTCGTCGGCATCGTCTTCCGCGTCGTCTGCTGCTTCGCGCAGTTCCTCCGGCAGGTCCTCGTCGTCGGCGTCGCGGAGCTCCTCGGGGAGGTCGTCCTGGTCGAACTCCTCGTCGAGGATCTCCTCCGGCTCGGCCACCGACTCGGGCTTGATCGCGTTCCGCAGCCGGCCGAGGATCCGGTCGGCCTCGGTGCCGAACGGGTTGTCGTTGATCAGGTACGTCCAGGTCGCCGTCGGCCGCGGGATCCCGCTGGCCTCCTCGTCGAGTCCCTCGGACGTGATCTCCGCCGTACCGAACGACTCGGCCGCGTCCTTCCAGGCGTCCTCGATCAGCGTGTCGAACGACGCGATCGCCGACTTGTTGAACTCGTCGATCGGCTTGAGGTGCACGATGCCGCCCGCCAGCGACCGCAGGTGGATCCCCTCGCGCAGATCCGCCAGGTACGCGAGGTGGTCGGTCCATCGCCGGTCCAGATGCCCGAGCGCGATCCGCCGCGCGGCGGCGTTCACCACGTCCTCGCCGACCTCGTCGACCAGTTCGTCGTACCGCTCCTTGGCCCGCTCGGCGAACTCGGTCGCGGCCAGGTCATCGGTCAGCACCTTCTCGCGGGTCTCCAGCAGGATCGCCCGCTGCTGCCCGGTCAGCCGGTTGTACTGCCAGGTGGTCCGGTGCAGCTCGGCGTTGGCACCGTCCGCGACGCGCTGCGCGTGCTCGAGCATCGCGATCGACTTGCGGTCGGTCAGCCGCCCGGTGTCGTCCGGATGCGGGCGCAGGCCGGACGACACGGAGTACCGCGTGACCAGCTCGTCCGCGAGCGACGCGAAGAACAGCGTCCCGCCCGGGTCGCCCTGGCGTCCGGCGCGACCACGCAGCTGGTCGTCCAGCCGTCGCGACGCGTGCAGACCGGTGCCGATCACGTAGAGGCCACCGAGCTCGATGGCCTTCTCCTTGTCGTGCGACTCGTCCTTACCGCCCAGGCGGATGTCCGTACCGCGGCCGGCCATCTGCGTCGACACCGTCACAGTGCCCGGCACACCGGCCTCGGCGATGATCGCCGCCTCTTCGGCGTCGTTCTTCGCGTTCAGTACGACGTGCTCGATCTCGGCCGCCTCGAGCTTGTCGCTGAGCTGCTCGGACTCCTCGACGCTGTGCGTGCCGATCAGGATCGGCCGGCCGGACTCGTGCACGACGCCGATGTGCTTGACCAGCGCCTCGTTCTTCTGCTCGACCGTCAGGTACAACCGGTCCTGGTCGTCCTTGCGCACATTCGGCGTGTTCGGCGGGACCACGGCCACGTCGACGTCGTAGAACTCCTGCAGCGACTCGCCGACGACGACCGCCGTACCGGTCATACCGCAGAGGGTCTTGTAGCGCTTGATCAGCGCCTGCACGGTGATGCTGTCGAGGATCTCGCCCGAGTCGCTGATCGGGACGGCCTCCTTGGCCTCCACCGCGGCCTGCAGGCCGTCGGGCCAGCGCTGCAGTTTCGCGACGCGGCCCCGGTTGTTGTTGATCAGGCTGACCTTGCCGTCGCGGACCAGGTAGTCGACGTCGCGCCGCAGCAGCACCTCGGCGTGCAGCGCGACGTTGATCTGGGTCAACCGGTCCACGTTCTCGTCCGCGTAGAGGTTGAACTCCGGCACGCTCACGACGTCCTCGGTCACCGAGTCCGTCTCAGCGTCCTCGGCCTCCGCGTCCTCGGCCTCCGCGTCCTCGGATTCCGCGTCCTCCGACTCATCGGTCACCGAGTTGTCGGTCTCCGCCTCATCGGCCGCCGGCTCGTCAGCAGCCGCCTCATCGCCGGCCGCTGCCTCATCGCCGGCTGCGGCTTCATCGCTTGCCGCTGCCTCGGCCTTGGCGCCGAGTGCCTTTTCGACGTTGTCCGTACCGCGGTCCGTCAGCGCGACCGTCCGGCCGTCGCCGTCGATCTCGTAGTCCACGCCGGCGCGCAGCGTCCGGACCAGCTGGACCACGTCGTCGTCCAGCGCCTCGGACCGGGTCGCACCGGCCAGCACCATCGGCACGCGGGCCTCGTCGATCAGCACCGAGTCCGCCTCGTCGACGAGCGCCACGTCCGCGGCGACGGTGACCCGGTCCGCCACATCGGTGACCAGGCGGTCCCGCAGTACGTCGAAACCGATCTCGTTGACCGGGACGTAGCAGACCTCCGCCTGGTACGCCTCCCGGCGCTCCTCGGGGGTGGACGCCTGGCCGACGTGCGACACGGTGACGCCGAGCAGCTCGTACACCGGGCCCATCCACTCGGCATCGCGCTTGGCCAGGTAGTCGTTGACGGCCAGCACGTGCACCTTGCGGCCGCCGATCGCGTACCCGGCGGCGGCGATCGCACCGGCCAGCGTCTTGCCCTCACCGGTCGCCATCTCGACGATCCGGCCCTGCAGCATCGCCAGCGCGCCCACGACCTGGCCGTCGAACGCGCGCTCGCCGAGCGCCCGCTTGCCCGCGTCCCGGGCCAGCGCGAGGAACTCGATCTGCTCGTCCTCGTGCAGGCCACCGGTCGTCCGCAGCTCCGTGGCCGCTTCGGTGAGCTCTTCGTCGGTCAGGGGCTGGACCGATTCCTCCGCCTCGCCGACCAGCTGGGTGAGCCGTTCGTACGGGCCGAGATCGATCGAGCCGGGGCGCTGCAGCAGCCGGCGGAAGCGAGAAGCGATTTTCAGGGCCATGATCCGGAAACGTACCGCCTCGGCGCGTCGTTCCGCAGCTCAGGGTGGACAAATCCGTTACGTCCGAAGAACTGAGGCGGCGGGGCCTCATTTCTTCGGACGTTGCGGGGTGAATTGGTACGGCGTCGTGGTGGTGACGGCGTGGAGACCGAGTTTCTGGAGGATGGGGCGGGAGTCCTCGGAGGCGTCGACCCGGAGGAACTCGTAGCCGCGATCCTTCGCCAGCTGGGCGCGGTGGACGAGCAGGGTGCTGTACAGCCCCTGGCGGCGCCACTCCGGCAGCGTCCCGCCGCCCCAGAGACTCGCGAACCCGGTCCCGGGATGGAACCGGATCCAGGCGGCCGACACCGCCGGACCGTCCGGCCCCTTCAGCACGTCCTCGACCAGGAACACCGACAACCGGTCCGGGAACATCCGCGCCTCGCCCTGCAACTGCTCGACGATCCGCGCCGGCCCGCTGTCCCACAGGGTGTCGGTCAGTACGGCGATCCGGTGGAAGTCGGCCGCTCCGTCCGCCTCCCGCAGCCGCACCTTCGACGGCAGGGCCGACGGTCGCTCGAGGATCCGGTCCACCTCGCCGAGGATCAGCGTCTCCGGCTCCTCCTGCGTGAACCCGGCTCGCACGAGGCGCTCGCCGAGGTCCTTGGGTTCGTCGTACGCGTACGTCTTCCACTCGAACGGCAGCCCGCGCTCCCGGAAGAACGACAGCTCCTGCCCGATCACGGCGTCCGGGTCATCGCCGAGCCCGCGCGGCGTCTCGACGAAACCGGCTCCCTCAGGACCTTCGACGTACGAGCGGTGCACCAGCCCCTCGTGTTCCTGCTTCCAGCCGGGGATCGCGTCCGCATCCGGCAACCGGATCCGGCGGTGGAACACGTCGAGCAGCTCATCAGGGGTCATCTGCACATCGTGCCTGAACGACTACCTGAAATCACCAGGACAAAAAGTAAACCAGTTGGCAACTGGTGTCGTCCAAGTAAATGTCATCCCAAGGGGGGAACACATCATGAACATCCACCACATCACACCCAAGACGATCTTCGCCGCACTCGCGGTGATGGCAGTCCCCGCGGCCGCGTTCGCCGCACCGTCACTGACCGGATCCGCTACCGCCCCCCGAGCCACCTCGACCACCGCCGTCGCCATCGCGTCCTGCCCGGGCGGCTGGGGATCGTTGCCCGAGGCAAACAGCCGGATGACGCAGGCGCCGGTGACCGCTGTCCGCACCGGACGGCATGCCTGCTTCGACCGGATCGTGGTCGACGTCCGCGGTCGCGCACCGGGGTACGACGTCCGCTACGTGACGAACGTCTACACCGACGGCGCCGGCCACCTCGTCCCGCTCCGCGGTGGGGCGAAGCTACAGGTCGTCGTCCGTGCTCCGGCGTACAGCTCCACCGGCGCAGCGACGTACACACCGACGAACGCGAAGGAGCTGACGAACGTGACCGGGTACAGCACGTTCCGCCAGGTCGCCTACGCGGGCACCTTCGAGGGACAGACGACGATCGGGCTCGGTGTCCGCCCCAGGCTGCCGTTCAAGGTCTACACACTCGCGGGGCCGGGATCGAACACCCGCCTGGTGATCGACGTCGCGCACCACTGGTAAGCCCCCTCCCCGCGGTCGCCCGGTTCCCACACCGGGCGACCGCTTCCGCGTTCTACAGCGAGCGGTTGAGCAGGTCGTAGAAGGTGTTGCCCAGCAGGAGTTCGTACGGATCGGTCAGCAGCGGACCGAGTTCGGCCATGTCGGACGGCGTCCAGGACCAGGCGCCGATCAGGCCCGAGATGAACAGCGGGCTCGCTCCGTCCCAGCTCGCGATCCGCTGATCCAGCGCGGCCTTGAACTCGGCGGCCTTGCCCGGTGCGCCCCAGCCGCCGGTGATCGGGATGCCACCGTGACGGACGGTCAACGTGTCGCCGTCCCAGGTCTGCATGATCCCCTTCGTCGGCGTGTAGTCGGCGTACCCCTTCGCGATCTCCTCGGAGAGCTGCACCCACGTCCCGTCCTGCCGGCCGCTGTACGCGTACACCACGTCCAGCGCGGTGCGGCGCATGAAGTCGCCGGTCATCTGGAGGTACTTCGTGAGGTCGGCGGGGTTCCACGACGCCGGATACGTGTACCCGCCACCGGACGGGCCGCACACCAGGAAGTCGTTGGCGGTCGCGGTGCGCTGATAGTGGCTGTAGATGTTCGGACCGGCCTCGGCGAGCAGCGGGCTGATGGTCCAGTTCGTCGGTACTTCGCCGCGCTTCGGGTCGTCCCAGATGTCGCGCAGCCGGCGTTGGCAGTACTGGATGTTGTCGCCTTCGCCGAAGGTCAGCGTCAGGTAGACCTTGTTCTTCGCCTTACTGATCCGCCGTACCGGCCGGGGCTTGCTCGAGATCGGCGCGGCAGTGCCGGCGTGCACCGTGCCGTTCATGTAGAAGTCGGCCGCGACCACCGGCGAACCACCCTGGCTCGCGAGGTCGACGCCGTCCCACTCACCGGAGACGTCGTTCGCGAACCAGCCCATGTACGGCGCGAGTGTCGGCCACTTGGCGTAGTGCTCGATGAGCAGGTCACCCGTGTCGCCGCCCGGTGGTAGCCAGCTCACCAGGGCTTTGGTGGCCACCACGTAGTCGCGGAAGTAGGGGAACGGCTCGACGCGGGTCGGCGACGTGTCGGTCGCGCTGACGAGGTACTGGTTCCACATCTCCACGGTGACGACGAGGGACGTCGTACCCGCCGGCGGTTCGAAGCGGTAGATCCAGTAGTTGCCGCCGTCCGCGAATCTGTTGGCCTCACCACCGATCGAGGAGTGCGAGCCGTCGAACAGGTACGGCGCTTCCTCCGGCGTGTTCGGTTCGAACCGGGCGAACTCGGCACCGTTCGCCGTCACCACCACGTGCCGGACCGACGCGCCCCAGCCGTCGTCGCTGAACGAGTCCGCGAACCGGACGAACACAGCCTCCTTGCCGAGCTTCGCGGAGACGTCCAGGTTGTAGGTGCCGCGGTTCGACGAGTCGCGGATCTGCTGGGTCTCGCGGGCGATCTCCTGCCAGACCACGCCTTCGACGTCGACCACCTGGGTCGGCGGCAGGCCCGCCAGGAGTTGCTTGGTCACCCGCGGGAACAGGTTGTCCAGCTGCCACCGGTAGGTCTTCACCCGGTCGTCGTCGAACACCCCGCGCAGGTCCTTCACGATCTTCAGGCCGTACGCCTTCGCCTGATCGGCGTCCGCGACGACCGCGCCCTCCAGGCCGGCCAGGGTCGTCGCCACGTTGAGCGAGTCCGGTACGGCGGGGTCGTGCACGATCGCACCCCGGATGCGATGGCGGTACTTCGCGACCAGGTCCAGCGGGTTCTTGTACAACTTGGTCGGCAGGTGCAGGTCGGCCAGCCACTTGGCGTCCGGCACGCTCTCGGTCCCGGTGTCGTAGATGAAGTACAACTCCGGCTCTGTACGGTTGACGATGCCTTGCAACGTTGTCAGCAGGGTCTGGTCTCCCCCGCTGAGTTTGCTGACGTCGCCGTAATCCAGGTGTTTCGGGCGGTTGAACACCGGCAGCAGCCGGGCAGGGCTGCCGGACGTCGATGAAACTGCAGCCTGCGCCGTAGAAGCGAGCCCCGGCACGAACCCGAGACCCCCCACCGTCACCGCACCGCTGCCCGCCAGGAACGCTCGTCTCGAAACCATCGCGACCACTCCCTGAGGTTGACATCGATGTCAAATCAGCCCGGACAGTAGCAACGCCGAGACGGTGTGTACAGATCTCGTTACAACGTTGCCCAAGAAATCTGGAATCGTTTCCGGGGGGCGGGTGATTTAGGACTGTGCTCGTGGTGACTGTGGGCTGGATGGCGCGCGCGGAACTGGAATTGCCGGAGTGGATGCTGCCGCGCTCCTCGATCTGCGGACGCTGACTCGGGAGATGGGTGCGGGCTCGCTCTGGATCTGCAGGCGGGCGCGGTGCGACGGTTCGGGTCTGTGAGGAGGCCTGGATGATGGATGCGGTGTCGGACCTGACCTGGCTTCTGGATGTTCAGTACGCCAGTGCCGGTGGTGTTGAGCTGTTTCTGGATGTGGTTGGGCCGGATCCGTTGCCTGCTTCGGTGTTGCCTGTGGTGGTGCGGGTTGACGGGTGTCCGGGATGGGGGTCCGGGGATCGGCGGGCGGCGATGCTGCCGTTTGTGAATCCGGTGATGGCTCGGGCAGGGTTCTTGGCTGTTGGGATCTCAGTTCGGCACAGCGGGCAGGCCCAGTGATCTCGCTCGGCCGGGTGGTGAGATGCGGATCGATCGGCCGTCTCCGGTCACCGCGTTGGTCGGGGGCACACAAGTCGAGCGGTTGCGGGCGGCGAGCCCGGTCACCCACGTGACGGCCGGCGCGCCGCCGTACCTGATCATCCATGGCACGTCGGACGAGACGGTCCCGTACGAGCAAGCCGAGCTACTCCACCACGCACTGCTCGCGGTGGGCGCAGACAGTCGCCTGCTCCCGATCGTCCGCGGACACCACAATCTGCGCGACGATCCGGAGGCCGGCTACGACGGGCAGGTCTGGTACGACGTCGCGGCTGAGGCCGCGCGATTCTTCCGGCGTCAGCTGATGTCGGATCGGGCCTGAGGTGTTCGTAGCAGGGGTAAAGCGACCGTATTCGAGGAGAACATCATGACCGCGACCTACACCTTCGACGTCTTCTCCACCCTCGACGGCTTCGGCTCCCACACCGGGGACTGGGGCGGGTACTGGGGCAAGCAGGGCCCCGAGCTGCTCGAACACCGCGCTGCCTTGTACGGCGAGCAGGCGCGGATGGTCTTCGGTGCCGACACGTTCCGGACGTTCGCGGAGATCCTGGCCCCAAGCCCGGAGGGCATCGACGAATGGGTCACCCGGATGAGGAACCTGCCGGCGACGATCGCGTCGAGCACTCTGCAAGGACCGCTCGTCTGGCCGGACGCAACCATTGCACGCGGCGACGCCGTCGAGACGGTCTCCCGGCTCAAGCAGGAGTCCGACGTACCGCTGCGCTCACACGGCAGCCTGTCGCTGAACCGGGCGCTGCTGAACGCGGGTCTGGTCGACCGCGTCCAGGTCACTCTCTTCCCCGTCATCTGCGGTCAGACCGGAGCGGCCCCGATCTTCCAGGGCGCAGCCGACTTCGACCTCGAGCTGATCGAGTCCCGAACCTTCGACGGTCACACCCAAGAACTCGTCTACCGGCCCACTGCGCACAACTGATCACTCGCGGCGGCGGAACCTCGAGCGGAATTTGCCGTCGTACTCGAGCTGCATGTAGCCCGAGGAATGCACCCCGACCGCGAAGAACCCGACCAGCACGAACACGATTCCCGCGGCCAGGTGGATGTGCCAGAAGGCCGCTGCGATGCCGACGAACGCCGAGCCTTGCGCGATCGCCTTGGCCACCGCGACCAGTGGTGATCGGGTCACCCGGCGCCGGAACGCCTCCTGCCGGTTGAGGACCAGGAGCGCGGCGAGCAACGGGATCGAGACGGCGAACGCGATCACGCAGATCTTCGCCGTCAGGTCGAGCGGGGACGAGGTCAGGAACGGCTGCACCACGACGAGCCCGGCTGCACCCAGACCGCCGTAGATCAGGTTGGACTGCCGGATCCACTCTTCCTGGGCGGCCGGGTCGTAGGTGGCGTTCTCGACCTCCTGCTGGATGCGTTCGGCTTCCGCCTCGGCATTCGCGCGGTCCGTCTGCTCCGCCTCGTCCATCGGCCATCCTCCCGTCGGTTGTTGCCGTCCGAATTGAGTGGTCAGGCGGACGACAGCGAGACATAGTAAGCGCTCGACGACGGTGGAGGTCCGCGTGAGGTACTACTACGCCGAGCACCAAGAGGCCTACCGGCGGCTCGAGCGGCAGGGCATGATGCAGTGGAGCGACCTGTTCGGGGAGACCGACGAGTAAGACGTCTTTCCAAACCGCGCGTTCCTCGAGCAGGCGCTGCCCCGTCTGCAGTTGCCGCCCGAGCCCGACGTACTCGAGTACGGCTGCGGCACCGGCCCGGCGGCATGCTTCCTTGCGGCGCGCGGTTTCCGGGTCGACGCGATCGACCTCATCCCCGAGGCGATCACCCTCGCGCGGGAGTTCGCCAGAGAGCGCTCTCTGGATGTCACCTTCACCGTCCAGGACGTCTGCACGATGGTGGCCGACGGCAAGCAGTACGACGTGATCCTGGACAGCTGCTGCCTGCAGTCCATCGTCACCGACACCGACCGCGGCAACGTGCTGACCGCCGTACGCAACCGGCTCAAGCCCACCGGGTACTACGTCCTCTCAACCGCCATGTACGACCCGGACCGCGTCTACGAACCGAACTTCCGGTACGACGCCACCACCGGCATCTGCTACCAGGCCGGCGACCCCGACGACGACGCGATCCAGCTCGACGGCACCTGGTACCTCCCCCACCGCCGCCACCTACACCCCCACGCCCTGCAAGCCGAACTGGAATCCGCCGGCCTTCGCGTCCTCTCCCAGGACGGCCCATCCAAAGGCGATCTGATCTGCGTCAGGTCCAGCTAGCCGATCCTCTGACTCACCAGGCTCGCGACAACACCTCGGTGGCTTCGGCGAGGGACAGGCCGGCTCGGCGGGCAGTACGGGCGAGGGCGATTGCAGCGGTGCGGGTTTCCTCGTCGTCCACCTGGCTGCGGGAGGCCAGGACGAAGGTGCCGTTGCGGCCCCGGGTCTCCACCAGGCGGTCGGCTTCGAGTTCCTTGTACGCGCGGGCGACCGTGTTCACCGCCAGTCCGAGGTCCAGCGACAGCTGACGCACCGTCGGCAGCCGGGTGCCGCGGGCGAGTTCGCCCGCGCGGATCAGCGCCTCGATCTGTGACCGCACCTGCTCGTACGGCGGCGTGATGCCGACCGGGTCGACTGTGATGTCCATCCGGTCAGCATGCCGCAATCGTCAGCTGAAGTCCTCGGCGGTATATGCCTTCTGCTCGACCAGGACGAGCCAGTTGCCGGAGTTGTCCCGCAGTACCGCCTCCACGCCGTACGGGCGGTCTGCCGGCTCCTGGATGTACTCGACACCGCGGGCGGTCAGCTCCGCGAACGTCTTGCGGCAGTCATCCGTGGCCAGGCCGACGCCGTGCATCGAGCCCTTCGCCATGATCCGCTGGATCCAGCCCGCCGACTCCTCGTCGAGCGGCGGGCCCGGCCGCATCAGCGCCAGCTCGAGCTCGGGATGATCGGCCTGGTGCACCGTGCACCAGCGGAAGTCCTCGCTGAGCGTGATGTCCTCCCCCAGCTCGAACCCGAGCTTCTCGGTGTAGAACGCCTTGGCCTCATCGATGTCGTCGACGTAGACCGTCACCAGGCTCACGTTGGTGATCACAGTTCCTCCTCAGCAGGTCGTGGGTACGACGCTAAGCCCCCGACTCCCCCGCGTGCTTCTCCGGAATTGCGGAGTTCAGTCCGAGCATGAACACGAAGCATCCCGGGATCCGCGCTCCGGTCTTCGTCCGCTGGTACGCCGTCGGAGTCATCCCCACCAGCTCCGTGAACCGCTGCGAGAACGAACCCAGACTGCTGTACCCGACCAGCCCGCACACCTCTGTCACCGTCAGGTTCGTGGCCCGGAGCAGATCGGTCGCGCGCTCGATCCGCCGGCGGGTGACGTACTGCATCGGCGTCTCGCCGTACTCCGCCGCGAAGCAGCGCAGGAAGTGGTACTTCGACACTCCTGCCGCGGTCGCCAGCGCGGCGAGATCGAGCGGCTCGGCGTAGTTGCGGTCGGCAACGTCCCGCGCCCGTCGCAGGTGCGGCAGCAGCTCCACCGGTACGACCATCACCTGAACGACATTAGATACTTTCGGCCGGTGCCGAAAGACTGGCGGCCCGCGCGGGGCCTCGAAACACTGAACCGCTATGAGAGTCGGACAAGGTGGCAACGGACCGGGACCGCTCACGCCGGACGGCAGCGCGGTCGAGCTCTACGAGATCACACAGGTGCACGGCGAGGACGAGCTGATCGACGCCGTGATCGACCCGGGCAGCAGCATCCTCGAGCTCGGTTGCGGGACCGGGCGGATCACCCGGCCGCTGCTCGCGCTGGGGCACCAGGTGGTCGCCGTCGACGAGTCGCCGGACATGGTCGCCCGGGTCACCGAGACCGAGACGATCTGCTCGACGATCGGGGACCTCCGGCTGGACCGGCAGTTCGACCTCGTACTGATGATGTCGTTCCTGATCAACGTCGCTGACGACGCGGAACGCCTCCGCCTGCTGCAGACCTGCGCTCATCACGTCCGCCCCGGCGGCTCTGTCATCCTCCAGCAGCAGACTCCGGGGATGCTGCGGGGTCCGGCCGTGATGGTGAACGACCAGCGCAGGATGGAGATCTCCGACGTCGAGGAGCTCCCCGGCAACCGCCAGGCCGCGACGCTGACCTACACCATCGACGGCAAGACCTGGTCGCAGCGGATCCTCACCCAGAACCTCTCCGAGGACGACCTCGCGGCCCAGCTCGCGAAGGCCGGCCTGCAGCGCACCGGCTACCTCACCCCGGACAAGAACTGGGTGCGCGCGGAACCGGTCTGACGCGCGGCAACCTCGCGGGGCCCTGCGGACCCTGCAAAGTATGACCATGACTTCGAGCCGGCCGGAAAAGCCTCCGACCGCGCGCGACGGGGACCTGTGGGACGCTTTGCGCCGCCAGGAACCGGAGGCGCTCGGCGAGCTCTTCAGCCGGTACGCCGCCGCTGTGCATGCCTACGCCGTACGGCACACCGGCTCCTATGCGTACGCCGATGACGCCGTCCAGGCGACCTTCATCACCGCCTGGCGGCACTTCAACCGGTCGGATCCTGGCCCGCTCATGTACGACACCGCGCGGCCCTGGCTGCTCGCGATCGCGCGCAACGAGTTGCGCAACACCACGCGGGCCCGGCGCCGGCTGACCCAGTTCCTGCTCCGGCAGCCGGCTCCCCTGCACCACCCCGATCACGCTGAGACGGTCGCCGCCCGGATCGACTCCGAGAAACACCTCGGAGCCGTTCGGAGAGCGCTCTCGGAGCTTCCCGAGCACGAGCGCGAGACGATCGAGCTGGTGTATTGGGCGCAACTGTCGATCGCCGAGGCCGCCGCCGTACTCGGGGTTGCCGAAGGCACCGTCAAGGCCCGCCTGTCCCGCGCCCGCCGCCGGTTACCGGCCCTGCTGGAGGAGCACCGATGAACCTCACCACGCCCCCTCCGGTCGAGCCCCTCGACCCGGAGTACGCCACCGACCTACGCCAGGACCTCGTCCGCCGCGCCCGCAAGAAGCGCCGCCTCCCCACCTGGACCCCGGTACTCGCCGCCGCCTGCGGCATCGCAGTCGTCGTAGCCGGCGGCCTACTGATCGTCCGCACCAACGGCGAGCCGTCTCCGGCCGGACAGGTGCCGGCCGACGCACCGACGCAGTCGCTCGAGCTCGGTCAGCCGACGCAGAGCGACGCCTTGGCCGCCGCCAAGAGCTGCCTGACCACCCTGACGAACGACCGTCGGAACGATCCGGTCCCGCCGGAGGCTGCGCGCGACCCGAAGACGATCAAGCTGCGGTCCGCGCACTCGATCGAGGCGGTCGGACTACCCGGCCAGACCCGGCAGCTGGTTCAGACCTTCTACACCGGAGACCGATTCTGGGTGTTCTGCGTCGACGGCAAGTGGCAAGGCTATGCGGCACCCGGAGACGACCAGGGCAACCCCAGCGACGGCATCTACAGCTCCGGGCTGCAATGGTCCGGACTGCCCAGCGACCCCTTGCCCACCCTGCGAGCGACCTTCTCGTTGACCAGCAGGCCGTCCGTCGTCAGGGTCGAGTTGCGGCTCCGGGGCGCTCGGGGTGAGACGCCGTGGTCCCAGACGAAGGTGATCGACGGGGCCGGTTACGTAGCCGCGGCGCTGCCTGGTGACGTGGCCAAGCACGGCCCCGTGCAGGCCGACGTTCGCGCCTACGACCAGGCCGGCAACATGGTGTACTCCGAGACCTTCGACGACAAATAGGGCAGCAAGCGGCCGGACCCCGTCGTCGGGGTCCGGCCGGGTCGGGTTCAGCCCAGGCCGCCGCCGTTCTTGGCGAGGGTTTCGAACTGGGGGCGGGTGAGTTTGCTGGTGTCGCCCTTGAGTTTGGCTGGCCGGGTGCAGATGACGCCGGCCGGGACGGACCCGGTCAGATACTGCAGGGCGCTCTTGAACGAGTCGCAGCGCCGCTGGTCCTCGGCGCCGGCCGGGTACCCGATCGCCGCGTTGACGCGACCCATGTCGAGGTTGTCGGCGTACGGATTGATGTTGCGGGCCACGGTCCAGTACCAGCGGGCGATCGGCGCGCTCCACTGCAGCGACAGCGCGAGGTCCGGGCTGCCGAGCAGGTCGATGCCGAAGTACTGACCGGCCGGGCCGTAGTTGAAGTCGCCGGTGAGCTGGATGTACCCGCGGCCGCCGTACACCCGGGTGTCGCCGATCTCGCGGATGTTGTACTCCAGCCGCGACTCGTGCACCAGTGTGGCGAGGAAGGCAGCCTTCCGGTACGGCGTGTTGATGTTCGCGTCCCGCATCGCCTGGTTGAGCGACGGGAGACCGGTCTCGACGGTCGACGGGTTCGCGATCCGGCTGCCGAACATCGCCTGTACGTCGGCGAGCGTGATGTCACCGGTCTGCGGCGGATCCTCGCCACACACCGGTACGCCGGGCAGCTGGTCCTCCGGGATCGCGACGTACACGACGGTCACGTAGCCGCTGAGCGCGGGCACATGCGCCCACCACGAGCTGGTCCCGTCGGAGTTGCTGACCAGGTCGCCTTGCTTCTGGCAGTCGACGTCGATCGACGTCGGTCCGCTCAGCGTGCCGACGACGGCGGACGAGAGGTAGGCGTCGGCGCGCACGTTCACGCCGCTGCCGTAGGTCTGGAAGACGGTCGCGTACGCCGGGACCACAGCGGTGATCGTGAGGCCAAGGCCGGCGAGAAGGACGATGAGGAGACGACGCATGAGCACTCCTGGGGCGGTAGGAGAGGGCGGTGTCGTGAAAACCTAACCATGCATCTTCACAACACCGCCAGTTTCCTCCCAAACCCAAGAGAGCTCAAGCCTTACTTGTCCTTGGGCTCCGGCTTGGCGTCGACGCCGGCTTCCTTGCGCTGCTCCGGCGTGATCGGCGCCGGCGCGGCGGTCAGCGGGTCGAACCCGCCGCCGGACTTCGGGAACGCGATCACGTCGCGGATCGACTCCGTACCGGCCAGCAGCGCCGTGATCCGGTCCCAGCCGAACGCGATCCCGCCGTGCGGCGGCGCGCCGAACTTGAACGCGTCGAGCAGGAACCCGAACTTCTCCGTGGCCTCCTCGTCGGTCAGGCCCATCACCTTGAAGACGCGCTTCTGCACGTCCTCGCGGTGGATACGGATCGACCCACCACCGATCTCGTTGCCGTTGCAGACGATGTCGTACGCGTACGCCAGGGCCGACCCCGGATCGGTGTCGAACGTCTCCAGCGAATCCGGCTTCGGCGACGTGAAGGCATGGTGTACGGCGGTCCACGCGCCGGACCCCACCGCGACATCACCGGCGGCCGTCGCGTCGTCGGCCGGCTCGAACAGCGGCGCGTCCACGACCCACACGAACGACCAGGTCGACTCGTCGATCAGCCCACCGCGACGGCCGATCTCCAGCCGGGCCGCGCCGAGCAGCGCCCGCGACGACTTCACCGGACCCGCAGCGAAGAAGATGCAGTCACCCGGCTTCGCGCCGACGTGGTCGGCGATGCCCGCGCGCTCCTCCTCCGACAGGTTCTTGGCGACCGGCCCACCGAGCTCGCCGTCCTGGCCGACCAGCACATAGGCCAGACCGCGGGCGCCACGCTGCTTGGCCCACTCCTGCCACGCGTCCAGCTGCTTGCGGGGCTGGTCGGCACCACCGGGCATCACGACCGCACCGACGTACGGCGCCTGGAAGACCCGGAACGGGGTGTTCTTGAAGTACTCCGTGCACTCGACCAGCTCGAGGCCCATCCGCAGATCCGGCTTGTCCGATCCGAACCGCGCCATCGCTTCGCCGTACGTCATCCGCGGGATCGGCGTCTGGACGTCGTACCCGACGAGCTTCCAGAGCGCGGTCAGGATCTCCTCGGACAGCGCGATGATGTCGTCCTGGTCGACGAAGCTCATCTCGATGTCGAGCTGGGTGAACTCCGGCTGCCGGTCGGCGCGGAAGTCCTCGTCGCGGTAGCAGCGGGCGATCTGGAAGTACCGCTCCATGCCGGCCACCATCAGCAGCTGCTTGAACAGCTGCGGCGACTGCGGCAGCGCGTACCAGCTGCCCGGCTGCAGGCGGGCCGGCACCAGGAAGTCGCGGGCGCCTTCCGGCGTCGACTTGGTCAGCGTCGGCGTCTCGATCTCGACGAAGTCGTGCTCGGCCAGCACCGCACGGGCGGCCTGGTTCACCTTGCTACGCAGGCGGATCGCCGCACCCGGTCCTTGGCGGCGCAGGTCGAGGTACCGGTACTTGAGGCGGATCTCCTCGTTCACCGGGGTCGCGTGGTGCTCCTCGACCGGGAACGGCAGCGGAGCGGCCTCGTTCAGCACCTCGACCTCGGTCGCGATGATCTCGATCTCGCCGGTCGGGAGGTTCGGGTTCGCGTTGCCCTCGGGGCGCGGCGAGACCTCGCCGACGATCTTCAGGCAGTACTCCGAACGCAGGCCGTGGGCGGCGTCCTCGTCCCGGATGACGACCTGGACGGTCCCGGACGAGTCGCGCAGGTCGATGAACGCCACGCCGCCGTGATCGCGCCGCCGCGCCACCCAGCCCGCCAGGATCACGGTCTCGCCGGCGTCGGATGCGCGCAGCGAACCTGCGGAACGGTTACGGATCACGAGTTCTCCTCTTGCGTTTCGATGCTTGGACGTACGTCTTCTGTGGGCGGCGCCCAGGTGGCGGCATCCGCAGGCACCTGATCACCACTGCGAATGTCCTTCACCTCCGGCCCGTTCTCGGTGCTGAACCACACGAACGGGATCCCGCGCCGGTCCGCGAACCGGATCTGCTTGCCGAACTTCGCCGCGGCCGGCGCCACTTCCACCGGAATCCCCCGGCCCCGCAGCTGGATCGCCGTCCGCATCGCGTCCGCCCGGTCCTCTTCGGAGTTCAGGGCGATCAGCACAGCAGTCGGCGTACTCCGGCTCGCCTTCACCAAACCCTTGCTGATCAGCCGGTGCACCAACCGCGAAACCCCGATCGAGATCCCGACGCCGGGGTACGTCGTCTTGCCGTCCGACGCGAGCGAGTCGTACCGCCCGCCGGAGCAGATCGACCCGTACCCCTCGTCGCCGATCAACTGGGTCTCGTAGACCGTGCCGGTGTAGTAGTCGAGCCCGCGCGCGATCTTCAGATCGGCAACCAGCAGACCGGGGGCGTGCTCGTTGGCGGCCGTCATGATCTGCGACAGCCGCTCGAGCCCTTCGTCGAGGATCTCGTGCTGGACGCCGAGGGCGCGCACCTGATCCGCGAACGACGCATCCGTCGACGAGATCTCCGCGAGCCGCAGTACCTGCTTGGCGGTCTCCGCGGACAGGCCGGCCGCGGTCAGCAGATCGGTCACCTTGTCCGGGCCGATCTTGTCCAGCTTGTCGACGATCCGGAGCGCACCGGTGATGTCCTCGATCCCGAGGCCGCGGTAGAAACCCTCCGGGATCTGGCGGGTGTTCACCTGGATCCGGAACGCCGGGATCGGCAGCTTGCGGAACGCGTCCGCGATCACCAGCGGCAGCTCGACCTCGTAGTGGAACGGCAGTTCACCGCTGTCGATGATGTCGATGTCCGCCTGCGTGAACTCGCGGTACCGGCCCTCCTGCGGGCGTTCGCCGCGCCAGACCTTCTGGATCTGGTAGCGCCGGAACGGGAAGGTCAGCTTGCCGCTGTTCTCCAGTACGTACCGGGCGAACGGGACGGTCAGGTCGAAGTGCAGTCCGAGGGCAGCGTCCTCATCAGCGTTCGCTGCGAGCCGCCGGACGCCGTAGATCTCCTTGTCGGCGTCCTCGCCCTGGTTGGACAGGCGCTCGACCGGCTCGACCGCGCGGGTCTCGATCGACGCGAAACCGTGCAGCTGGAACGTCTCCCGGATCGTGTCGAGGAACTGCAACTCGACAATTCGATCGGCCGGCAGGAATTCGGGGAACCCGCTCAGTGGGCTGATCTTGCTCATTTGGCCTTGCTCATATCTGTGGAATCTCCAGGTCTTGCAAGTAGGGGTTGGTCGCCTTCTCCCGGCCGATCGTGGTCTGGCCACCATGACCCGGCAGGACGACGATCTCGTCGCACATCGGCAGGATCTTGGTGGCCAACGTATGCAGCATCGCCGGATGATCGCCGCCAGGCAGATCCGTCCGGCCGATCGACCCGGCGAACAACACGTCACCGGAGAACAGGACCGCGGGCACCTCTTCCGGCCCGTCGTACGGCGTCGTGAACGTGACCGAACCCTTGGTGTGACCGGGGGTGTGGTCGACGGTGAACCGCAGTCCCGCGAGCTCGAGGCTCAGCCCGTCCTTCAGTTCGGCGACGTCGTCCGGCTCGGCGAACTCGTGGTTACCGCCGAGCAGCATCCGGGCCGTCTCCGGGCTGATACCGGCCATCGGGTCGGCGAGCAGGTGCCGGTCGTCCGGGTGGATCCAGGCGGTCGCGTCGTACGTCCCGCAGACCGGGAGCACGGAGAACATGTGGTCGATGTGACCGTGCGTGAGCAGCACGGCGACAGGCTTCAGGCGGTTCTCCCGGACGACCTCTTCGACGCCGGTCGTCGCGTCCATTCCGGGGTCGACGACGATGCATTCCGCGCCCTGGCCGGTGGCGACGACGTAGCAGTTCGTACCCCACGCACCCGCGGGGAACCCGGCGATGAGCACGACAAACCTTCCTGGAACGGGTTCGGGACTTACCAAGGTTACCCGGGCGGAGCGCGGCACTTCGCACCGGATTGTGACGCAACACCGTTGCGCCTGAGCTGGGAGTTTGTGATTGTTCAGGGATAAGCCTTTGAGGATGGAAGGCTTGAGCGTCGAGAAGGCAGCTCGACGCGCCCAGGCGGGCCCTGTTCGCGCGGTTGGACCGGGGACTGACCAGAATGGGCACGAGCGCAGTGCATACCGCCGGAAGGGGCGAGTTGTGGCCGGAGAGAACTGGGGCCGGGTAGCAGAGGACGGAACAGTCTTCGTACGGACCAAGGACGGTGAACGGGCGGTCGGCCAGTGGCCGGACGCGAACCCCGAGGAGGCGCTCGCCTTCTACACCCGCCGGTACGACGCGCTCGCGTTCGAGGTCGAACTGCTCGAGCAGCGGGTCCAGGCGGGCACGGTGTCACCGGACGACGCCCGCGCCGCGGTGAAGAAGGTCACCGGCTCGATCGAGGAGGCCCAGGCGGTCGGCGACCTCGACGGCCTGCGCGCCCGGCTCGACGCGCTCACCCCGCTCGTCGCCCAGCAGCGTGAACGGCGCAAGGCCGAGCGTGCCGCGAAGGTCGAGGAGGCGCGGTCGGCCAAGACCAAGATCGCCACCGAGGCCGAGACGATCGCCGCCGGCACCGACTGGCGCCACGGCGTCACCCGGCTGCGCGAACTGCTCGACGAGTGGAAGGCACTCCCCCGGCTCGACAAGTCCAGTGACGACGAGCTGTGGCACCGGTTCTCCTCCGCGCGGACGACGTACACGCGGCATCGCAAACAGCACTTCGCCGAGCTATCCTCGAAGCGCGAGGAAGCCGCCGTGGTGAAGGAGCGGCTGGCGGCCGAGGCGGAGACGCTGGCGTCGTCGAACGAGTGGGGTCCGACGTCCGGCCGGTTCCGGGACCTGATGCGGCAGTGGAAGGCCGCAGGCCCCGCGCCGCGCGAGGTGGACGACAAGCTGTGGGCGCGGTTCCGGGCCGCGCAGGACCTGTTCTTCGGCGCGCGGGACGCCGTACAGGCTGAGGAGAACGCCGAACAGGTCGAGAACCTGCAGGCCAAGGAAGCGCTGCTGGTCGAGATCGAGACCATCCTGCCGGTCGAGGACGCACGCACGGCGCGCGAACAGCTCCGCGAGTACCTGGACCGCTGGGACCAGATCGGCAAGGTCCCGCGCGACTCCATGCGCGCGATCGACGGCCGGCTGCGGGCGGTCGAGCAAGCCGTGAAGGCAGCTGAGGACGAGGTCTGGAACCGGAGCAACCCCGAAGCCCGGGCACGCGCCGAAGCCACCGTCAAGCAGCTCCAGTCCCTGATCGGGGACCTGGAGAAGCAGGCCGCCAAGTTCGAGTCCCAGGGCAACACCCGCAAAGCCACCGAAGCCCGCGAAGCCATCGCAGCCCGCCGGGAATGGCTGACCCAAGCCCAAAACGCCCTCACCGACTTCAGCTGACCGACCCACCCCACACGGCGCTACGCGCGACTCCTCCGTCGCCGGGGTCTGTGGATAACTTTCTACGCGAACCCGGACTATCGGCGGTGGTTGGGGTTGGAGTACGACAGTGATGCGTGGCATTCGTCGACGAAGCAGCAGTTGAAGGACGAGACGCGTCGCGTCGAGTTGGATGCGCTGGGGTGGCACACCATCTCGGTGCGGCGTACTGATGTGTGGGGTTCATACCCTGCGCTCGAGTTGGCCGTCGGCGCGTTCCTTTGTCAGCAGCTGCGGTTGCCCCGGCGATGGTGAGCAACCCTGTCAGCTAACCGTCCAGCTGGTTTGGTTGGCCCAGCGTTCGGCGGCGTTGATCAGGATGTCGGTGGCGGGGGCTTTGATCTGGCCGTAGTCGTAGAAGTCGGTGACGGTTTGGGCCAGGCGTTGTTTGAAGGCGCCCCAGGCTTGGCGGGCGGTGTCGTCGGCGCGCAGGTAGTCGCGGAAGAGCAGGGCGTAGCGGGCGTTGGGGCCGTCGGCGAGACGAATGTGTACGTTCGTGGCGCGTTCGCCGATGGGTGGGGCGAAGACGAGTTTGTCGCAGCGTTGACCGCTGGAGATCTCGACGCGGTTCCAGGGCTCCGGGCGGCAGCGGAAGCCCGCGCCCTCGAGCAGGTCGACCAGATCGGGCGAGAGTTCGGTCACCCGGACCTGGGCGTCGATGCAATTTTTCGCGGGCAGGCCGGGCACCGAGGTGGAACCGACGTGATCGATGGCTACGGCTCGATCACCCAACGCGGCCTGCAATCTTCCGGCGAGGTAGGTGAATTCGGCGGGCCAGTCGGCGCTGTAGTCGGAGACGTTGACGGCGGGACCCAGCTCATCAGGAAAGGGCATTGGTCCATGATCGCAAGCGCCCGGTTCACCGCACCGAGGGGCTGGTACGGCGAACCGGGGCGGCCGGGGTCAGTCGCTGTAGGACATCTTGCGCCTCACAACGAGCAGGAGGGCGAAGGCAGCCGCACCCGCCCCCGCGGAGATCGGAACGATGTAGTTGCGAGAGGTCGCGGCGGCAACGGTCGACTGGGTCGCGGCGGTTGTGTCGTAGCCGCCCGCCATGCCGAGATCGTTGTACGTGCTGCCGGGCTGCTTGTCGGAGTACCGGTGGGAGACGAGGTCCTGATAGGCGGCGACGGTGATGGGCTTGGCTCCGATCGACTTGACGGCGGACGGGTTGAGCGGCCGGACCTGACCGGCTGTCAGGGCGTACCAGGCGCCGACCTGGGGTTCCGTGAACAGCAGCGCGCCGTCCGCGGCAGTGGCCATGCGCGCCTCGGTGTTGCCGGTGGCCACATTCACCGGCTTCCAGGCGCCGCTCGCGTCCGGCGCGGTGAAGACGGTCAATGCCTGACCACCTTTACTGGCAGCGGTCGCGGCGTACCAGAAGGTCGCGACCGGCGCCGACGCGTCGCGAACGAAAGCCGGGTTGAGCGCGTACACCGCGTGGCTGTCCGACCCCACACTGGCCGCAGCCTTGGCGGTGCCGGGGACCTTCGCGAGCAGCCGGGCAGCGTCGGGCGAGTGCGCCGCACTGGTTGCCTTGGACAACTCACCCGGCGCGACCGGCTGAGGTACGGCGGCACCGGCCGGGGCAGCGCAGGCGAGTCCGAACCCGAGACCGGCGGCGAGTACTGCGGCACAGCGAAGCAGACGGCGCATGTCAGGCTCCGATCCGGTACAGGGAGTGGGTCCAGGTGAACTGCGAGTTGGACCGGTACCAGCTGTACGTCGAGTAGTTGTAGCGCGGGTCGTCCGGCCACGGGTTGTAGTACTCGAGCGTCGAGTCGGACGCGTCGTACCCGATGATGTCCATCATGTGACCGCCGCCCGAGGTCCAGCCGATCCGCGTCATCACCGGGCGGCCGGCGGCGATCTCGGTGACGAGCGAGTTGAAGCTGAGCGTGCCGGAGATGTAGCTGCCGGCGCTGATCCCGATCGTGCGGAACGCCTGCTGGTCGTTGGCCAGCGTGGCCTGGTTGTTCGGGCAGGTCGCGTTCGCATTGTTGCCGAAGGCCAGGTTGCAGAACTGGTTCTGCGAGTACGAGCGGCCGTAGAACGCGGCGATGCTGTTGCCGCTCGCGGCCCAGCACCAGTTCGACTTCTGCTGGGCCTGACCGCTGACGTTCAGGTAGTAGCTGCTGGGCGCGGCCGAGGCGGGCGGCGCGAGCGGGGCCAGCGTCGCGAGCCCGAGGATCGTGGCCAACAGCAACGACCAGGAGCGGCTGGGGCGGAGCCTGCGCATGAGTCCTCCTTCGAGGGAGATGGGGCGGAGACCATCGTGGGGACGCCGGTACGGCGCGACAAGCACTCGGAACCGGCCGTACGACGGGATGTGAACGGCAACGCGTCGTGAACAGCGGGTGATGAGCCGGTGTCAGACCGTGCTGTGAATGTTTACACTGCCCCAAAGGAGCGTGGGCCCATGGTCAAATCGGTCGAAGCGTCGATCCCTGCGGTGACTCCGGAGGCGTCGTTCGCGGACGCCCTGCGACACGCGATCTCGCGCCGCGGCCTCGCCCTGAACCGGATCCGGACCCACCTTGCCGACCGCGGGCTGCACGTCGGCGTGGCGACCCTCAGCACCTGGCAGAGCGGGCGCCGGATCCCGCGCGAGGACTCGCTGGCCGTCATCACCGCGCTCGAGGAGCTCCTGGAGGTGCCGACCGGGTGGCTGACCGTCCGGATCCCGCCGCCCCGTGAGCCCGGCGCCTCGCCCCAGCCGTACGCCGTTGTCGACTACGCGGAGGCGCTCAGCCGGCTGCTCGATCGACTCCGCCGGGACGCCCACGGTCGGCTGCGCAATGTGACCGTGCTCGAGGAGGTCAGGATCGGCGCGGATCGAAGCGCTGAGCGGCGGAGCGTGATCCAGAGCGTGGTCGCCGTACAGCCCGTCGATCGGTTGATCATCGCGCATCAGGGCGAATCCGGCTGCGACGCGGAGCAGCTCGCGCTCCGTGCGCTGAGCGGCTGCCGGGCCGGCCGGATCGCCCGCTCCCCCGAGGCCGGGGCGCTGCTCGGGGAGTTGCTGCTCGACCGGGTGCTCGCCGTCGGGGAGACCGCCGTCGTCCGCTACGAGATCGTGGACCCGAGCGGGTTGCCGACGACGGACTACCAGCGCTTCAGCGAGTGGGGCGGGATGCACTACGTGCTGGAGGTCCAGTTCGACCGCGCCGCGCTCCCGGTCCGTGTCTACGAGCTGCGCCGCCGGCACACCTCGGGCCCGAACCTCGTGCATCGCGAGCTGATGCTCACCCCCGACGGCCGCGTACACGTGATCGAGCCCTCCGCAGACGCCGGCACCGTCGGCATCGCCTGGGAATGGGACTAGCCCTCGCCCCCCGCGCCGGCCCCCTGAGATGGGTTCACCCATCCCGTGGTGGGTTCCCGGCCCGGAACAACGGTGTGGAACCCACCACGAGGTGGGTGAACCCATCCCGTGGACAGCGGGGGTGAACCGATCCCCGCGGGCAGCGGCGGGTGAACCCGTCCCGGGGCAGCGGTGGGGGGCTAGGTGCGGAAGCCGGCGTGGACGTGGTCGTGGTGGGTTGCGTCGGAGAAGTACGCCGCTCCGGACAGCTGATACGGACCGCCGACGTTGTAGGACCCGAGCGACTCGGCCGCCCGCATGTACGACGTGATCAGTGAACGTGACGTGGTCGGCGACACCACCGCGTGGCCGTTGATCTGCCAGGTGTCGAACGCACGGCCACGCGGGTGATCGCTGGGCCGATCGGTGCCGAAGACATCCAACGGATGCCCTGAGCGGATCACGCTGACCCCGATCCGGTAGGTCTTCGCGAGCTGGAGCATCGTGGTGAGCACACTGTCGTGCACCTGGCCCGAACGGATGTCCGCGGCGGACGCGGGTGGCAACACAATCTGCTTGCTCGCCAGCACCTGACGCGCGGCGGCCGAAAGGCTCACAACCGGCACTCCGGGTTGAGCAGGGTGGGTCGCGGTCACCCGCCACGTACCCTGCGACGACTTGCTCAGCCGTACGTCGACCGTCGTACCGCCGTTGATCAGACGATTCGCCCGGATCGAGTACACCCGGCACGGCACCAGCACGCTGGCCGAGGCGCTCAGGATCCCGCCGTACTGCGCATCGATCACCTCGATCGCAGCCGGTGTCTCGGTCGGCTGCAGGAGCTTCATCACCGCCGCCACCGCCAGTCGCTTCACCTCAGGCTGGATCTCCCCCGGCCCCGGCACCCACTCACGCACTGACGGCAACACAACCGTAGGCGTAGGCGTCGTCCTTGAAGGAGCAGGTGTCGGAGACGGCATCGTCGTCGTCGGAGTAGGCGTACTGGACGCACCCGACGGAGAAGGAGACGGCGTCGAGCTCGGCTGATTCTGGGCCGACGAATCACTGCATCCAGCCAGCAACCCCGCACCCGCGATCAGCAACGCCCGACGCCCGACTCGACTCATACCCGCAGTGTCCCCACCCTCACAAACAGGGCCGGGGAGCTACTGGGTGACGCGGTAGACGTCGAAGACGCCTTCGACCGAGCGGACTGCCTTCAGGACGTGGCCGAGGTGGGTCGGGTCGCCCATTTCGAAGGTGAAGCGGGACTTGGCGATCCGGTCGCGGGTGGTGGTCAGGGCCGCGGACAGGATGTTCACGTGGTAGTCCGACAGCACGCGGGTGATGTCGGACAGCAACCGGGCCCGGTCCAGCGCCTCGACCTGGATGGCGACCAGGAAGACGGACTGGGCGGTCGGCGCCCACTCGACCTCGACGATGCGCTCGGGCTGAGTCTTCAGGTTCTCCACGTTGGCGCAGTCGGCGCGGTGCACTGAGACGCCTGCCCCACGCGTGATCCACCCGATGATCTCGTCGCCCGGAACCGGCGTGCAGCAGCGCGCCAGCTTCGACAGCACGTCCGTCGCGCCCTTGACGATGACACCGGCGTCGCCGCGAGCCGTGCGCTTGCGGCGGTCCCGGCTCGCGGGCAGCCGCACGCCCTCGGACAGGTCCTCAGCGGCACCCTCTTCACCGCCGTACGTCTCGATCAGACGCCGTACGACGGCCTGGGCGCTCACGTGCTGCTCGCCGACCGCGGCGTACAGACCCGTGACGTCCGGATAGCGCAAGGAGTTCGCGACCGCGGTCAGGGTCTCGTGCGACAGCAGGCGCTGCAGCGGCAGGCCCTCCTTGCGGAGCTGCTTCGCGATCGCGTCCTTGCCGTGCTCGATCGCCTCGTCGCGGCGCTCCTTGGAGAACCAGTGCTTGATCTTGTTCCGCGCGCGGGGGCTCTTGACGAACGTCAGCCAGTCGCGCGACGGACCCGCGCCCTGCGCCTTCGAGGTGAAGACCTCGACGACGTCACCGTTCTCGAGGGTGCTCTCCAGCGGCACGAGGCGGCCGTTGACGCGGGCGCCGATACAGCGGTGCCCGACCTCGGTGTGGATCGCGTACGCGAAGTCGACCGGCGACGACCTGGTCGGCAGCGACATCACGTCACCACGCGGGGTGAAGACGTAGACCTCGGAGTTGTTGATCTCGAACCGCAGCGAGTCGAGGAACTCCGACGGGTCGGAGGTCTCCCGCTGCCAGTCGACGAGCTGCCGCACCCAGGGCATGTCGTTCGGACCGCCGACGTCGGTGGTCGGTGTGGCCGGCGCGACCGAGCCCGGGTCTTCCTTGTACTTCCAGTGCGCGGCGATGCCGTACTCCGCGCGGCGGTGCATCGCGAACGACCGGATCTGCAGCTCGACCGGCTTGCCCTGCGGGCCGATCACCGTGGTGTGCAGCGACTGGTACATGTTGAACTTCGGCATCGCGATGTAGTCCTTGAACCGGCCGGGGACCGGGTTCCACCGCGCGTGCAGTATGCCCAGCGCGGCGTAACAGTCGCGGACCGACTCGACCAGGACCCGGATGCCGACCAGGTCGTAGATGTCGCCGAACTCGCGGCCGCGGACGATCATCTTCTGGTAGATCGAGTAGTAGTGCTTCGGCCGGCCGGTGACGGTGGCCTTCACCTTCGCGGCGCGCAGGTCCTCGTGGACCTGGTCGATGACCGAGGCCAGATATTCGTCGCGGGACGGTGCGCGCTCGGCGACCAGCCGGACGATCTCGTCGTACACCTTCGGGTGCAGGGTCGAGAACGCCAGGTCCTCGAGCTCCCACTTGATCGTGTTCATACCGAGCCGGTGGGCCAGCGGGGCGTAGATCTCCAGCGTCTCGCGGGCGATCCGCTCCTGCTTCTCCTGCCGCAGGAAGCCGAGCGTGCGCATGTTGTGCAGCCGGTCGGCGAGCTTGATCACCAGGACCCGGATGTCCTTCGACATCGCGACGACCATCTTGCGGATCGTCTCGGCCTGCGCGGACTCGCCGTACTTGACCTTGTCCAGCTTGGTGACGCCGTCGACGAGCATGGCGATCTCTTCGCCGAAGTCGCGGGTCAGCTCCTCGACCGTGTACGGCGTGTCCTCGACGGTGTCGTGCAGTACGGCGGCGCACAGCGTCGGCGCCGTCATACCGAGCTCGGCGAGGATCGTGGCCACGGCCAGCGGATGCGTGATGTACGCGTCGCCGCTCTTCCGCAGCTGGCCGGTGTGGTACTTCTCCGCGGTCCGGTAGGCGCGCTCGATCAGCCCGAGATCGGCCTTCGGGTGGGTCGCGCGGACGACCCGGAACAGCGGCTCGAGCATCGGCGCCCGGTTCGGATGCCGGGTGCCGCCGAGGCGGGCGAGCCGGGCCCGGACCCGGGCCGGCGCGATCCGCGGCGGCTGGGCTGGCGGCTGTGCCGGTGGTTGGGCAGGCGGTTGGGACGCAGGCGTCGGCGAGACCGGGCGCACCGGCGACGGCGCGCGCGGCGGCTCTTGCGGTACGGCGTTCGGCACCGCAGATGTCATCGCCGGGTCTTCGCCCACGTTTGTGTCCCTCCGCCGACAGAGCACCAGTCTAGAGGGCCGCGTCCAACCAGGCAGAACCCCCTGTGGACAACACGCCGGGTCAGCTCCCGACTGCGGAGAGTTTGCCCGAAATCAGACCGGCAACAGCCCGCGTCCGACCCCGTTCGGTGCCAGACAGTGATCGGGGTCAGACAGTGAGCAGGGAGGTGACGGTTTCGCTCTCGAGGCGTTTGCGGCCCGGGAGGAACGACAGCTCCAGCAGTACGGCGGTGCCGGTGACCTCGGCCTCGCAGCGGCGGATGAGCCGGAGGCACGCCTCGACCGTGCCACCGGTGGCGAGCACGTCGTCGATGACCAGGACCCGGTCACCGGGCCTGAACGCGTCCTGGTGCACCTCGATGGTCGCCTCGCCGTACTCCAGCGCGTACGACTCCTCGTACGTCGCCGCCGGCAGCTTGCCCTTCTTCCGCACCGGCACGAACCCGGCGCCGAGGGCGAGCGCGACCGGCGCGGCCAGGATGAACCCGCGCGCCTCGATCCCGACCACCTTGTCGACCACCGGGTTCCCGTCGTCGTCCTTCCCGGCCGCCGCCAGCGCCTCCACCACCTGACCGAAGCCGGTGTGGTCGGCCAGCAGCGGGGTGATGTCCTTGAACACCACCCCCGCCTGCGGGTAGTCCGGGATGTCGCGAATGCCGTCGGCGAGAACCTGCTCGAGCGACCGCATCACTTACCGCGCTTCGACCGCGGCTTGCGCGTCGGCTGCGGACGCCCGGCCGACGTCGCCCGCATCGGGCGGGACGACGGCGTCGGCGCGGAGCCGGTCGCGCGGTCCGACGTCCGCGCCGTGTCCTGTACGGCGGAACGCGGCGCGGCACCCGCGGTCGCAACCGCCACCGGAGCGGCCGCCGCGGCAGCGGTCTGAGCCTTCTTCGCCGACACCCGCTTGCTCAGCGCCTTCATCCCGGGCTCGCGCTCCTTGAAGACCGCGAGCAGCGACGGGGCGATGAAGATCGACGAGTACGCACCGACCGCGATGCCGACGAACAGCGCCAGCGACAGGTCCTTCAGCGGACCGGTGCCGAGCACGACCGTACCGACGACCAGGATCGCGCCGACCGGGAGCAGTGCTGTGACCGTGGTGTTGATCGACCGGACCACGGTCTGGTTGACCGCGAGGTTGGTCGCGTCGGAGTACGTGAACCGGTTCGACCCGGTGATGCCCCGGGTGTTCTCCCGGACCTTGTCGAACACCACGACGGTGTCGTACAGCGAGTACCCGAGGATCGTCAGTACGCCGATCACCGTCGCCGGGGTGACGTCGAAGCCGATCAGCGCATAGACGCCGACCGTGATCGTGACATCGTGGATCAGCGCGATGATCGCCGCCATCGAGGCCTTGGGTTCTCGGAAGTACAGCCAGATCACCGCGAACACGAGGACCAGGAACACGATCAGCGCGAGGATCGCCTTGTCGGCGATCTGCTGCCCCCAGGACGCGCCGATCTGCTGCGAGGTCACCTGCTCGGCGGGGATGCCGGCTTCCTTGGCGATCGCCGCCCGCACGTTGCCGACGTCGGCCTGGGCCAGCGGCTTGGTCTGGACCCGGACCTTGTTGTCGTTGATCGTGGTGACGACCGGGTCGCCGAGTCCCTTGGCGTTGGTCGCCTTCACCGCGGCGGTGAAGTCCTCCACCGTGCTGGACGTGACTTTCACCGCGGCGTCGTACTCGACGCCGCCCTTGAACTCGATGCCGAGCGCCAGGCCGCGGGCGAACAGGCCGCCGAGCGAGATGACCACCAGGGCGATCGAGAGGCCGAACCAGAACTTGCGATGGCCGATGAAGTCGTAGGAGACCTCACCGCGGTGCAGCTTGGCACCGATCTGTCCGAGCTTCGACATCAGACCTCCCCTCCCAGCGGCTTGCGCGTCGACGGCGTCTTCCGCGGCCGGGCTGTCGGTTTCATCTGCCCTGGTAGCCGTTCGACGCCCAGATGCTCCGGATCCAGGCCGGACAGCTTGTGCCCGTGACCGAAGAAGTCGGTCCGGGCCAGCAGCGTGACCAGCGGCTTGGTGAACACGAAGACCACGAAGAGGTCGATCAGCGTGGTCAGGCCGAGCGTGAACGCGAAGCCCTTGACGCTGCCGATCGCCAGCACGTACAGCACCACGGCGGCGAGCAGCGAGATCGAGTCGGCCGCGATGATCGTGTGCTTGGCACGGGCCCAGCCGGTCTCCACCGAGGAACGCAGGCTCCGGCCCTCACGCACTTCGTCGCGTAGTCGTTCGAAGTAGATGATGAACGAGTCCGCGGTGATACCGACGGCCACGATCAGACCGGCGATGCCGGCCAGCGACAGCGTGAAGCCGATCGCCTTGCCCAGCAGGATCACCAGCGTTCCCGTGAGGATGCCGGCGACCACGAGCGACATCACCACGACGATGCCCAGACCGCGGTAGTACAGGAAGCAGAAGATCACGACGAGGGCCAGGCCGATGATGCCTGCCCAGATGCCGGCCGAGAGCTGGTCACCACCGAGCTGCGGCGACACGGTCTCGACCGACGAGATGTCGAACTTCACCGGCAGCGAGCCGTACTTCAGCACGTTCGCCAGGTCGCGGGCCTCGGCCTCGGTGAACGTACCGGTGATCTGCGCCTGGCCGCCCGGGATCGGGCTGTCGACGCTCGGGGTCGAGATGGTCTTGCCGTCGAGCACGATCGCGAACAGGTTCTGGCCGTCGCCACGCTGGGAGATGTTCTGGGTGGCCTTGAGGAACTTGTCCCCGCCGGCACCGGTGAACTTCAGGTTGACCTGCCACTGCAGACCGTTCTGCGGGATGCCCGCACTGGCGTCCGAGAGATCCGTACCCGCGAGGATCGCCGGGCCGAGCAGGAACTTGTTCTGCCCGGTCTGGTCGCAGGAGAAGAGCGCCTTCGCCGGGTCGTCGATCTGCTTGTCGCCGCACTTGAACGTCGCGAACGCCGCCTGCGTGGCCGCGTCCGGCGTGTAGTTCAGCGGGTCGCCGCCGGTGGCCGGCGTCGACGGCGTCGCGGCCGGGGTGCTCGGCTTCGGCGGGGTCGGCGTCGGCGTCGCGTCGGCGAGCGCGCTGGTCCAGGCCCGGCCCTTCGGCGTACTGCTCGTGGTCGGCTTGATCGTGGTGCTCGCCTTCGGCGTCGTGCTCGCCTTCGGCGTCGTCGTCGGCTTCGGCGTGGTGCCCGGAGTCGGTGTCGTCGTCGGCGTGGGCGCCGGCGCGGCCGCCTGCGAACCCAGCACGATCCGGAAGTACAGCAGGGCCGTCTGGCCGACCTGCGACACCAGCGATTCCTTCGTGGCGCCCGGGACGGCCACGTTGATGTGGTTCGACCCGGAGGTGGTGATGTCGGCCTCGGCCACACCGGCGCCGTTGACGCGCTGGCCGATGATGTTCTTCGCCTCGTTCATCTGGTCGGCGGTCACCTTGCCCTTGCCGTCGAACGTGCTGGCGGTCAGCGTGATGGTGGTGCCACCGCGCAGGTCCAGTCCGAGCTTGGGCTTCCAGGTCTTGGTCAGCGCCATGATGCCGAACAGCAGGACCACGATCACCAGCAGGGCGATCAGGCTCCGCCCGGGGCGGGATGTCGACGAACTCGTTGCCACGTCAGATTCAACCTTCGTACTTCTGGGCGCGCCGCACCGTCAGGTGGACGCCGAACGCCGCGCCGCAGGCTGGTGGGACGGAATTCAGTTCTCGGTGTGCGTCGGCGGCAGCGTCGGCGTGTCCTGGACCTTGCCATCGGCCTTGTCGCGGCCGGTGTCCGGAACGTCGACCCTGGTCGAGTCGTCGGCCGCGTCCTCATCGGTGGACTCGTCGGCGGTGCCTTCGGCGGCGGCGTCCTCTTCCGGGACCACCCGGCCGATCGCGCCCTTGACCACCTGCACCAGCACGCCCTCGGAGATCTCCAGCGTCACGTACTCGTCGTCGGTCTCCTCGACGATGCCGACCAGGCCGCTGGTGGTGATCACCTTGCTGCCCGGGGCGAGCGCGGCGACCGTGTCAGCCTGGCGCTGGCGCTGCTTCTTCTGGCTGCGGCTCATGAACCAGATCATTCCTACGATCAGGATCAGCGGCAGCAGCAGCGTGATGCCGCCACCCCCGGAGGAGGCCATTGGTACGGCGAGGAGTTGCATCGGGTCTCAGAATCCTTTGTCGATCGGAAATACGGGCGTCCGGCACGCTCTGCTCGAAGCGCGCAGGTCGCAGCGGAATGACCTGCAGGTCAGGCCACCGGGGAGTCTAACCCTGAGCGGCAACAAGTGCCTCATGACACCGGGTCACGTTTGAGTTACTCACTACAGAAGTAACTACGCTCCGGCGCCCGCGGACGTTCCCCGACGCCCGCTGTTCAGTTGGGGTCGATCTCCTTAGTCCTCATCGGTGTCGAAGAGCGTGTCGGCGAACGTCGCGCCCTTCGGGACCTTCAGCCCGATGTGCCGCCAGGCCGCGGGCGTGGCGACGCGACCACGCGGCGTACGGGCCAGATAGCCCGACCGGACCAGGAACGGTTCGGCCACTTCCTCCACGGTCTCACGTTCTTCGCCGACCGCAACCGCCAGCGTCGAAAGACCTACCGGCCCACCGCCGAAACGGCGGCACAAGGCGTCCAGAACGGACCGGTCCAGCCGGTCCAGGCCCATCTTGTCCACCTCGTACAGCTCGAGTGCCGCTTTGGCGAGCGCGAGCGTGACGATGCCGTCCGCCCGTACCTCTGCGTAGTCGCGGACCCGGCGGAGCAGCCGGTTCGCGATCCGCGGTGTACCGCGGGAACGGGAGGCGATCTCCGCCGCGCCCTCCGGGGTGATGTCGACCTCGAGCAGCGTGGCCGAGCGGTTCACGATCTTCTCCAGCTCGGCGGAGTCGTAGAACTCCAGGTGACCGGTGAACCCGAACCGGTCCCGCAGCGGCCCGGGCAGCAGACCGGCCCGGGTGGTCGCCCCGACCAGCGTGAACGGCGGGATCTCGAGCGGGATCGCGGTCGCGCCCGGACCCTTGCCGACGATCACGTCGACCCGGAAGTCCTCCATCGCCATGTAGAGGAGCTCTTCGGCCGGGCGGGACATCCGGTGGATCTCGTCGAGGAACAGGACCTCGCCCTCGCTCAGCCCGGACAGGATCGCCGCCAGGTCGCCGGCGTGCTGGATCGCCGGGCCGCTGGTCACGCGCAACGGCGCCGACAGCTCGCTCGCGATGATCATCGCCAGCGTGGTCTTCCCCAGCCCGGGCGGACCGGACAGCAGCACGTGGTCCGGCGCCCGATTGCGCCCGCGGGCCGCGTGCAGCACCAATTCGAGCTGCTCGCTGACCCGGCGCTGACCACCGAACTCGGCCAGTGTGCGCGGGCGCAGCGCGGACTCGATCTTGCGCTCCTCGAGATCCACGGCATCAGCGGACACCAGCGGCCGAACGTTGTCTTCCATCTCTTACGCCTTGGAGAGCACGCGCAGTGCGGCGCGCAGCAGGTCGGGGACGGCCGGGCTCGGGCTGTCGGCGGCGAGTGGTGACACTGCGGTGACCGCATCCTCGGCGTCGCGGGCCGAGTAGCCAAGGCCGACCAGACCGGCCGCCACCTGCTCCCGCCACGCCTCCTGCGTCTGCAACGGCCGCCCGGTCACCGTCCTCGACGGCGCACCGATCTTGTCCTTGAGCTCGAGCACGATCCGCTGCGCGCCCTTCTTCCCGATGCCCGGCACCTTCACCAGTACGACGAGATCCTCGGTCGCGACCGCCTGCCGCAACTGGTCCGGGCTGAGCACCGCGAGCGCCGCCTGGGCCAGCTTCGGGCCGACACCGGACGCGGTCAGGAGCAGCTCGAACAGGTTCTTCGCGTCGTCGTCGGCGAACCCGTACAGCGTCAGCGAGTCCTCGCGGACCACCATCGACGTGGAGATCCGGGCTTCTTGGCCCGGCCGCAGCCCGGCCAGCGTGCCCGGGTCGCAGTACACCTGCAGGCCCACTCCCCCGACCTCGACCACGGCGCTGTCCACCCCGATGGCCGCCACCGGTCCACGTACAAAGGCGATCATCGCCAACCTCCGATCTCCGTGCTCACCGCTTGCCCTGCTGCGCCGCGACCGCGGCCTTCAATCGCGCCAACTGGAGCCGCGACTGTGCCTGCGCGAGGGCCTCCAGATTCGACCGGGTGCCGGCTGCTTCCTGAAGCTTGCTCGCCACGCCGCCGCGCCAGACCTGACAGATCGCCAGCGCCAGCGCGTCCGCAGCGTCGGCGGGCGTCGGACGCTCGCTCAGCTTGAGGATCCGGGTGACCATCGTGGTCACCTGCTCCTTGTCCGCGCGGCCCGATCCGGTGACCGCGGCCTTCACCTCACTCGGCGTGTGCAGCGCGACAGGCAGCCCGCGACGAGCCGCGACGACCATCGCGATCCCCGAGGCCTGCGCAGTCCCCATCACGGTCCGGACGTTGTGCTGGGCGAACACCCGCTCGACGGCGACCGCGTCCGGCTGGTACTTGGCGATCCACTCGTCCAGCTCGGCCTCGATCTGGACCAGGCGCTTGGACACGTCCAGGTCGGCCGGCGTCCGGATCACACCGACGGCGACCAGCGCAGGCGGCTTCCCCGGCGTACCCTCGACGACGCCGAGGCCGCACCGGGTCAGTCCCGGGTCGACGCCGAGCACCCGCATGGAACACCTCCGAACGTTTGTTCGACAACCCTAGTCGGAGGCGTTGTTCGGCCGGAAATCGACGCGCCGACTCAGAAGTAGTCGAGCATGTACGGCGTCGGTCCGCCGAAGACCGCATTCAGTACGGAGTCCGCGTCGGCCGCTCCCCCGGTGACCAGTCCGGCGGCGCGAAGGGCGGCGAGCGGCGTACCGGCGTACAGCGCGGCCAATCCACGCGGGCCGACGCGAAGGGCCTCGCTTGTTGGGTCGGCGGGCGTGAGCCGGCCGGAACCGCCGGCGACGGACAGGTGCCAGTCGCCCGTGTTCGCGGGCAGCTCCGGGTCGTCGATCCGCAGGTCAGCCTCGAGTACGACGCCGTCCGGGAAGCCCCGCGTCGCGATGGCGGCCGGTGCGTCAACGAGCCGGAGCATCCAGCGGTTGATCCGCGTGTCACCGTCCGCTTCGTGCTCGGCGAGCAGGTGGATCGGGTCGAACGGCGGGCAGTACGCCTGGACCGTCTTCGCGATCGACGCGCCCGAGCCGACGGTCGCCCACAAGGCGCGCGCGGTCTGCTCGGATCCGGAGATCAGCTCGTCGACGGCCAGGTCGCCGTCCGACCAGTTGTAGACGACGAAGCCGTCGTCGGCGACGTACGCGAAGTTGTCCTCGTCCTCGAGCCAGGACTCGACCTCGGTGCGCGGCCAGATCAGCGGACCACTCGAACGCCGAGCCTGGTGCTCCTTCCCCGCGAGCTCGAGGAGCAGGTCGGCATCACCACGGCCCGCCTTCCGCACCGCCGTACCTTTGCCGTCACTCAGCGTCCTGAGGTCAGCGGCCTGGAACGCGAACTTGTACCGATGGCCGGCGAACTCGTAGCCCAGATGCCGATAGAGCACAGTCGTCGCCGGATAGAGAGCCGTCAGCGGGTACCCCTTGTCGACGCAGCGCTGCAGCACGGCCCGCATCATCAGGCTGCCGACACCACGACCGCGGTACTCCGGCGCGACGACTACCCCGGCGACCCCGCCCATCGGAACCCGCCGCCCACCCCACCACTGCTCGAACGGCCAGATCCGCGCCGCCGCGACGAGCTCGTCCCCGTCGACGACACCGAGGAACCGCCCGTCCATGAAGGTGAGCGCATTCTTCTTCCACTCGTCCCGGTCCCCGCCGGGCCCGAACGACCGGATCCGCACCTGCCACACCGAGTCCAACTGGTCCTCGGCAACATCCACCACCCGCAGCTCAGTCACCCGCCGACCCTACGACGGACGACCCACCTGATGCGGACCTATTTCTTCTCTGTTACCCAGAGGTGGATCGTGCCCTCGACCACCACCGTGCCGTCGTCGCGAGTCGCCTTCACCCGGACGGGCACATCAGGCCCCACGATCCAGCTGTCGGGGTCGGTCTCGGCCGAGCAGGTCAGATCGGTCGTCGACTTGGCGAGGTACGAGACCTCCATCCCCTTCGGCAACCACCGCTTCCCGGCCGGCACCGTCGCCTCTGCCAGGGCCCCCATCGCCGCCTCCAACCCGTTGCACACGGCAATCGCATGCACGGTCCCGATGTGATTCAGCACCGCCCGCCGCTTCGGCAACGTCAACGCCGCAAAGTTAGGACTCACCTGCACGAACCGGGGCCGCACCGACCGAAAGTAGGGCGCCTTCCAGGTAAACCCCCAAGAAAACACCCGCCCTCCACCCGGCACCCCACGCAACCGCTCCCACAACCCCAACACCTGACTCATCCCCACATGTTACCCATGAGTCACATCTCCGGTGAAGAGACTAAATCGCTGGCACTCGCCGCCGGCATCCTGCCAGGGTGCCGAGATGGCCGAGGTTGTCGTACCTCTCACCGTTCGCGACCTGACCGAAGCGGACCTACCCGCCTGCGGCTGGTACGGGACGCCGACGGATCTCGCATACGTAGCCGAAGCGATCCAACGCGCCCGCCGCGGCGAGGTCGACTACCTGACGGTCTGTCCGCCGTCCGGTCTGCCAGTTGCGGTTGGTGGGGTCGACTACACCAAACCGCCCGGCGGAGCGACTCTCTGGCAACTGTCGGTCCGGACGGAGCTGCGCTCATGTGGGATCGGCACAGTCCTGATCGAGGCGTTGGAGCAGCGAGCTCGAGGACGCGGACTCAGCTGGGTCGAGTTGGGCGTGGACGACAACAGTTCGCGGCCGCGCGCGTTGTACGAGCGACTGGGGTATGTGGTGAGCGGCAGCGAGACCGGCTCGTGGGACCAGGAGGCTGCGGACGGATCCACGACCCGCTACGAAACGCGGATCACTCTGATGCGGAAGCAACTGATCTGACAGCTTGATCGCACAGAAGCGGTCGACGCGGCGTACCGGCGGGTCTGGACGGGTCTGATGCATCGGGTGAACGATGGGTCGCGGTGAGTGCCAGTGGGGAGGCCGCGGTGACGCATCTGCTCCCGTCGGACACCCGTTCTGCCTGTACGCAACTCCCCTCCTGGGTCGAGCTTGACCTCGACGATGACGACGATCTGCCGAACCTGGCCTTCCAGCACGCGCAGGTTCGCCCAACCCGCTTCCCGGATCCGCAGTACCCCGCCCAGCTGCACATCGACTATCGCTTCCCCGACGGCGCACCCGCCGCGATCGAACGAGCCGAACGACTGGGCGCCATCCACATGCCACCCAACACCTCCACCTCCCAGTGCTACGCAGACCCATCCGGCCACCCCTTCTGCCTGTAACTGCCGAGCTCACCCACCGCGCAGATCCCTTATGGGTGGAGGAATTGGGCTAGGGCTGCTCGGACTTCTGGGCGGTGGGTGCCGGTGTCTAGTTCGAGGAGGGCTGATTCGACGACGGCGCTGTTCCACATGGCTGCGGTTGGTTCGGGGTGGGACCAGCCCATGGCCGTGAAGTCGGGGCTGGTGCGTTGGATGACCAGCTTGTTGCGGGACGCGATCGCTTCGATGATCGTGGGGTCGACGCGGGCCTCCAGCAGGAGGGCCCGGACGCCGCGGTGGCGCAGGCACTCGTCGAGGTAGGCGTTCGCGGTCGCGAGCAGCCTGTCCCGGCCCGGCTCCATTCCCGCGATCGTCTGCTCGATCTCCGCGAACACGCGGTCGTGGAACTCGGTGTGCAGCGCCAGCAGGAACTCCGACCGATCGCCGAAGTGATGAAAAAAGGTGCCCTTGGCAACGCCCGCCTCAGCGACGATGAGGTTGACGCTCATGTCGGCCAGTCCGGTCCGCTCCGCCAGCGACAGGCCCGCGGCGATGAGCTTCGTGCGCGTGGCCGCCGCACGCTGCTGCCGTACGCCGGTGCTCATTGCTTGCTCCCGGCAACAGCCACCGATTCGAGGAAGGGCAGCACCAGGCCCAGGAACCCGTCCGGATCGGAGGCGAAGGCCACGTGCCCGGTCGGCAGCAGCTGCAGGTCCGCTCCGGGTATGGCTGCCTGCGTCCGACGTGCGGCGGACTTGGGAAGCACGATGTCCCGCGCACCCCACGCCAGCAGCACAGGTACGCCGAGCCGAGACCCGTCGGCCCGCAGGTCGTACGCCGGATCGGCGAAGCTCCGCCACAGCGCGGCGGCCACTGCGGCGCCCGTCGTACTGCGCGCACGGTCCTGAACGCGGCGGCTGATGGCGCGGACCCGGTCGCTGTCCGGTTTCATGTAGCGGGGAACGAGCCGGGGGAACACGACACGGCTGACGGCCGGGATGCCCAGGAGGCGGGGCGCTAGCCGGGGGACCTTCACAAATCCGCCGGAATTGACCAGGACGAGCCCGGCGACCCGGTCCGGATGATCCAGCGCGAGCCTGGCCGCGGCGTACCCGCCAACGGAATTGCCAATCAGAACAGCCGGAGCCAGATCGAGCTCGGCGGCGAAATCGGCGAGCACGTC